>USDK01000049.1 GCA_900553355.1 uncultured Lachnospiraceae bacterium
ATTATATATATGTTATATTATTTTAACTATAATGGAGGCTTTTATGTTTACTGGAAAAAAATATGTATATGAAGTATACCGGGAACGAAGTTTTTCCAAGGCTGCCCAGAATCTCTATATCAGCCAGCCGTCTCTGAGCGCCCGCGTCAAAAAGGTGGAGGAAGAAATCGGCGTTCCTCTATTCGACCGAAGCACTTCTCCCCTGCAGCTTACAGAGGCTGGACGGATCTATATCGATGCGGCGGAGGAAATTTTTCAGATTGAACAGAGAGTAGAAAATGCCATCAACAACCTGAATACTCTGAAATCCGGTCACCTTTCCATCGGCGCCAGCAATCTGTTCGCCGCCTATGTACTTCCGCCGCTGATCGCCGGATTCAAGCAGAAATATCCCCGGATCGACATCCAGATCACAGAAGGAAACACGGATCAGCTGGAGACCATGTTGTCCAACGGATACCTGGACTTTGTCATTGATAACTATCACTACGACAGCGCCCTGTACAACAAAGAGTCGTACTGCCAGGAGCACATCCTTCTTGCAGTTCCCAGACATTTTTCCATTAATAAAGAGCTGGAAAACTTCCAGCTCTCCTATGAACATATTCAGAAAGAGTCTTTGCTTGCCAATGACTGCCAGGCGGTGCCGCTTTCTTCTTTTTCCGGGCTTCCGTTTATCATGCTGACGCCCGGAAACGATACCCGGCTGCGTGGCGAACAGCTCTGTCGGCTGGCCGGATTTTCTCCCAGGATCATCCTGGAGCTGCAGCAGCAGTCTACGGCCTATATGGCTGCCTCTACTCAGCTTGGCGCTACCTTTATCAGCGATATGCTGGTGCGCAGGCTGCCTTCCTTTGAAAACCTGGTGTATTATAAACTTTCCGGGAAAGAATCCCTCCGCCAGGTGTACTTTTACTATAAGAATCACAAATACAAGACCCGGGCCATGGAGGAGTTTATTGCCCTGATGCACGCCGGTACAGTCGTTCTACCGGACGATACAGAAGAGCCATGGCCAGGATCAGAAACACCACATTGACCACCGTTGCCGGAATGGATGCCGCGGATCCTGCTGCCGCTGCCGCGAAACCACTTCCCAGAATCATCATTTTGACGATTCCCATGACGAACTCGATCAGGATATTCATACAGCCGTACAGTACGGTACAGAGCATGGCGTCCCGGTATTCTTTTTGTCTGTCGCCACCGGCCTTTTTCTTTAACGCTGCAAAGAGGGCGCCGATGATCAGACATTTTACAATGGTTTCGATCATTACCTGAGGAACGTCCTGCAGATATCCGTTCAGGATATCGAAGATGACCAGCCCCAGTGTTCCGGATACAGCCCCTCTCTTTCCTCCCTGCAGGAGGGCTCCCATGACCACGAAAATGTGTCCGAAATGTACGAAGGGTGTCCCTACTACCGCCGGAAGGGGAATCCGGAATGCCTGGATCCCCAGAAAAGTGACCGCCGCAAAAAAGGCGGTCACTACCATTTTTCTGATATTTTCATCTCTTTGTACAGCTTCTTTTTCTCCCATTTTCTTCTTGCCTTCCCTTACTTTGTCTCTTTAAATGGATGGTCTTTTCAGGCCATTTTCTTTTGTCCGGGCTTGATGATCAGACCGGATCTAAGCAGTACCGGACGCAGAGCGTTATACATGGCGCTGACCAGAACTGTGGAGATAACAGCGTTTACAAAAGTTGCCGCCGTGCTCCATTTCGCCAGCACCTCTGCCATCTGCTGAGGCTGCCCTAAGATATACATTTTATAAAAATAACCTACCAGCGGATCTGCGATCACATTAAATCCCAGACCGGCAATGGATGCGATCAGGCTCCATTTAAATACGTATTTTTTATCGTTGCTCTCATTGATCTTTGCAATTTTATGAGCCACCAGGCCTACCACCAGGCCAATGCACAGCTTCAGAAGAAACGTCTTCGGCGCTCCGGTAATATAGACCGGGTCCATGATATCTGCGATTCCCATTCCGATCGCCCCGGCCAGTCCGCCATAAACTCCGCCTAAAAGGAGCGCCGCCAGGACACAGAACGCATTCCCGATGTGAATGGATGTGGCGTCTCCTCCCGGCATCGGAATCTTTATCTGAAGATACGTAAAAGAAACATAACAAAGCGCTGCCAGCAGTGCTGTCTGGGCCAGTTTCACTACAGTCTGATTCCTTTTTTCCATAACTTATCAACTCCCTCCTTAATTCCCATCCATCGTAGCACCAAACTGTCTTCTTATAAACATCCAGTTATTCTATATTTAACCAGACCAGTTTGGAATATTTATGAAAATTTTGTGATTATGCTTGCTTTTTAGGAATAAGGGTTATAATATACACATATAGATAATATAGTTTTAAAAACCACATATTGTATTTTCCAAAAATGTCCTTCGGGATATTCAGCGATAGATTTTAAGAACAGGAGGAGTATATTATGGCACAGGTAATCAAAAAACACATCAAGGATCCGGGAAGTGCGATCACACATTTCATCGGAATGCTCATGGCGATCTTCGCTGCAGTTCCACTGCTGATCAAGGCGGCGCATGAACCGGACAGGATCTATATCATCTCCATCACAGTCTATGCGGTAAGCCTGATTTTATTGTATGCGGCAAGCACTACTTATCATACATTTAACCGATCTGAAAAGATCAACACGATCCTGAAAAAAATCGACCACATGATGATCAGCGTTCTGATCGCAGGAAGCTACACACCGATCTGTCTGCTGGTCCTTCCACGGAAGATCGGCCTGATCCTTCTCGCAATCGTGTGGGGCATTGCCATCGTGGGCATCCTGATCAAGGCCTTCTGGATCAACTGCCCGAAATGGGTATCCTCCGTCTTATACATCGGCATGGGCTGGACCTGCGTGCTGGCGTTCACCCAGATCCTGAACTCCATGTCACCGGCGGCCTTTGGCTGGCTGCTGGCAGGCGGAATCATTTACACCATCGGCGGCGTGATCTACGCTCTGAAGCTTCCACTCTTCAACAACCGACATAAAAACTTCGGAAGCCACGAAATCTTTCATCTGTTCGTCATGGGCGGCAGCGCCTGCCACTTTATCGTAATGTACGCATTCGTATTGCGATAACCATGTTGATAACTTCAATGGGGACGGGGGATTTTCAGAAATCCCCCGTCCCCATTGAAATGATCGTCTCCTTTTCCTTCCGGGACATATGTTTAATCTCATACTCTCGCCGCATCGCTTCTTCTTTCGAGGAAAATTCCTCATAATACATCAGCTTTACCGGCCTTCTGGCCTTCGTATACTTGGCTCCTTTTCCCTCATTATGTGCCTTTATACGTTTTTCCAGGTTATTCGTCCAGCCCGTATATAAACTTCCATCTTTACATTGTACAATATATGTATAATTCATCTTTCCACATTTTCCACTTATTTTTCCAGTTATCAACATTAATTATAAAAAGTTTTCCACAATTGTCAATTCAAACACCGAATGGGGACGGGGGATTTCTGGAAATCCCCCGTCCCCATTCGGTTACATATAATCTACCGGATTGATGGGCTGTCCGTCTTTTCGCATTTCGAAGTATACGTTTGGTCCTTCTACGCTGTAGTATTTTGTAGGCTGGCTTACGTAGCCGATCACGCTGTTGGCTTCTACGTAATCGCCGACTTTCAGTGGTACGTCTTTCAGCTGTCCGTAAAATAGTTCGTATCCGTTTCCGATATCAATGTTTACGGTTGTTCCGGTCTGGGCCAGATTGTCGATGGATTTGACGATTCCGGTTGTCCCGGCGATCACCTGGTCGTTCTCAGCCGCGGATATGATGAGTGCCGGGTTATATTTGTACTGGTCAAGTGTGGAGAAATACACGGTCTTGTCCATGCTGTAGCTCATCAGTACGGTCCCGTTGACCGGCCATACCAGCTTGCTGTCTTCACTGAAATTGATGTTGGTGCCGTTTCCGCCAGTCTGCTGTAGCCCGGTGCTCCCGCCGGAGCCTGTCCCGCCTGCGGAGGTATTTTCATCCGCTGCACCATCTGTCTCTTCTCCTATACTGTTTTCATCTGTACCGGCGTTTTCCTGTCCGTCCTCTGTGTCACTTTGATTGTCGATCACCAGGCTTCCGGCCTCTTCTGCGCTGCCATTTTCATCTTCGTCCTGTGTGCTGTTATCCTTTGTCTGCGTTTCTTCCGTCCTTGCAAGCTCTTCATTTTGCCGGGCCTCCCTGCTGTTCCCCAGAGTATATGTTCCAACTATAGCGATTGCTGCCACAAAGCATAATACTGCTGCGACGGTAGCTCCCCTCTTTTTTTGTGGAGGGCTTTGCTTTTTATTCATCTTATCACCACCTCTGACTATATTTTTGCCAGAAGGTTCTGTAGTTATTCTGCATTCTGCAATATTTCTGCTACTTCTTTTTGCTCACATCCTTCAAAAAAATATTCCAGAATTTCATCATAGGTCTGTCCATCTTCTGCCATCTTATCCGCGCTGTACTGGCTCATGCCAAGACCGTGCCCCACGCCTCTTGTCGTAATCCTCATCTTGCCGTTATAGCGCTGCAGAGTAAAGCAGGAGGACGCCAGTTCATAGGTCTTCCGAAACTCTTCTCCGCTTACATTTTCCTGGCCTGCCCGGACGTTCAGCACATACCCTGCGGTATCAAGGGCCGTCACTTCCGCATCCATATCCGCTACGACCACCGTCTGAAGCTGTTCGTTGGCTTCCACATCCTCCGGACATTCCCGGACCTGCAGATAAGGATAATCTTCCGATCCCAGGACTTCTTTTGCATCCCGGGTGCATCCATTGCTGAGTCGGAAAAAAGGTGCGTATGCAGGCTGCTCCTGCCAGGTCAGGATCTCGCCTTCCGTCTCCTGCCAGGCGTCTCTAAATTTGCGGTAATAAACACTGTCCTTTGCTCCCCAGGCCTTCTTCATCTCTTCCCTGCTCCAGAACTCTCCCTGAACCACCGCATTTCCTCCGCCTTCCTGAATCTGGCGGTAAATGTCTGTCCGCACCAGTACTGCCTGCGCTTTCAACGCCTCCTTTTCATACTCCGCCGGGATCTCCTTTGCCATCACTCCGATTCCATAATCTTCCAGTGGCATTTCCTGCGTGTTTCCGGCCTCCTGTGTATCCTCCGTCTCCTGTGCAGCCCCGTCCTGGACACGGATATAGGTCTGATCCACCCTGGAGTTGGCGGTAATGCCTGGCCCATTAATGAATACGGTTATCACATAGGGCAGAAGGATAATGATAATCAGATAACACCCCATTTTTTTCAATTTCATCCACATAAAAAAACCCTCCCATACACTGTATGGAAGGGTGAAAACTTTTATACCTCAACCGTCACCTTGTCAAGATGCCAGATATCATCCACATATTCCTGGATCGTACGGTCAGATGAGAACTTGCCGCAGCAGGCGGTATTCAGAAGTGCTATCTTAGCCCAGCGGTCGCGGTCGCGATAAGCAGCCTCGACTCTTTCCTGCGCCTCTGCATAAGAACGGAAATCCTTCAGAATGAAATACATGTCTGCGCGGCTTCCTCCTACCGGTTTCAGCAGAGAATTATAAAGGTCACGGTACATCTCGCTGTCACCGCCTGAGTAGGTGCCGTCAACCAGCTGATCAACCACCCGGCGTACCTCCGGATCATGGTTGTAGATCTCATATGGATCATAGCCTCCGTTCTGCTCGAAATTGATGACCTCATCCGAGCTCAGGCCAAAGATAAATGCATTTTCAATGCCCACTTCTTCTACAATTTCTACATTCGCGCCGTCCATGGTTCCCAGTGTAGGCGCACCGTTCAGCATGAATTTCATGTTGCCCGTTCCAGACGCTTCCTTGGATGCCGTGGAGATCTGCTCGCTGACATCTGCCGCCGCAAAGATCAGTTCTGCATTCGAAACACGGTAATCTTCGATAAATACTACCTTCAGTTTACCATTAATACTGCGGTCATTGTTGATCACATCCGCCACAGAATTGATCAGCTTTATGATCTGTTTTGCCCGGATATATCCGGCAGATGCCTTTGCACCGAAGATAAATGTCCTGGGGTAGAAACTCTTCTCCGGATGCTCCTTGATCTGATTATAAAGATACATCACATGCAGGATGTTCAGAAGCTGGCGCTTATATTCATGGAGACGCTTTACCTGTACGTCAAAGATCGATCTTGGATCTACCTCAATGCCGTTATGTTCCAGGATATACTTTGCCAGACGCTCTTTGTTCCGGTACTTGATATCCATGAACTCTTTTAAGGCTTCCTTGTCATCCGCCCACTTCTTGAGACCGGACATCAGGGACAGATCTGTCGCCCAGTCTTTGGTACCGATCTTGTCGGTCACCCAGTCGGCCAGCAGCGGATTACCATGCATGAGGAAACGTCTCTGGGTAATCCCGTTGGTCTTGTTGTTAAACTTCTGCGGCATCATCTCATAGAAGTCCTTCAGCTCCTGATGCTTCAGGATCTCTGTGTGAAGCCTTGCCACACCGTTGACAGAATATCCTGCAACGATAGCCAGATGTGCCATCTTCACCTGTCCGTCCCGGATGATCGCCATCTTACGGATTTTCTCTTCATTTCCAGGATACTGCTCCTGAATCTTTAAGATAAACCGGCGGTCGATCTCCTGAATAATCTGGTATACACGCGGAAGCAAACGTGAGAACAGGTCTACCGGCCACTTCTCCAGCGCCTCGGCCATAATGGTATGGTTGGTGTAGGCACAGGTCTTTGTGGTGATCTCCCAGGCCTCATTCCATCCCAGATCCTCCTCATCCAGAAGGATTCTCATCAGTTCTGCCACGGCTACTGTCGGATGGGTATCATTCATCTGGATGGTCATCTTCTCCGGCAGTTTCATCAGATCATCATGTTTTCTCTTATACTTGGCAACTGCTGCCTGAAGGCTTGCTGATACGAAGAAGTACTGCTGTTTCAGGCGCAGTTCCTTACCGGCATAGTGATTGTCATTTGGGTAGAGAACTTCAACAATGGTCTTGGCAAGGTTCTGCTGCTCCACTGCTTTATGATAGTCTCCTCTGTCAAATGCATTGAGCTGGAAATCTACGATTGGCTCTGCATCCCAGATACGCAGGGTATTGACCACATGGTTGTCATAACCTACGATCGGATAATCATAGGGGATCGCCAGGACAGACTCATAATTTTCCTGCACGAAATGGGTCTTTCCTGTCTTGTCATCATATTCTACACGAATATTTCCGCCGAAACGCACTTCCTTTGCATACTCCGGACGGCGCAGTTCAAATGGATTGCCGTCCTTAAGCCAGTTGTCCGGCTCCTCTACCTGGTATCCGTTCTCGATCTTCTGCTTGAACATACCGTAGCGGTAGCGGATTCCGCATCCGTATGCCGCATATCCAAGAGTCGCCAGGGAATCCAGGAAGCAGGCGGCCAGACGTCCAAGTCCTCCGTTTCCAAGAGCCGGGTCCGGCTCCTGGTCTTCCAGCAGGTTTAGATCAATACCAAGCTCGTCGAGTGCTTCTTTTACCTCCTTATAGGCAGTCATGTTGATCAGGTTGTTTCCGAGAGCTCTTCCCATCAGGAACTCCATGGACATATAGTATACAACCTTCGGGTCTTCCTTCTCATAGGTCTCCTGGGTAGCGATCCAGTCATCGATGATCGCCTCTTTCACCACATAGGATACCGCCTGATATAACTGCTGAGGAGTCGCTTCTTCAATGGTTTTACGGAACAGGGTTTTCACATTTTCCGTCACTTCACGTTTAAACACCTGCTTATCAAATCTCGGATTATACATTCTTTGCTTTCCTTTCTTATCTTTTCTCCACACCAAGGGTCACTTTTTCTCCATTGATCTTCCACTCTTTTACATATCCTGCAGGCACAGTCTTCTCCACCTGCAGCGCAAGGGTCTCGCTGCCAATGGTTTCTACATTTCTTGCGAAAATATCCTCGGCTTTCTCTGTTCCTTCGTAAGTGATCCGGATCTTATCCGTCACCTCAAAGTCCGCTTCCTTACGCATGGTCTGGACTTTGCTGATGATCTCCCGAACAAATCCTTCTTCTAACAGCTCCTCTGACAGGTTCGTATCCAGAACAACGGTGATACCGCCATCATTTTCTGATACATATCCTTCCATCTGGCTGCTCTCGATCAGCAGATCCTCTCTAAACAGTGTGATCTCCTGTCCACTTACGTCAAGCTTCAGGGAACCTTCTGCATTCAGCTCATCCATCGCCGCATTTCCGTCAAGAGACGAAAGAGCCGCTTTGATCCCCCCTAACAGTTTACCATATTTTGGCCCTACTGTCTTTAACTGTGGTTTAAAAGTATATGAAGTAAAGTCGCGTACTTCCTGTGTAAATGTTACAGATTTTACATTCAGCTCGTCTTTGATGATTTCCTGATAAAATTCCGGAACCTCAAAATCCGCCTTGACATACATCTGTCCCACCGGCTGACGGTTCTTGATATTAGCCGTATTTCTGCAGGCACGTCCCATAACCACCAGCTTCAGCACGTTATTCATGTTTGCTTCCAGCTCTTTGTCGATATACTCCTTATGAACTTCCGGGAAGTCGCACAAATGGATACTTTCCGGCGCATCCTTGTCGATGGATCTTACCAGATTCTGATAGATTTCCTCCGTCATAAACGGAATCATCGGCGCTGCCGCCTTGCAGATCTCCACCAGAGCCGTATACAGGGTCATGTAGGCATTGATCTTATCCTGCTCCATGCCTTTTGTCCAGAAACGCTCCCGGCTTCTTCTTACATACCAGTTGCTCATATCGTCTACAAACTCCTGAAGCGCTCTTGCCGTCTCCGGGATCCGGTAATTAGACAGATTGTCGTCTACCTCTGCGATCACCGTATTCAGCTTAGACAACAGCCATTTATCCATGACAGACAGCTTCTCATAATCCAGCGTATATTTTGTGGCATCAAATTCGTCAATGTTTGCATACAGGACAAAGAATGCATAGGTATTCCATAAAGTTCCCATGAACTTGCGCTGTCCTTCTACCACAGCCTTTCCATGGAAACGGTTAGGCAGCCACGGCGCGCTGTTGACATAGAAGTACCAGCGGATGGCGTCTGCCCCGTATTTTTCCAGTGCATCAAACGGATCCACTGCATTTCCTTTGGATTTGCTCATCTTCTGTCCATTTTCATCCTGCACATGTCCCAGAACGATGACATTCTTATACGGCGCCTTATTGAAGATCAGAGTAGAGATCGCCAGCAGGGAATAGAACCATCCACGGGTCTGGTCTACCGCCTCGGAGATAAAGTCCGCCGGGAACTGCTGCTTAAATACTTCCTGATTTTCAAATGGATAGTGATGCTGTGCAAATGGCATGGCCCCGGAATCGAACCAGCAGTCGATGACTTCCGGTACCCGGTGCATCTGTTTTCCACACTTCGGACACTTGATGGTCACGGCGTCAATGTACGGGCGGTGAAGCTCGATATCATCCGGGCAGTTGTCGGACATTTCCTTTAATTCAGCGATGCTGCCGATGGAATGCTGATGTCCGCATTCACATTCCCAGATATTTAACGGGGTTCCCCAGTAACGGTTCCTGCTGATGCCCCAGTCCTGGACATTTTCCAGCCAGTCGCCGAAACGTCCTTTTCCGATGCTCTCAGGGATCCAGTTGATGGTATTGTTATTGGCGATCAGATCATCTTTTACCGCTGTCATCTTGATAAACCAGGACTCACGGGCATAGTAGATCAGCGGTGTATCACAGCGCCAGCAGTGAGGATAGCTGTGTTCAAACTTCGGTGCATCGAAGAGAAGTCCTCTCGCATCCAGATCCTTTAATACTTCCGGGTCTGCCTTCTTTACAAACAGGCCGGCAAACGGAGTGGTTTCTCCCATATTTCCTTTTTCATCTACCAGCTGGACAAACGGCATATCGTATTTACGTCCCACTTTGGCATCGTCTTCACCAAAGGCCGGTGCAATGTGTACCACGCCGGTACCGTCAGTCAGTGTGACATAGGTATCACAGGTCACGAAAAATGCCTTTTTATTCTGTTTGTCTGCACAGTCCTTTGCGCACTGGTACAGAGGTTCGTATTCCTTATATTCCAGGTCGCTTCCTTTATAAGTCTCCAGCACTTCATAGGCCGGCTTTCCTTCCTCGCCCAGCTTTCCAAGTACGGTATCGAGAAGCGCAGATGCCATGTAGTAGACATATCCGTCTGCTGCCTTAACTTTCGCATACTCCTCCTCTGGATTTACACAAAGTCCGATGTTAGAAGGCAGAGTCCATGGTGTGGTGGTCCATGCCAGGAAATATGCATCCTCGCCGACTACTTTAAACCGGACGATGGCGGAGCGTTCCTTTACATCCTTATATCCCTGTGCGACCTCCTGTGCGGAAAGCGGCGTTCCACAGCGCGGGCAGTATGGTACGATCTTAAATCCCTTGTAAAGCAGTCCCTTTTCCCAGATCTGCTTTAATGCCCACCACTCAGATTCGATATAGTCGTTATGATAGGTAACGTATGGATGCTCCATATCTGCCCAGAAACCGACCGTGGAAGAAAAGTCTTCCCACATGCCTTTGTATTTCCATACACTTTCCTTACACTTATCGATGAAAGGCTCCAGTCCGTATTCTTCGATCTGGTCTTTTCCATCCAGCCCCAGGGAGCGTTCTACTTCCAACTCTACCGGCAGGCCATGGGTATCCCATCCGGCTTTTCTTGGAACCTCATAGCCTTTCATCGTACGGTATCTGGGGATCATGTCCTTGATGACACGGGTCAGGACATGACCGATATGAGGCTTTCCATTTGCGGTCGGAGGGCCGTCATAGAACATGTATATCTCATTGCCTTCCCGTTCTTCCATACTTTTTTCAAAAATATGATTGTCTTCCCAGAATTTTTCAACTTCTTTTTCTCTGTCCACAAAGTTCAGATCTGTGGATACTTTCTGATACATAAGCAACCTCCTTAAAAAATAAAACGCCTCCGCCCTGTATAGGACGGAAGCGAAGCTAACGTTTTTTACACCACCTAAACATACTGTCATATGCCTTCCCTGTAACGGAGGAATCCCGTCAGCGCTTACTCGGGGGCCTTCGCCCTTTCAGCGTCTGCAACTCGGAAGTGATCTTCAGATATATGTTACTGGTACCGGCATCCCACCGCCGCCGGCTCTCTTGGACGTTCGTATATATCCTACTGTCTTCGTCAAAGTTTTTATACACCTTCTTATTATAGACAAGGATCGGCGGCAGCGTCAAGTGCTTTTTTACCGTCTTCTCCTGCGTCTCTTCTTTCTTTTCCGGGTAATCCGGATAAAAAGCCCGATCAGGATCACAAGCAGAACCACTGCTGCGCCCAGGATCACTCTGGAGAGCAGCTCCGGATCATCTTTTGTCTCCTCTGCCTTTTCTGTGCTTACATCCTGCGGCTGTGCCGAATGTTCTTCTATATAAGAGGCACTCAGTTCTGCCCTGGCTGTTCCCACCAGCTGGTCTCCAAAATAGTAGTTCAGCGTGGCCTCGCTGCTGGTTCCGCCATCCGGGATCATTTCCATTTCCAGATCCTCAAATGCGGCTCCTGTGGGCAGCAGCACATATCCGCCTTCACTGTCCAGGATCTTTTCGATCTCTTCAGAGGTCTCATGTTCCGCTACCGGTATCTTCTGAAAATTGTTAAATCCGTACTCCAGAAGGTTACGCGTATCCGGATAAACATTGACTCCATGGGTCTTAAGTACCACGCAGACCAGCTGAGTCGTCCCGTTATCTGCCATGGTGATCAGTGTAGACAGCGCATCTGATGTATAACCAGTCTTTCCGCCGATGGCAAAGGGATAGTATTCGGCTTCATTTTGCAGAAGCATCTGATGATGCTGCCCAAATACATGCTCTTCCGTAGTCGGTGAAGCCGGGATCGTATACTGGGGCGTCTGCGCGATCCGGAAAAAGTCAGGATACTTGAAAAGTTCCCGTCCGATCAGCGCCATGTCCCTTGCACAGGTGTAATGCTCCGGATCATGGAGTCCATTGGTATTTACAAAATGAGAGTTTTTTCCTCCCAGTTCCTGGCACACGGCATTCATCTGCTCCACAAACCATGCATAGTCATGTCCGGCATTGATCCCTACATTTTCTCCCACTGCATATGCCACTTCATTGGCAGAGGCCAGAAGTGTGGCATACAGCGCCTGCTCTAAAGAGATCTGATTCCCTTCTTTCATTCCGATAGAAGACTCATCCGATTTCAGAAATGCAATGCTGTCGTGGGAAAATGTAACTGTATCTGTCAGGTTCCCATTCTGCAGAGCCACCAGCGCCGTCAGCACTTTGGTGATACTGGCAGGATAGTGGTGGTCATCTATATTCTTTGCATACAGGATGGCTCCTGTCCCCACATCCATGACAATGGCCGCTTCCCCATAGGTTCCCGGTCCCTGAGGCCAGTCCGTCCAACCGTTGCTCTGAACCTCCATCTGATAGACCTGATCTAGCTCCTCCTTGAGAGCCGCCTGTTCCGGCGTCAGCTCCTCTTCTTCCTCTTCTGACGAAGTATTCTGGTCTGTCTCTGTGGCACAGGCAGGGACGGCCATGCCAAATGCCAGTACGGCCGCCAGCGCCAAGGTCAAAAATCCCCCTCTGATATTCGCTCTCATCCTTTTTCTCCTGTCTTAGGAAACAAATTTCTTTCCTAATTAATTTTTTTCAGATAGTAGAATCCGTATGCAGGGATATTGACCCCGATAGGCTGAAGAACCTTTCCGGTCAGGAGTTCCACATATTCTCCATCTGTCTCGTTGATCCATGCCGTCTTGTCAAATTCTGAGAAGTTGAACAATCCTAAGATCTTATCGCCGTCATAATATCTTCCGATACAAAGGACACCGGCATCCCAGGTCTCTATGGTCCAGGTATCTGCATTGGTCATGAATGCTTTTTCACTCTTCCGGATCTTTTCCAGCTGCTGCAGCCGCTGATATACCTGACCTTCTACTGTATTTTCATCTTCCACATGCTCTGCCAGATCCCAGCGCATGGGGCCTCTGTGAATATAGCGGGAGTCGGCTGCCTTATTCGGATCTTCCTTATAAGAATAATCGTTGACCTGGGCAATCTCGTCACCGCTGTAGAGTACCGGTATTCCGGACTGCATGAACATATAAGCGTGGAGCATAACGTCCAGCTGGATGGCCCGTTCCATGGCGTCCATATCCTGTTCAAATCCTGCCTTCTCAATTCCGCACATGGAAGCTGTGGTTCCACAGAATCTGGCGTCGCCCGTCACAGGATCGGCATTGTAGAGCTCGCCCCGGCTGTGGCTGTCTCCTGCATAACCCTGGAAGTAGTCGTTCAGATATTTCTTATGTGCACGTTCTTCGATGCCGTCTGATTTCAGGGATTCATAATCCAGCCCCCAGCCGATGTCATCATGGCAGCGCAGATAATTTAAGAATACATAGTCTTTCGGCAGATGATTCACAATATCCAGCTGCTGCTTTAAGAGCCGCACATTTCTTGTCGCCACAGTGTGCCAGGTAGTTGCCATGGTGGTCACATTGTAGAGCATGTGGCACTCTGGTTTTTCCACGGTTCCAAAATACGGTACCACCTTCTCTGGCTCCATGACTACTTCTCCCAGAAGGAGTACTCCCGGGCATACGATTTCTGCAATCATACGCATCATACGCACAATGGTATGTACCTGCGGCAGATTGCGGCACTGAGTTCCCAGTTCCTTCCATATATATGGCACCGCGTCGATCCGCATGATATCGATTCCTTTATTGGCCAGGTAAAGGAAATTATACATCATTTCATTAAATACCCGTGGGTTCTTATAGTTCAGATCCCACTGATACGGATAAAAAGAGGTCATAACAAAGTGGCCCGCGTCCGGAAGCCAGGTGAAATTTCCCGGCGCCGTGGTCGGGAATACCTGAGGCACCGTCTTTTCATACATAGCCGGGATGGAATAATTGTCAAAAAAGAAGTAGCGGCTCATATATTCGCCTTCTCCGGCACGGGCGCGTTTCGCCCACTCATGATCCTCTGAGGTGTGGTTCATGACAAAATCCATGCAGACGCTGATATCCTTCTTGTGGCATGCAGCCGTCAGATCCTCCAGATCCTCCATGGTTCCAAGCTTCTTCTGCACCTTGCGGAAATCTGCCACAGCATAGCCTCCGTCAGAGCGGCCTTCTACCGTATCCAGGAACGGCATCAGATGGATATAATTGACGTTACTCTTCTCAATATAGTCCAGCTTCGATTCTACACCTTTGATATTTCCGGCAAAATTATCAATATAAAACATCATGCCAAGCATCTCATTTGTCTTATACCATTCCGGATCCTTCTCCCGCTCCAGATCCCGGGTCTTCAGATCCAGGTTCCTCTCCTCGTAAAAACGATGCAGGTTATCACACAGCTCTGCAAACATGGAACTATTATCATAAAGCTCCATATACAGCCATTTCAACTCATCAAAATGACGGCTGAACCTGCGCCCATAGCAGGCCTCCTCGTCCACCGTCATCTTCGGCCGGGCCGGCTGCACCTTAGGATCTGCCTTCTCCTGCACTACCTGCTTCTTCGTCTGATCCACATGATTCTTCTGCGCCGCCTGAGAAGAGGCAGCGGCCTTTTTTATCGTCCTGTTTCTCGATTTCTTCTTATTACTCATTGCTCAAACCCCATTACACTAAAAAATTACACTGCAGATATCCAGATTGATGACAAAAGTTATCCACATACTTATCCACCGAATTATCCACATTTTTGTGAATATTATACACCGATAAAAAGACGAATGCAATTGGGGACGGGGGATTTCTGAAAATCCCCCGTCCCCAATTGCCTCCTTATACTGGCATTCTTTTTCATCTGATGTTATGATAAATAGGCATAATATTTGACCGGATGGAGTGGAATGATCATGAATACTGTAAATGTCAGAAATGTTGAAATCGGAACCGGGATTCCTAAAATATGTGTCCCTATCGTGGGTACAACCCGGAAGGATATCCTTGCGTCTGCAAAAGAAATCTGTTCTGTTGGAACAGACCTGGTAGAATGGCGTGCAGACTGGTATGTAGATGTGCTGAATTTTAATGAAATGGAAAAAACTGCAAAAGAACTGCGCAGTATCTTAGATGAGATGCCGCTTTTATTTACTTTTCGAAGTAAAAGGGAGGGCGGAAACCGGGATATCGACCTTGACTCTTATGCTGGACTCAATGAATTTATGATGAAAACCGGAGATATTGATCTGATAGATGTAGAGCTTTTCAGCGGAGCCTCTTTGGTAAAGAAAATGATTTCTCTGGCACATTCCTGTGGGATCAAAGTTATTGTCTCAAATCACGACTTTGTAAAAACGCCCCCGGAAGAGGAGCTGCTCGGCCGTATGCAGAAAATGCAGGATCTTGGAGCAGATATCCCCAAGATTGCCGTCATGCCACAAAGTAAAAGGGACGTCCTGACTCTTTTATCTGCTACAGAAAAAATGGCTTCCATCTATGCCGACCGCCCGATCATCACGATGTCCATGGCAGGCGCCGGCACGATCAGCCGTCTGTGTGGTGAAGTGTTTGGCTCTTCCGTAACATTCGGTTCTTCCGGAAAGGCTTCTGCTCCGGGTCAGCTGCCCGTAGATGATCTGAAAACAATTCTTTCCCTGCTTCATAAAAGTCTGTAGACAAAAGGAGAGCAGTCCCCCCACCTGGAACTGCTCTCCTCTTTTTCACTTGTCTATTTCTTCCCCATTTCTGCCATTGCTGCCGCAACAAGCTTCACCGACTGCATCAGCTTTTCTACCTCAATTGCTTCATTCGGCTGATGTACCACATCGGGATCTCCCGGAAATATCGGACCGAAAGCTACCATATTTTTAAACATCTTTGCATAGGTTCCTCCGCCGATCGCCTTGGGCTGTGCGTCCATCTGCCCTGTCCCCTCCCGGTAGACCTTCATCAGCTTCTGTATCAGCTCGGAATCTTTTGGCACATACAGCATCTCTGTATGGTCATAATCCAGAAGCTTCATGCCCGCTTCATCCAGCGCCTGAGTCAGATGATTGAATATCTCTTCTTTATTTCCGTTTTTGGGATAGCGGATATCCAAAATAAATTTTATCCTCTCTGCATTTCCCTGAACTACACCCAGATTAACGGTTGTTTCTCCCGTCTCGTCGTCCTGATAGTAGATTCCAAGGCTTTTCCCATTTGTCTCACGACCAATTTTCATTCTTAAGAAAGAAAATAATTTCTCGTAGTCACCTCCGACCTCCAGATTCTTTACCGCATCCATCAGAAGAATGACCGCATTCTTTCCAAGCTCCGGCGTGCTGCCATGGGCTCCGATTCCTTCTGCTGTCAATACAGTAGTTCCATTTTCCCGGGTAACGGTTACCCCTTCTGTCTCCGGGATGACATGATCCCCTTCCAGTACCAGTCTGCACTGAGAAGGTACTACATTAAAGGCTGTTCCTGCCTGGAATTCCAGTACTCTAATCTTTCCTTGTTTTACTTCCTCATATCCGCAGGAAGCGGTAAACATCCCTTTTTCAAAGAAGATCAGCGGATATTCTGCATCCGGCGTAATCCCCATGACCGGCTGCTCTTCCCCATGGTCCACATAATATTGGATACAGCTGCTGCCCCGTTCCTCATTCGTTCCAAAAATGACACGTATCCGGCGGTCCAGCGGAAGCCCCAGGTCGCGAATCGCCTTTAGTGCATAGATTGCTCCGATCGTAGGTCCCTTGTCATCTAGTACTCCACGTCCATACATAATTCCGTCATGAATCTCTCCTTCAAAAGGTGGATATTTCCATCCCTCACCGGCCGGAACTACATCCATATGCCCCAGCACGGCGGCCATCTCTTCTCCTTCCCCATACTCGATATATCCGGCATGATTATCTACATTTCCTACACGAAATCCCAGGCTCTTCCCAAGATCCAGGGCAAAATCCAGCGCCTTCTTAGGCCCCGGCCCGTAAGGTGCATTTTCCTCCGGCTCTCCTGCCACACTGTTGATCTGGATGCTGCGCTGGATAGTTTCCAGAATTTCATCCTGCATTTCATCAATTTTTTCGTTTAATTTCCTGTAATCCATATACACTTCTCCTCTTATCCTCTACGTCATATAAAATCCCGGACGCAGTCCTCTTTACAGTATAAAAGCCTCGTTTCAGTAATGCAATAACTATCTTGACAGACTCCGCTTATATGAATATGATAAATAGTACAGATGACGGTCCTATATAAGAGAACTGTCTTTCACTTTCCAGTCAAAAACCAATCTTTATAAGATTTCTTTCTCAATTCGAGAAAACTTCCACAATCATGTAACATATTTAATTTTTTAGTAAAGATCAAATGAAACGCCGTTGTCTGTGCAGCACTTTTTTGCTATAGTTAAATTAGATAGTTTCTCTATATAGGCACATAGAAAGGCGCCTTATGGAAAAACAAACTGAACGGAGTGCGGAAAGCCAGAACCGCACTTCAACAGACACCAGTCTTTCACAGGTGGAAGATGCTGTTATGAAAACTGCTATTCAATATTTCGGGGATGAACTTCTGACCTTTCTTGGAATCGAGGGAACCACAGCATATATCACCCCTACCGAACAGGTTCATTTGGATTTGAAGAAACAGTATCAGGATTTCAATTTGGTCATGGAAGACGGATCCTGGAAGCATTTTGAATTCCAAAGCACAAATGAGGGGATTTCTGGTTTGAAACGTTTTCGTACCTACGAAGCAGTCGCCAGTCAGCAGTATGGTGTTTCTATTACTACCTATGTGCTGTATTCCGGAAACATCAAAAACCCTATGACCGAATTCACTGAAGGGATTAACACTTACCGCATCTGCCCCATTATCATGAAAGACTGGGTTGCTGAGGAATTGATCAAACAGCTTCAGCAAAAAAGAGACTCTGGCATATCACTTACTAAAGAGGACCTCGTACCACTTACATTATCCCCTTTGATGGGAGGACAAATGCCGCAGGAAGAACGGTTTTCTCATGCTTTTCAGCTTATTCAGCAAAGCAGCAGTCTGGATGTACAGGTACGTCTGAAAATGGAGGCCATGACCTATGCTCTGGCCACAAAGTTTCTGAATAAAATGAGTCTGCGAAAATTGATGGAGGTGATCCATATGACAGAACTAGGACAGATGTTGATGGACAAAGGGATTCAAAAAGGAATTCAGGAGGGGATTCAGGAGGGAATCAAAATGGTCGCTAGAAATCTGTTAAACACTGCTATGACAGATGAGGGAATTGCAGAAAATACCGGTCTGACTCTGGAAGAGATTCAACAGCTTCGTAAGGAAAAGGAAGCGGGCATATAAGGCCCGCTTCTCCTTTTATCTATTCTTTTCCTTCTATTAATCGCACAAACGTTTCGGCATTCTCTCGGTTCGGTGTATTCATTGCGATACAGACGTACACCGGCTCATACTCGATTCCTGCTTCTTCTTCAAGCCACTGGCTGTCCTCCACCGTGGACACGACTTCCAGTACATCTTTCCCATTCTCCTGATAAAAACTTTCCGGGCACAGCACCACGTCCACAGATTCTGTTCCAATCAGTGTGGCAAATGCTGCCTCCCCTTGATATGCTCCGGTCGTGATGCTTCCATTGATCCGCACCGTCTGATTTTTCTTGTCCGCCCCCAGATCATCTTTCACTGTCTTTTTCAGCTCATCATATTCATTCAGATTACTGTCCACCAGAACCAGATTCAAAACGATTTCCTCATGCATCCCCTGGTACATGGTTACCCCCAGGTAGATTGCCACGATCACTGCCAGGGGAATCAAAAACCAGATCTTGTAATACATCCAGATATATTCCAGCTTTTCCTTGCCCGTCATATGGCTTAATTTTTCTTTTTCAAACGCCTTTTTCTCTTCTCTTGTCATCTGTTTTTCATAACGTCTGTCTAACATGCCTGTCTTCCTCTCCTTCACAGACTTTTCATAACTATTTCCCCATTGTTTTATTGATTTCAGCCTCCATTTTCAGTATACTGTTCCTATGACTATCCGGGCAATTCCGACGCCCTTATCCTATGGAGGTGGTGTGCTCCCCGTCAAGTAGACAGTGAAAAAAATATAAAGTTTTTTGGTTGT
>USDK01000050.1 GCA_900553355.1 uncultured Lachnospiraceae bacterium
TTATTCTCTGCAAAAAAGTGCTGCCGCACTAATTATTTAGTGCGACAGCCCCTTCTTATTTTTCTGTTTCCCGGAAAGCTTTCCGGTACTCCTTCGGAGTCATCCCGAATTTTTTCTTAAACACACGATTAAAATATGAAATATTGTGAAATCCGGTATCCAGAGCAATATCCGTCACACTTTCCACCCCCGACAACAGCTTGCCTGCCGCGATTTCCATCCGGTACTGGTTCATATATTCAATACAGGTAGTATTCATATATTGCTTGAAAAACCGCATAAAATAATATTCGCTGAAATGGCAGACTTCTGCCAGCTCCGCTACCGTGATCTGCCGCTGGTAATTCTCCTTAATGTACTGGATCACTGCCCGAATCCGCCCCAGCACCTCCTGGTTCTTCCCACCTTCACACCGGCAGGGCACTTTCCGGTATAATGCCAGGATGATTTCCAGGAGGCTGGCTTTCACTGCCAGCTCATACCCCGGCTCTTTTTCAAGAAAATTTTTCTTCAGCCTCCTGAAGCTTTCCTTCAGCTGATCATCCTGATCCGTCTGCGGAATCACTGCCGGGAAATGGATTTCTCCCTTTTCCAGCGGTGAAATGTATTTGACGCCGCATACATCCGTCCCGCCCAGCATCCCTGGATGAAACACGAAACTGTCCGTCTCCAGAATCTTCATATTCCCTTCCGGAATTCCATGAAGAACACCAGATGGAAGAAATAAAAAATCTCCCTCTCTTACCTGACAGGGAGTCAGATCGATCAGATAAGTACAGCTCCCTTTCCGCACATAAGTAATCTCAAATTCCTCATGCCAATGAACCGGCAGCCCGGCCAGATTGATCGGGTATACACAGTCATAATACTCCACCGGAAACATCGGGGTACCATGCCGCCCTTTTTCCAGATACTGTCTTTTCTCATCCATCCTTTTTCTCTCCCTTTCTTTTACGACAGGATTGTGTTAAAAATCGTCAGAAATATACAAGAATTACCGGTTTTTCGCTTATATAATAGTATCATAACACTACTGAAACCGAAAGGAGAAATCTATGGTACGCAAATATTCTTTTGGAAATCCATTTCCTACAGAGGCCATTGTAAAAGAGTACCCTGTCCATTCAGGCGACCTCCCTTATTTTACAAAAACTGAAGAGTCTCTTATCTATACACTCCTGGAAAATGCTCCGGTATACGGGCTGGGCGAACAGATCCGGGGCATCAACAAACGAGGCTGGAGCTATACCAGCAACTGTACAGATG
This sequence comes from uncultured Lachnospiraceae bacterium, assembly GCA_900553355.1. Taxonomy (GTDB): domain Bacteria; phylum Bacillota; class Clostridia; order Lachnospirales; family Lachnospiraceae; genus Merdimonas. The sequence goes on from USDK01000050.1 coordinate 1,267, forward strand.
ATCCTCATCATACCGAGACGACCCATTCTCTTTACGGAGCTCATAACTTTCTGATCATCGGCGGGGAAAAACCTTTTGGAATCTTCATTGATTATCCGGGCAGGCTGACATTTGACATCGGCTATACGCAGAAGGACACGCTCATCATCACGCCAGAGGAATGGGCTCTGGATCTGTATCTGATCGAAGAAGACCTTCCATCCGCAATCGTCCATACCTTCCGCCAGATGATCGGAAGGAGCTACATTCCTCCCAAGTGGGCTTTTGGCTGTGGACAGAGCCGCTGGGGATATCAGACCGAAGAGGACATCCGAAGCGTGGCAAAAGGCTATCAGGATGCAGGCATCCCTCTGGACGCCATCTATCTGGATATTGATTATATGGAACAATACGAAGACTTTACCGTTTCAAAGGAACGTTTTCCTGATCTTCCGGCGCTGACAAAAGAAATGAAAGAACAGGGGATCCATCTGGTTCCCATCATCGATGCTGGTGTCAAGATCCAGGAAGGCTACTCAGTCTATGAGGAAGGCCTGGAAAAAGGATACTTCTGTAAAGAGGAAGACGGCACTCCATTTGTCGGCGCTGTCTGGCCGGGGAGAGCCCATTTTCCGGACATGCTGAATCCCCAGGCCAGAAGATGGTTTGGACTGAAATATAAAGTACTTCTGGATATGGGCATCGATGGCTTCTGGAATGACATGAATGAGCCTGCCACCTTCTACTCCGAAAAACGCCTGAACCAGGTATTTGATGAAGTGGCTGCCTTAAAGGGACAGAATCTGGATCTTGAAAAAAACAACCATTTCCTCGGTCTTGTCAACACCCTTGCCAACAACCCGGAGGATTACAGAAGCTTTTATCATGAGCCTGGGAACGGCCTTCCAAAAGTCCGCCATGATAAAGTGCACAACTTATACGGCTACAATATGACAAGAGCCGCCGGAGAGGCCTTCGAGGAACTGGAGCCTGACAAACGGATCCTGATGTTTTCTCGCTCCTCCTATATCGGCATGCACCGCTACGGGGGCATCTGGCAGGGCGACAACCTGTCCTGGTGGTCCCATCTTCTGATGAATGTGAAAATGATGCCTTCTTTAAGTATGTGCGGATTTCTCTACACCGGTGCAGACCTGGGAGGATTCGGCGCAGACACCACCGAGGATCTGCTGCTTCGCTGGATGCAGTTCGGCATCTTTACGCCACTGATGCGGAACCATTCTGCCATGGGTACCAGAGAACAGGAGCCGTACCGCTTCTCCAATCAAGAGGATCTGAAAAATATCATACGCCTGCGCTACTGTCTGCTTCCATATCTGTACAGCGAGTATATGAAGGCAGCCTTGCAGGATACCATGCTGTTTTCTCCTCTCGCCTTTGGTTATCCGGGAGATTCCTTCGCAGTCCAGGTAGAGGATCAGCTGCTCCTTGGGGAAAGCCTGATGCTGGCTCCTGTGTACCAGCCAAATGCCACAGGCCGTTATGTCTATCTGCCGGAAGAGATGCTACTTGTCACTGCTTCAGGTCCAGAGAACATGCGTTTTGAAAAGATGTCCGCAGGCCACCACTATGTCCCTGCCGCTGAAAATGAGTTGATTTTCTTCGTACGCAAAGGGCATCTCCTGCCGCTGGCCGATCCGGCAGAAAATGTGAAAAGCCTGGACGCCTCTGTCCTTAAGGTGATCGCATACCCGGACACCGGCACAAACGCTGCCTGCAGTTATACTCTTTACGATGATGACGGCTATGGAAAAAACTACAATGACCCTTCTCACCTGTCCGTCATCTCTATCAATGCCGACGGCACCGCCGGCTGTAAGGGGTCAGAAGAAAGGACGATCCAGACATGTTTCATCTGCTCTTAGCGATCATCTATCTTGCATTTATCAGCCTTGGGCTGCCAGACGGACTCTTAGGCTCCGCCTGGCCGTCCATTTACCAGGAATTTCAGGTGCCGGTGTCTTACGCCGGCATCATTTCCATGATCATCTCCGGAGGCACCATCGTGTCCAGCCTCCAGAGCGACCGTCTCACGCTGCGCCTGGGGCCTGGAAAGGTAACGGCTGTCAGTGTGGCCATAACAGCGGTGGCTCTTTTTGGCTTTTCTTTTTGCCATTCTTTTCTCCCCTTATGCCTCTGGGCCATTCCCTATGGGCTGGGTGCAGGGAGTGTAGATGCAGCTCTTAATAACTATGTAGCCCTTCACTATGCCAGCCGGCACATGAGCTGGCTGCACTGCATGTGGGGGATCGGTGCATCTACAGGGCCTTACATTATGGGACTTGTGCTTTCCGGCGGCGCTTCCTGGAGCAGGGGATACCAGACCATCGGCATCCTCCAGATTATCCTGACTGGTATTTTGTTCTTAAGTCTCCCCCTGTGGAAAAACAGAACGGAAAAAGAAGATGAGCATGCAAGAAAAACGGAGAAAAAACATCCGCTTTCTCTCCGCCAGATCTTACATATTCGGGGCGCCAGGGAGATTATGATAACCTTCTTCTGCTACAGTGCCCTGGAACAGACAGCCGGTCTGTGGGCCTCCAGTTATCTGACGCTGCATGAAGACATCCCTGCAGGTCAGGCCGCTTTCTATGCCAGCCTGTTCTTCATCGGCATTACTGTCGGCAGAGGCATCAGTGGATTTCTCACCATGCGCCTTCATGACAGACAGATGATCCGGCTGGGACAGGGACTGATCCTCCTTGGCATCCTCATTCTCTTCCTGCCGTTTACAGGAACAGCCTCCCTTGCCGGTCTCATCATCATAGGCCTTGGGTGTGCGCCGGTGTATCCCTGCATCATCCACTCTACGCCGTCTCTTTTTGGCGCAGAACAATCGCAGGCAGTGATCGGAGTACAGATGGCAGCCGCCTATGTAGGCTCCTGCCTGATGCCTCCGTTGTTTGGCCTCATGGCCAACCATATCAGCATTTCACTTTTTGCACCGTTCCTGCTGGTGATCCTGATTCTGATGATAGGGATGCACGAGAGGCTTCTGGCAAAAAGGGGACGTACCCCTACTGCGTAGGTGTACGTCCCCAACCGCGTTTTGCCCTGTCCCTTTTAGTATCTCTTGATTTTTTTGGACGTGGTCTTGTCAAACTCTGTCTCTCTCACTTCAAGGCTGTAGATGCGCTTATATACCGGCGCTTTTTCATTATAGGCATCGATCAGCTTCTGCAGCTCTCCCTTCACATCCTTGATCTTCTTTTTCTTCACGTATTCCGGATCTGGATAAATCACGGCCTCGATCACGCTGTCTTTATCATGCACCATGACCTCCTGCACCAGCCTGGATTCGCCAAGCTTGTTTTCCAGCTCTTCCGGGGACACATTTTCTCCGTTACGTGTGATGATCAGGTTTTTCTTCCGCCCGGTCAGGAATACAAACCCGTCTTCGTCCACGTAACCTAAGTCTCCCGTCTTCAGCCAGCCATCTTTCAGGGTCTCCTTTGTCTCCTCCGGCATCTTGTAATATCCCTGCATGACACTGCTTCCCCGTACCCAGAGTTCGCCGTCTACCGTCTTCGCCTCACAATTTGGCAGAAGCTGCCCCACTGATTCTTTTTTGATATTCCAGCTTACATTGTTGCTGATGACCGGAGAACACTCTGTCATCCCGTAGCCCTGCAGGATTGTAATGCCATATTTGCGGAACCGGTCAATATAAGACGGATTGAGGTAGGCTCCTCCGCTGCAGATAGTGTGGAACTGCTTTCCAAACACCTTTGCCTTGATGATCGCCGCCGGGATAAGGGAAGTATCCTCCAGCTTCTTTGCCAGCGTCTCGATCATCAGCGGCACCATCAGAATCATTTCCGGCTGAAACAACCGGATGTTTTTTACCACCCTGAGAAGGGAATCATTAATGCAGATCACGGCTCCCAGAGAAATCCCTTTTAAAATATCCATGCTCAGGCAGTAGGCGTGATGGATCGGAAGCACCGACAGGATCACGATCCGTTCCGGGATCTTCATGTCCAGACAGGTAGCGTTCTCCGCCAGATTCCGGTGGGTCAGCATGACGCCTTTGCTCTTTCCGGTAGTACCGGAGGTAAACATGATGGTGCATAGCTGATCCGGATCCACCGGCTCAGCAAAGCTCCCTTCGTTTTCCCCCAGCAGCTGCCAGAAAGCCAGACTCTCCCCATCGCTTTCTTCCTTCTGCATCGAGATCAGGTGTCTGAGCTTCGGACACTTTTCCCTTGCAAGCTCCGCCACATCCTTACGAATCTCATCATACACCAGAACCGTCACGTCCGCACGGTCTGCCAATTCACACAGATCTTCTGCCGGAAGCCCTGCGTCCAGGGGCACCGCCACGCTTCCGCTGTTCACGGTTCCAAGGAAAGTTAAAAGCCACGGATAGGAGGTTGCCCCGATCACTGCCACATGCTCTCCCCTTTCTCCCAATGCATCCAATGCACGTGAAAAGCTCTCACTGTCCCTTCTAAGCTGCGTATAGGACTTTGCTTCTATCGTATCCTTTTTCATCTTATACCGGATTGCATCTTCCTTGCCGTACTTCTCCTCCGTCTGCACCAGAATATCCCGAATTGTACTGCACAGCATCGTATTTCACTCCTTACCCTTCCGAAACAAGTGTTTCCAGATAATCAACGGCTTCCTGCACCGTCCGGATATCGACTGCCTTTGCCTGCTCAATCTCAATGTCGAACTCGTCTTCCAGTTCTCCCAGCATACTCATAAAGTCAAAGGAGGTAAATCCCAGGTCTTCAATAAAACGTGACTCCGGCTTTACATTTTCCGGTTCCACTTCTACATATTCACAGATGATATTCACTAATTTTTCAAACATTGTTTTCTTCCTTTCTTCTATACCAGTCTGATGATTTCTCCCACAGTCAGTTCCGGGTTCTCTACCCCTTTAAACATGATCCTGCAGAGATAATAGTAAAGGTATTCCAGATCCTCTCTGCTGACCGCTTTTACCTGATGCTCAAAGTTAAAGTCCAGGCCGTTATCTTCCGGCCGGTGCATCACGGTCAGATACATCGCCTGGGTCGTGGCCCCGTTAGGATACCATTTGGTCTTATAACGGATGCCGCCCAGTTTATCCAGCCCTTTTTCCTGCAGCGTCAAAGGCTGGTAAGTCAATGACATGGGCTCATAGGTTGCCCCTCCTTTCTGGGGATACTTCTTTCCCCGGTAGGCAAAATAGGCTACCGGGTCATAGCTGGCATGGCGGAAATATTCATTCTGCAGATCCCGGATCTCATAGATCCCATCCAGGAACCTCTTATCCTCTCCCATGATAGTCCGGAATGGGAAGGAATGGATCCTGGTCCCTCCGGATTTTTTCTCCTTCAGCGTTGCCCTTCTGGCAATCGCCGTATTGATGGACACGTCCTCATTTCCGTTCATTTTCTGAAAATAGGTCCGAAGGCCCATCAGAAGCAGACATACCAGAGATACATGGTAAGTTTCACAAAATTCCATCAGACGTCTGGTAGGCTCTGCCTCCAGATGAAAAATATCCAGCGCCGAATCTACAGAATCGGATACATTGACTGCTGCCCTTGCATTCGGATTTCCTGTTCTCTTTCTTTCCTCCTCCAGCTTTTCCGGTCCTCTGATCCCGTTGTAGATTGGTTCCGGACTTTGATCGATCAGGTCTTCAAAATATTTCGCGTCTCGTTTCTTCGCCTTGCTGTCGGCCTCGTAGGCCAGATCTTTTTTCACCTGTTCAATATAAGAAGCCATATCTTTCGGGTAAGGCACTCCTTCATACTTTGCGTTACAGTACAGCTCAATTACATCTTTCAGGAAACAAATCAAAGACTGGGCGTCTGCCGTCATGTGATCGATCAGAAGATACAGGCCGTTAAAACCATCCGGCATCCTGATCATGACAATCCGGTTCATGGGGGAATCCTGACGCTTAAACGGCACCTGTGTCCACTTCTGCATCTGGCTTTCTGCTTCTTCCATGGTCTGTCCGGAAAAGTCTGCAAACTCAATATCTCTTTCTTCTTTATCTACCACATACTGGTACCAGGTTCCTTCTTTATCTTTCGCAAACCGCAGGCGCATACTTTCCGCACGGTCATATGCCTGATAAATGGACTGTTTTAACACGTCCCAGTCAATTTCTGTCTCGATGGTCAGGCTGGTGCCGATGTTCAGCACTTCCTTTTTGGGACAGAAGTCATAGTAAAAGAAATGAAATTTCTGGGCTGCCGTCAACGGATATACCGGATATCCTTTTCTTTTTCTCATCATCGGATCACACCTCCAATAAATTCTGTCATGGCTTCTTCATATTTTTTCATATCTTTAAAGTAGCTTTCTCCATGTGCCGCACCTTCAATAATCACCATCCGGGTTCCCGGCTTACAATTTTCATAGATCTCCCGGCACATACGGCAGGGGACAAAATCATCTTTCGATCCATGGATCAGAAGGATCGGTACCGTTGCTTTTCTAACTTCTCTCTTCGCATTACACTCATCAAGCCCGTAGCCGGCTCTTCTGCGGTTGACCAAATCCGCAATCTGGATCATGGGAAATGCCGGCAGGTGATACCAGGAACGCAGGACATGGGAAAACACTTCTTTTGCCGACGTAAACCCACAGTCAGATATGATCCCTTTTACCTGTCCGGGAAGCTTAAGTCCGCTGGCCATCAGTACGGTTGCTCCTCCCATGGAGTTACCGTGCAGCAAGATCTGCACATCCTCCCCGCACTTTTTCAGTGTCCAGTCGATCCATCGCATCAGATCCCGTCTGTCCAGACACCCGAATCCCACATATTCGCCCTCGCTTTTCCCGTGGGCTCTGGCATCCGGAAGCAACATGGCAAATCCCCGTTTCAGATAGTAGTCAGACAGTCCGATATAATCGCTCATCCCCTGGCTGGTATATCCGTGCAGGCAGATGGCGATTTTCTTCGCACCTTCCGTTCCCGGGAAAAAGGTTCCGTGCAATCTTAATCCGTCCTCTGAGGTTATATAAACATCCTCATGGGGCCGGGACATCAGGTAGGTCTTCCTCCCTTCCAGAAGTTCCCGGTACTGGCTCCAGTCCGTACCGGACATCTTCATGGTATCTTCCACCTTCATTTTGTTCCGCTTCATGACCCGGCGGTAAAAATAAGCCGTTCCTCCTGCTGTCGCCGCTGATGCCGCTCCGGTCAGGAGCAGGATTCCTTTCCACCATTTTTTCATGACAGACCTCCGTTTCTGCTCCATCTACTTATGACCTTCAATCAGTGTTTTCAGCTTTAAGGCTTTGTCAATATTTCCTTCTACCTTTAACTTTCTAAGTGTCACCGCAAGGATCGGATCCAGTTTCCCATCCGCAATTTTCCGCAGGGTATCCTCACTGCAGGTAAATACTGCATCCCGGTCATAATATTCATAAGGCTCCACATATAATTTTCCATCTTTTACTTCGATATAAAAAATCCCTTCTGCCTCTCCTGTAATGTTAAACTGATAAGCCAGATGTTCTGTGATCCCACTCACATCCGTTCCCATGAATCTTCCTTTGATCTCTGAAAAAAATTCTGCGTATTTCATGACGCCCTCCTTGTCTCGACATTTTTCGACCGTTGGTCGATTATCTTTTACTAGTAAATTACCAACTTTCCGACCAATGGTCAATATTTTCCCCTGACAAACTTCTCTAAATTTACCGCCTGTTTTCTGTAAGTTTTTTCTACTTGTACGAGCCGTCTTTCCCGTGGTATACTGATTTTTAGTTCACAAATCATTGTTTCTGAAAAAAAGAGGGATTGTTATGCCAAATCAGACGAAATACAATCAGATCCTGGATGCCCTCCAGACATTGCTGGCCAAAAAGGATCTCCAGACCATCTCTGTCAGCGAAATTGCCCAGACTGCCGGCATCGGCAAAGGGAGTATCTACTATTATTTCCCCTCAAAATCCGCCATTCTTGAGGCTTTGATCGAGAGAAATTATCAGCCCTCTGTCAGGACAGCAAGACGCCTGGCCCGGCAGCCGGAAGTCTCTCCCTTTACACGGATGGCTCAGATCTTCCAGGCCTGCCGGGATTCTTCGCGGGATTTTTTATCCCAGGACAGCCAAGTTTCCCAGTTAGATGAAAGGGAACTGTCTTTTCTGCATCAGAAATACCTGAAGCATCTGATCACGGAATTAAAGCCAGATCTGACAGAGATTATCCGCCAGGGCGTCGAAAGAGGAGAGATCCATTTTGACTATCCAGCAGCGCTCTCTGAGATCGTGCTGATCGTGCTGACCATAAAGCTTGATAACACGCTGCTCCCCTCCTCCAAAGAAGAGATCGAAGAAACGATACAGGGACTGATCTCCCTGCTAGAAAAAGGAACCGGCAATCCTGCCGGCTCCCTGAATTTTTTAAAACTGTAATCTGTTTATTTTTTGCGGATCAGGATCACTGCCTCATAGGGTTTCAGATCCTCTGACCAGTTTTCCTGATAATTGTGGATCAATGTTTCGGCTGTCTTCCACTCTTTCAGGACCGGACATTCTGCCGGCTGATCGGAAAAGTTGGCACATACCAGAAGGCTGGTATCCTCATTGTTCCTCTCATATGCAAAGATCTTTTCATCCTCCGGCAGGAGAAGCTTGAATGCTCCGTCCACAAATACCGGATACTCTTTTCTTAAACGGATCAGCTTCTGGTAAAAATAGAAGACTGAATCCGGATCTTTTAGTTCTGCCTTCGCATTGATGCTGGTGTAATTGGGATTGACCTCAATCCACGGTGTTCCTGTCGTGAAACCGGCATTTGCAGAGGCGTCCCACTGCATGGGCGTTCTGGCATTGTCTCTGCCCCTTGCATAGATGGATTCCATGACGTCATCTTTGTCATAGCCTTTTTCCAGACGTTCCCGGTACATATTCACAGATTCAATATCCTTATAATGACTGATATCCGCAAAACGGACATTGGTCATCCCCAGTTCTTCCCCCTGATATACATAAGGAGTCCCCTGCATTCCATGCAGCAGGGCTGCCAGCATTTTGGCTGACTCTGTTCTGTATTCCTTGTCATTTCCCCACCTTGAGACAATCCTTGGAAGATCATGGTTGTCCCAGAACAGGCTGTTCCATCCGCGTCCGTAAAGTCCCGTCTGCCATTTTGCCAGCACTTTTTTAAGTTTCACGAAGGGAAGCGGTGCCAGATCCCATTTCTCTTTTCCTTCCTGCTGATCCAGACCAATGTGTTCAAACTGAAATACCATCGAGAATTCATTTCCATTTGGATTGCTGTAGAGTTTTGCCCGCTCTACGTCTGCTCCCCATGCTTCTCCCACGGTGATCAGATCTCCTTTCTGGAAGGTTTCCCGACTCATCTCACGGATAAAAGCATGCAGCATAGGTCCATTATTTGTAATCTCAAGATCCGGCTCTTTGGCAATCTGGTCGATCACATCCAGCCGGAAACCGCCCACACCTTTGTCCATCCACCACAGGATCATATCATAGATCTCCCGGCGGACTTTTTCATTCTCCCAGTTCAGATCCGGCTGTTTTACCGAAAACTGATGGAAATAATACTGGCCAAGCTCCGGCACCCATTCCCAGGCAGACCCTCCAAAAGATGCTCTCATCTCATTCGGGGGAGTTCCTTCCACGCCATCCTTCCATATATAATAATCATGGTAAGGATTATCCTTGCTCTTTTTCGCCTCCAAAAACCAACGGTGTTCATCTGAAGTATGATTCAGCACCAGGTCCATGATGATACGGATACCGTGCTCTTTTGCCTTATGGATCAACTCCTCCATATCCGCAAGCGTTCCGAACATCGGATCAATATCCTGGTAATCTGAAATATCATACCCGTTGTCATCCTGCGGCGAACGGCAGACCGGCGACAGCCAGATGGCATCGATCCCAAGCTTTTCCAGGTAAGGGAGCCGCTCCATGATCCCTTTCAGATCTCCGATCCCGTCCCCGTTACTGTCCTGGAAGCTTCTGGGGTAGATCTGGTAAACTACCGCATGTTTCCACCATTTATCCCGTGTCGTTTTCGCCATTTTTTTCCTCCTTACCGCCTAGTTTTCTTTTGTCTTTTGTTCTCTTTCAAAAAGATGTTTTAACCGCTTCATTTCCTTCCCGGCTTCTGTAAAAGAAGGCAGATGCCACTCCCAGTTCGGGGATCCTACCGTTCCCGGAGTATTCATATGGCCTTCTTTTCCAAGCCCTAAAATGTCCTGGATGGGGACGATAGCGTAATCTGCCGGCCTTGAAAATGTATAGCCAAGCAGACGGTCTTTCACCGGCCCCTGTCCAAACCCTTCTGTTTTCAAAAGCCTTCTTACTTTTCGCTTTGCCGCAGGAGTTAATCCATGATACCACTCCATCAGTGTATCATTATCGTGGGTTCCGGTATAGATGATCATATTTTCTTCATCAAGGATTCCGTCAACTGCACGCTTTCTCCAGGTCTCAATGGCAAATACCAGGATCTTCATTCCTTTCAGATGATAATGCTTTTTCAGGGTCATCACCTCGGGCCTGAGTTCTCCCAGATCCTCTGCCACCAGTTCCATATCCGGGAAGCTTTCCGTCAACAGATCCAGTACTTCATATCCCGGCGCTTCTATCCATTCTCCTTCGATAGCCGTCGGACAGGAAGCAGGAATCTTCCAGAAGGTATCAAATGCCCGGAAATGGTCGATCCTGACAATATCGAACAGCTCTCCGCTATATCCGATCCGGTCCAGCCAGAACTGATATCCGCTTTTTTTCATATAGTCCCAGTCATAGATGGGGTTGCCCCACCGTTGTCCGGTGGCGCTGAAATAATCTGGAGGGACACCTGCAATAAACACCGGGCGCCCATCTGTATCCAGCAGGAAATTATCCTTTCCTCCCCATACGTCAGCAGAATCCAGCCCTACATAAAAAGGCACATCTCCCATGATCCGGATGCCTTTCTCGTTGGCAGCCTGCTTCACCTGCATCCACTGTGTATAGAAAAGATATTGTAAAAATGTGTGGAAGTCTGCTTCTTCCTGTTCTGTCCCGGACAGTTCCGTTCTCTCCCATTCATTCCAGCAGGTTCCTCCATTGGCTTTCTTCAGCGCACGGAATGTGGTGTATATTCCGACCCATTCCTTCTTATGGAACTCCTGGTACGCCGGATCCTTTTCTTTTCCTGACGCTCTGAAATTCTGATAAGCTTCCCTGAGATACGGCAGCTTATACGCACGGACAGCTTCGTAATCCACTCGTTTTTCTTCTTCCCGGAAGGCCTGCGGCTCTTCTTTCAGCAGGCCGTCTCTCACAAGAAGCTCCAGACTGATATATAATTCATCCCCTGCATAAGAGGAGTATGGCTGATAAGGCGAATTGCCATATCCCAGCGGATTCAACGGAAGAATCTGCCAGATGGTGCCCCCGCTCTCATGCATCAGATCGATCCACTGATATGCAGACGCTCCCAGTTCGCCTACTCCGGTACGGGAAGGAAGCGCCGACACTGGCATCAGGATGCCTGCTTCTTTCTGCTTTTTCATGCTCTTTTCCTTTCTTCGATCGTCTTTATTCTGACAGATGCCAGATGTCTCTGTCATATTCTGCGATAGTACGGTCCGAAGAGAAATAGCCCGCTTTTGCGATGTTCACCAGCATCTTCTTTGCCCATGCTTTTTCATCTTCATAATCTTCCAGCATCCGCTCTTTGGTCTGGATATAATCCTTCAGATCCAAAAGGGTCATGAACCAGTCTTTGCTCACCAGCTCCTTGTAAAGCCGGCCTAAGTTTACCGGATCTCCGATCATGATCATCTGTTTGCTGATAATAAAGTCTACAAGCTCTTCAATCTGCGGATCGTTTTCGTAGATTTCACGGGAATGATATCCACTTTCCGCATACAGCTGGATGACTTTTTCAGATTTTGCCCCAAATACATAGATATTATCGTCTCCAACCATTTCATGAATCTCTACATTCGCGCCGTCCTCTGTTCCCAGGGTCACTGCACCGTTCAGCATGAACTTCATATTTCCGGTACCGGATGCCTCCTTGGAAGCCAGAGAGATCTGTTCAGATATATCGCACGCCGGAATCAGCTTCTCAGCCTTGGTCACGTTGTAGTTTTCCACCATCACGATCCTTAAGTACGGACTTACTTCCGGATCATTATTTACCAGTTCCTGCAGGCACAGGATCAGATGGATGATATCCTTGGCAATGGTATAAGCCGGAGCGGCCTTTGCGCCGAAAATCATCGTGATCGGGCGTTTTGGCAGGTTTCCTTTCTTGATCTCTTTATATTTGTAAATCGCATATAATGCGTTCATCTGCTGTCTCTTATACTCATGAAGACGCTTGATCTGAATGTCAAAGACAGAATTTTCATCGATCTCCACGCCCTGGGTCATCTGAAGATATTTCTTCAGTTCTGTCTTGGCGTCTTTTTTGATCTCTTTTAATCTTGCCAATACTTGCTCATCATCCTGGTATGCCAGAAGTTTTTCCAGTTCTGCGGCATCTTTCATGTATCCGGTTCCGATCAGCTCTTTCAGATAGTCTGCCAGTTCATGGTTACAGTGCAGAAGCCAGCGGCGGAAAGTAATACCATTGGTTTTATTGGTAAATTTTTCCGGATAGATATCGTAGAAAGGTCTCAGTTCAGATTCCTTCAGGATCTCTGTGTGCAGCGCCGCAACACCGTTGACCGCATATCCATAGTGGATATCGATGTGAGCCATATGTACCAGCTGGTTATGGTCAATAATGTAGACTCTCTCGTCATGGAAGTCTCTGCGCACTCTTGCGTCCAGTTCCCGGATGATCGGCATCAGCTGCGGAACCACCTGCTCAAGATAATAAACCGGCCACTTTTCCAGCGCTTCCGCCAGAATGGTATGATTCGTATAAGCACAGGTCTTGCGTACCACATCAATCGCAGTATCCATGTTGAATCCCTTTTCCGTAGTCAGGATCCGGATCAGCTCCGGAATTACCATGGTCGGATGGGTGTCGTTGATCTGAATGCAGACATGTTCATGCAGATGGTACAGATTAACGCCTCTTTCTTCCGCTTCCTTCAAAATAAGCTGGGCGGCATTGCTGACCATAAAATACTGCTGATAAATCCGGAGCAGGCGTCCGGCATCGTCACTGTCGTCCGGATAGAGGAAAAGGGTCAGATTCTTCTGGATATCATGCTTGTCAAACTGGATTCCGTCATGGATGATCCCCTCATCTACCGTATCCAGATCAAACAGATGGAGTTTGTTTTTTCCATTCTGATGATATCCTGGAACATCAATATCGTACATGGTAGAAGTCAGTGTAAAATCCTTAAACGGCACCTGGAAATGGCAGTCCGTTCTGGTAAGCCAGCTGTCTTTGGTCAGCCACGGGTTTTTGTCCTCCCACTGCTTATGGTCAGAAAATTTCTGCAAAAACAACCCTTCATGATAGTTCAGTCCTACACCGTCTCCCGGAAGTCCAAGCGTCGCGATCGAATCCAGGAAGCAGGCTGCCAGCCTTCCAAGTCCTCCATTTCCAAGTGACGGCTCCAATTCTGCCTCCTCGACTGCGGTCAGGCTATGGCCATGCTTTTCCAGTACCTCTCTGGTCTCCTCAAACAGCCCCAGATTGATCAGATTATTAGACAGCAGTTTCCCAATAAGGAATTCTGCGGAAATATAATAAAGTTTACGCTTTTCTGTGTTTTGTGGAATCGCGGACATCTTTTCTTTCGTAATTGCAAGAAGCGCAGCGTAGATCTCTGCATCTGAAGCGCTCTCAATATCCTTTTGAAATAAATCCTGTAACTTCTGTTTCAGTTCCTGTTCCATAGTGATTGATCTCCTTTCTGCTTCATCAGTCCATTGTCCGGCAGGTTCGCTCCGGACTTTTTCATTATACCATTTTTTCCCTTTTTTCAATACGGAACTTTTGCCTTTTCTTTTGTTTTTCCTTTTGAGTTTTCTTTTATCCCGGCAGTTTGTTTCGTATTGTTTCGTTATGGTTTCATATTAATCCATGCAACTTCATTCGTCAATCACTTTTTTGTTTTTTTCTTGTTTTCTTTAATTTTCATGATATAATGAAGCTATAGCAGGCAAAAATGCCGCCTGCATGCTTTGTGATCCGGCGAATTCTTTCCGGATTGTATTACCGGTTTTCGAAAAATTACGAAATTTTTAAAGGAGGACTTCCATCTATGGCAACCCTGCAGGAAATCGCAGATAAACTTGGTATATCAAAAGGAACCGTATCAAAGGCGCTGAACGGCGCTCCCGACATCAGCGAGGCCTTGCAGAAAACCGTAGTCGAGGCCGCTGTAGAAATGGGCTATCATAAGCCGCGCCACCCGGGAAAGGTCCGGAAACTCTGTATCCTGATCGAGCATATGGAATACCAAAAGCCCCATCACTTCGGCTATGAACTGATCCTTGGTTTCCGACAGATGGCTGAACCTGCCGGTTACACTGTCGATATCGTACCCGTGACAGAAGAATTGCAGAATTCTCTTTCCTACGATGCTTTTATGCTGTGTCATGATTACCTTGGCGCATTTGTGCTCGGCTTTTCTCTCACCGATCCCTGGATGGAGCATTTCCCTGGCAGCCATACGCCGGCAGTCCTCTATGACAACTATATCTCCTCCAATCCCCACATTGCCACCGTAGGTGTGGACAACCAGGAGGGAATGGATCTGGCTGTCTCCCATCTAAGAAGGCTTGGCCACACCAGGATCGGCTATCTCAGTCACGCACTGGATTCCCATATCATGCGAGTGCGCCGGGAGTCCTTCCTCCAGGCGATGCACCACCAGGGGCTTGCGGCTGATGATTCCCTCACCGGGAGTTCCCACTACATCTCCCACTGTATGGAAAAGCACCTGCCCCGTCTGCTGTACGACCAGCATGTAACAGCCCTTATCTGCAGCCACGATCAGATCGCAAATGCGGCAGTGATCCAGTGCCAGCAGATGAGCTTCCGGGTTCCAGAGGAAATCAGCATCGTAGGTTTCGATGATTTGCCCTTCTGCGCCTACACCTCTCCGCCGCTCACCACCATCCGGCAGGACCGCCTCCAGCTCGGAAAAAGCGGCTACTACGCCCTGGCAAGCCTGCTGAGCGGGATTCCGATCGGAACACTGCTGCTGCACGCCAGGCTGGTCGTACGAAACTCTACGAATCAAATTTCACACAAATAGGGACACCCTGTTTGTCAAACGGGGACGTACACTTTTGCAAAAAGTGTACGTCCCCGTTCACATTCCGTTTACATTTACGATATCCGGATTTTCTGTCCTGGATAGATCAAATTCGGATTCGATATCCCATTGATCTGGGCCAGTCTCTGATAGGTTGTGCCATACCGCTGTGCGATTTCGCTCAGCGTATCTCCTCTCTTTACGGTATATACGACCGGCTGGGCGGCTCCGGAAGAGGAGCTGCCTCCCGCGTAGGCGTCCCATGCCGCTCTGTCGCCATAAAATACATCCAGATCAAGGTCGCCGCTGTATCCAGAGAGTCTTCCGCTGGACGTGTACTGATACAAAGCTGCAAACTTCCATGCGCCGGTTCCTCCTATCAGCGGTGCATCCGGGTTATAGCCCATCACCGTATCTCCTGCATAATATCCTGCATTCCAAAGTCCATAATCTCCATTCACGACCGCCGACCAGTCGTAGCCGTTTACCGTACTGTTATTCATATAGATCAGCGGCTTCACTCCCGTCAGCTGATACACTTTGTCAAGCCATTCCTTTGCCCAGGCCGGCCCCCGGGACACCCCACTTCCTTCCCAGTCCAGCGCAAGAACCGCTTTCTTGATATATCCTTTGATATTATTGACGAAATATTCCGCTTCTGCTGAAGCGCCATTTTTCCCGGCAAAATGATAAACTCCCAGCTTTTTCCCAAGTCTCAGCCCCTGCTGAAATGCCCGGTCACAATCAGGATTCACATAAGTCAGGCCTTCCGTTGCCTTTATGATCACAAAGTCACAGGGGACCTTTGAAAGATTGATTCCCTTCTGCCAGCTGGAAATATCAATTCCATTTAAACTCATACTGTAATACTCCTTTCTGTGAAACTTTTTCTTCACTTCTTACAGTATTAGCATATGGAACCAGTCCCTTAAATGTTCCTGATCTCCTTTCGCCGGTATTCTTCCCGCACTTCTTCCGGCACCAGTCTGCCTCCGGTACCCCAGGCAATATGCACTGCCTGATCCAGGCTCTGCTCAAGTCCGTGCTTTTGCAGGTATTCCTGAGTTTCTGGATATTTCAGAAGTTTTACCGGCCCTTCAAATGCAGCACAGGAACTCGGTTCAATGAAGATGTCCTCTGTATCCCAGAGCGCGCGCATGTACTCATAGAGCCACCGGTCATCTACCGTAAATTCTCCGGACAGCATAGGTTCCATCACCTTCCCGACGAATCCGGAAGGGCGCCCCACCGCCAGACCGTCTGCATCAGTCTGTCCTGTCAGCCCCACATCCTGCACACAGATCTGATTATGCAGTCCACTTGCCATTCCAAGGAGCATACACGGCGCCTGTGTCGGTTCTACGAAAAAGACATGGACGTTATCGCCCCAGAGTTCTTTCATTCCAAACGTTATGCCGCCGGGCGCTCCGCCCACTCCACAGGGAATATATACAAACATCGGATGTTCGTCATCTACCGTAATATTTAATTCATCAAGCTGGTTTTTCAGACGTCCTGCTGCCACGGCATAACCCATAAACAAATTTCTGGAGTTTTCATCGTCTACAAAATAGCTCTTCGGATCTGCATCGGATTCTCTCCTTCCATTCTTGACAGCCTCGCTGTAATCGGATTCATATTCAATCACCTTTACGCCGTGGCTTCTTAACATATCCTTTTTCCACTGGCGTGCATCCGCCGACATATGAACAATCACCTGATAACCAATAGCCGCACTGGCAATCCCGATACTCAGGCCAAGATTTCCCGTAGATCCCACCTGAATCTTGTACTGACTGAAATATTCCCTGCATTTTTCAGATGCCAGAATAGAATAATCGTCTTCTTTCGTCAGAATCCCTGCCTCAAACGCCAGATCTTCCGTGTGCTTCAGCACTTCATAGATACCTCCCCTTGCTTTGACAGACCCGGCCACCGCAAGTGCATTATCCTGCTTCAGAAGCAGCCTTCCCGGTATCCTGCAGTCAAACTTTTCTTCCAGCGCCTTCTGCATCCCTGGAACCGGCGTCAGCGGAGATTCAATGATACCATTCAGCGGTTCCGTCTCCGGAAAACACTTCCGGATCAGCGGTGCGAAACGCCTGAGCCTTTCTTCCGCATCGGTAATCTCCCATGCCTCTACCGGCAGGTTTTCTTTTGCCAGGCTCCACTTGGTCAGCTTGTCATTGATCCATCCAATCTGCGCGGCTGATGCAATCTTCTGAATCACCGGATTTTTCATATACTCTTTTTCCACAACGTTTCCTCCCTTCCTGCATTTTACCGATATTATCATTACATTTATTATATCGGATTTTCTGACCTCTGCCTAGACAAAACCCCCATAATAAAATAAGGGGCTGTCGCATCAATGATTAGGAAATCATAGATGCGGCAGCATCTTTTTGC
>USDK01000051.1 GCA_900553355.1 uncultured Lachnospiraceae bacterium
TTATTATTTCACTTGTCTACTTAGAAGGGAGCATATCAAAAAAGTGTACGTCCCCCTCCGTGATTTTACATAGATTTAACATTCGCGCCGTTTCAGATTTTACATTTCACCAGTATAGTATCCCTTGTGAAGAAGCTAAATAATAATTTGAAACAAAGGAGACTATGAATTATGAAATTGAAAAAGTTTATTGCAATTATGGCAACAGTTGGAATGGTTGCAGGGCTTGCAGTAGGATGTGGCGGATCTTCTGATGGAGATACATCATCCGAGGGAGGAGACGCAGCAAGCAGCGACTGGGATCCTTCTATGGACATCACCATCGTATCCAGAGAGGATGGATCTGGTACAAGAGGAGCTTTCGTAGAGCTGTTTGGAATTGAAGAGGAGAAAGACGGCGAGAAAGTTGATATGACCACAGAAGAGGCACAGATCACAAACAGCACCTCTGTTATGATGACAACAGTAGCTGGTGATGACTATGCCATCGGTTATGTTTCTCTTGGAACTCTGGACGACAGTGTAAAAGCTCTGAAGATCGACGGAGCAGAGGCTACAGCAGAGAACATCGAGAATGGTTCCTACAAAGTATCCCGTCCGTTCAATATCGCAACAAAGTCTGACCTTGACAACCCGGTAGCAGACGACTTCATCGCTTTCATCATGAGCCAGGAAGGCCAGGATGTAGTATCTGAAGAAGGTTATATCCCGCTCAGCGACGTACAGGCTTACGCCGGAGAAGCTCCGGAAGGAAAAGCAGTTGTCGGCGGATCCTCTTCCGTATCTCCTCTGATGGAGAAACTGATCGAGGCTTATGCAGAGGTTAACCCGAATGCAGAGATTGAACTTCAGACAACAGACTCCACCACAGGTATGGAATCTGCGATCAGCGGATCTTACGACATCGGTATGGCTTCCAGAGAAGTCAGCGAGGATGAGATCGCAGGAGGACTGGAGCCTCAGACAATCGCAACAGATGGTATTGCAGTAATCGTAAACAACAACAACCCGACAGATGAACTGACAAGTGATCAGGTAAAATCTATCTATACGGGCGAAGCTCTTACATGGGATGAGGTAGTAGAGTAATATGAAATCAAATGCATGGACTGAAAAATTCATGCGGGGAGTGTTCTTCATTGCCGCCTGCGCTTCGGTGCTGGCGGTAGCTCTCATTTGTGTGTTCTTGTTCGCAAATGGCGTCCCCGCAATGTCAGAAATCGGATTCTTAGACTTCCTGACCGGAACGATGTGGAAACCGAACAACGATATCTACGGCATTCTTCCGATGATCGTAGGAAGCCTGTACGTAACAGCCGGCGCCATCATCATCGGTGTGCCGATCGGTATCCTGACAGCAGTATTTATGGCATTTTATTGCCCAAAGCAGATTTATAAACCATTAAAAACCGCGACAGAACTTCTGGCGGGTATCCCGTCGGTTGTCTATGGTTTCTTCGGCCTGGTAGTAGTTGTTCCGCTGATCCGCCAGCTGGGCAGAAGCTTAGGGTTCGGCGGAAACGGAAGCAGTATGCTGACGGCATCTCTGATCCTCGGCATGATGATCCTGCCTACTATCATCGGACTGACAGAGTCTTCCCTGCGCGCAGTGCCGCCTCAGTATTATGAAGGCGCAGTCGCTCTGGGAGCAACCCATGAACGCACCATTTTCCGCGTCGTCCTTCCGGCAGCAAAATCCGGAACCATCGCAGCCGTCGTTCTGGGAGTGGGACGCGCCATCGGTGAGACCATGGCCGTGATCATGGTAGCCGGAAACCAGGCAAGAATGCCCCAGGGCATTTTCCGTGGTGTCCGTACACTGACCGCAAATATCGTAATTGAGATGGGATATGCGACAGACCTTCACAGAGAAGCACTGATCGCTACCGGCGTGGTACTGTTCGTGTTCATCCTGATCATCAATTTCTGCGTAGCATTATTGAACAGGAGGGACAGCCGTGAGTAGTAAAAGCCAGAGCACACATGCCAAGGGCGTCAACGAAGTGACCCTTGGACAGAAGCTGAAAAGTTATACAAGAACACCGGGATCCCTCATTGTAATGATCCTGGTCATGTTAGCCGCTATCATTACCTTTGCAGTACTGATCTTTCTGATCGCCTATATCCTGATCCGCGGTGTACCGTATCTGCAGCCGTCGCTGTTCTCTCTGGACTATTCCTCAGAGAATGCATCGCTGATGCCGGCGCTGATCAATACCGTTATTATGACGGCATTATCACTGCTTATCGCAGTCCCGTTCGGGATTTTTTCCGCCATCTTCCTGGTAGAATATGCGAAACGCGGCAATAAATTCGTAGAAGTTATTCGTCTTACAACGGAGACACTGCAGGGAATTCCGTCCATCGTCTATGGCCTGTTCGGAATGCTGTTCTTCGTTACCGCCCTCGGGTGGGGATTTTCCATCCTGGCAGGTGCATTTACCCTGTCCATCATGGTACTGCCGCTGATCATGCGGAGTACTGAAGAAGCGCTGAAAGCCGTGCCGGACTCCTACCGTGAGGGAAGCTTTGGACTGGGAGCAGGGAAACTGCGTACGGTATTCCGCATCGTACTGCCTTCCGCCATTCCTGGTATCCTGGCAGGCGTCATCCTGGCCATCGGACGTATCGTCGGCGAGACGGCAGCTTTGATCTATACCGCAGGAACTGTTGCTGACATTCCGAGCAGCGTCATGAGTTCCGGACGTACCCTGGCGGTACATATGTACAATCTGGCAAGCGAAGGCCTGTACATGGACCAGGCATATGCAACTGCAGTCATCCTGCTGGTACTGGTGGTTGGAATCAATACCCTGTCCAGCGTGGTAGCAAAGAGATTAACGAAAGCTTAGAGAGGGATCACAATGTCAAAAATAAGTATCAAAAATCTGGATCTTTACTACAGTGATTTTAAAGCACTGAAAGATGTAAATCTGGAGATTGAAGAACATAAGATCACAGCATTTATCGGCCCTTCCGGATGCGGAAAGTCCACGCTGTTAAAGTCCATCAACCGAATGAACGACCTGGTAGAAGGCTGCCGGATCGAGGGGGAAATCTTACTGGATGGCAAAAATATTTTCAAGGAAATCGATGTAAATGTGCTGAGAAAGAGAGTCGGAATGGTATTTCAGAAGCCAAATCCGTTCCCGATGAGCATTTATGATAATATCGCTTACGGACCAAGGACCCACGGCATCCACTCCAAGGCGAAGCTGGATGATATCGTAGAGAAATCTCTGCGTGACGCGGCAATCTGGGATGAATGTAAAGACCGCCTGAAAAAGAGCGCGCTTGGTATGTCCGGCGGACAGCAGCAGAGACTGTGTATCGCCAGAGCCCTGGCCGTACAGCCGGAAGTCCTTCTGATGGATGAGCCGACATCAGCTCTGGACCCGATCTCCACATCCAAGATCGAAGACCTTGCGATGGAACTGAAAAAAGATTATACTATTGTCATGGTCACACACAACATGCAGCAGGCGGTGCGTGTTTCAGACAATACCGCTTTCTTCCTGCTGGGAGAAGTCGTAGAGTACAATGATACAGAAAAACTTTTCTCAATACCGTCAGATAAGAGAACAGAAGACTATATCACAGGGAGGTTCGGTTAAATTATGCGTAATAAATTTGATATGCAGCTGGGCATGCTGAATGAACAATTGATCCATATGGGAGAACTGTGTGAACTGGCCATCAACCGTGCGACAAAGGCACTGCAGAACGGAAGCATCGAGGAGGCAAAAAACGTCATCGATGCGGATCAGGAGATCGATCAGATGGAAAAGGATATTGAGCGTCTGTGTCTGAAGCTTCTTCTGCAGCAGCAGCCGGTAGCAAGAGATTTAAGGCAGATTTCCGCAGCGCTTAAGATGATCACAGACATGGAGCGTATCGGAGATCAGGCAAGTGATATCGCAGAGATTATCATTTCCGAAAAGAAATCTCAGGTAACAGACCTTAAGAAGATCGGAAGCATGTCAGAGGCAGCGGCAAAGATGGTCCGCGACAGTGTTACTTCCTATGTAAATAAGGATCTGGAACTCTGCAGACACGTGATGGAGGCAGACGATGCAGTAGACATCATGTTTGAGGAGACCAAAAAAGAACTGATCGAGACGATCGCAGACAACAAGGGCGATCAGGGCAAAGAAGCCATCGATCTGATCATGGTTGCCAAATACCTGGAGCGTATCGGAGACCATGCTACCAATATTGCAGAGTGGGTAGAGTTTTCGATCACAGGTATCCATAAAGACAGCCAGGTATAGAACAATAAGGAGATACAGCATGATATTTTGTGTAGAAGATGACAGTAACATCCGGGAACTCGTCGTATACACGCTTGAAACCACGGGCTTTAAGGCGCGTGGTTTTGAGGATGGAAGAGAGTTTTTAGAAGCGCTTGCCCTGGAGACCCCAGAGCTGGTGCTGATGGACATTATGCTTCCGGGTGATGACGGGCTGGAACTGTTGAAAAAGTTAAAAGCATCCCCAAAAACGAGGGATATCCCGGTGATCATGGTCACGGCCAAGGGCGCAGAGTATGACAAGGTCAAAGGACTGGATCTGGGCGCAGACGATTACGTGACCAAGCCTTTTGGTATGATGGAGCTGGTGTCCCGGATCAAGGCAGTGCTCAGAAGAAGTAGAAAGGATGCGCAGGAGCCCCAGGATATCATTGCGGTCGGAGAGATTGAGATCAACACGAAGAAGCATGAGGTGACGGCAGCAGGGGAAGTGGTGAATCTCACACTGAAGGAATATGAGCTTTTGAAGCGGCTGATGAAAAATCCCAATATCGTCATGACCAGAGACTGTCTCCTGGAAGACATCTGGGGATACGATTTCGACGGAGAGACCAGGACCGTAGACGTCCATGTCCGTACCCTGCGGCAGAAGCTGGGTCACTGTGGGGAGAAGATTGAGACAGTCCGGGGCGTCGGATACCGGATGAGTGAATAGGAGCACTGCGGATGAAGCTGAAAACAACGATTCAGAAAAATATGATCGTCATCATCGCAGTGACGCTGGCAGTGGCATATGCGATGACGACATTTCTGGTCTACCACCAGACGGTAGACATTATGGAGGAGGAAGTCCGCCAGGAGACCAGCTATATCCGGGCGGCCATCGAGACCTCGGGCATGGAATATCTGGAGGAGCTGGATGCAGTACAGGAGAATACCAGGATCACATGGATCACGGATGAAGGGAAAGTCCTCTATGATTCTGACCACAAGGATGAGGATGGCCTTGAAAACCATGCAGACCGCCCGGAAGTCCGGGAAGCATTAAAGAGTGGCGAGGGAAGCAACATCCGTCTGTCAGATACCATGGATGAGGAAATGTATTATTATGCCGTTCAGTTGTCTGACGGCACGGTCTTAAGAGTATCCAAGACCATGGACACGGCCCTTCGGACGGCGGTGAAAGTACTGCCCGGCATGGGCGTGATCGCCGTGCTGATGCTGCTGCTTGCGGCGGCCCTTTCCAGACGACAGGTAACCAGAATGATCCGGCCCATCAATGAGCTGGATCTCAATGTCCCTTTAGAAAATGAGATGTATGAGGAATTAACACCATTGCTGAAGCGTATTGATGAACAGAACAAACAAAAAGATGCCATCGCAGATATGCGGAAGGAGTTTTCGGCGAATGTATCTCATGAACTGAAGACTCCTCTGACCTCCATATCCGGCTATGCGGAGATCATGAAGAATGGACTGGTAAAACCGGAAGATATGAAAGTATTTTCCGAGCGTATCTATAATGAAGCCAGTCGTCTGATCACCCTGGTAGAAGATATCATCAAGCTTTCCAAGCTGGATGAAGGTGCGATTGAAGTGGAAAAAGAAGAGGTGGATCTCTATGAGCTGACCCGGGAGATTGTCAGCCGCCTGGCCCCCCAGGCAGAAAAAAGGAGCGTACATGTGGAGGTGACCGGAGAGAACGTGATCTACTACGGAGTGCGCCAGATCCTGGATGAGATGATCTACAATATCTGTGAAAATGCGATCAAGTATAACAAAAAAGGTGGATCCGTCAGCGTATGGGTGGGAGCCACGCTGAAAGGCAAAAAAGTCATTGTGACGGACACCGGAATCGGCATCCCGGAAGACCAGCAGGAGCGGATTTTTGAACGGTTCTACCGGGTGGACAAGAGCCATTCCAAGGAGACCGGCGGTACCGGCCTTGGACTGTCCATCGTCAAACACGGCGCCATCATGCACGACGCCCAGATCCATGTAGAGAGCGAGATGGGCAAAGGGACAAAGATGGAACTGACATTCTAGATTATAATTTTATAGAGAAAGCAGAAGTGTCTTTTGATAAAAACTATCAGAAGGCACTTTTTTTGTGTGTTATATTTTATAGACCAGGGCCTGTCATGAAAAGTAACGGAACGTGGCATAATAACGAAAAGGGAGGACACACAATATGAAGAATACGACATTTTATCTTAAGGGGAACGACATCGAGAACTTCCGGTACTATCTTCAGGAAAGAGAGAGCTCGAAAGCAACGATCGAGAAATATATCAGAGATGTAAAAAGATTTACAGAGTACGCAGGAAAACATACCAGGATCGATAAAGAAAAACTGCTGGAGTACAAGCAGTGGCTGGTGGAAAACTATGCTATCAGCAGCGCCAATTCCATGCTCGTGGCGTTGAATCAATTCTTGATTTTTCTGGGGAAAGGTTCTCTGCGGCTTAAGAGGATCCGTACCCAGAGAAACGATCTGCTGGGAGTGGACAAGGCGCTTGAGAAGCAGGAATTTCAGAAGCTGGTGAAGACTGCAAGGGGTCAGGGAAAAGAGCAGATCGCCATGATCATGGAGGCTATGTGCGCCACCGGTATCCGGGTGAGCGAGCTGAAATTTTTCCGGGTGGAAAATCTGAAGACAGGATTGATACGGGTCTGGAATAAAGGAAAATACCGTATTGTCATCCTGCCGGAGAAACTCAGGAAAAAGCTGCTGGCCTATGTCAGCAAACACCGGATTCATTCCGGCCTGATTTTCTGTACCAGGACAGGACGGGAAAAAGACCGGTCCAATATCTGGAGAGAGATGAAACAGGTAGCAAAAATGGCCGGAGTAAAGCTTGAAAAAGTTTTCCCCCACAATCTGCGGCATCTTTTTGCGCGCACCTTTTACCGGATGACAAAGGATCTGATCAATCTGGCGGATATACTGGGACACAGCAGTGTCGAAGTGACACGGATCTATACCTCCGACAGCATCGATGAATGGCGGAGGAGTCTGGACAGGATGAAACTCCTGGAAGAATAGCAACATAATATTAATTATGTGGTGAAACTTCTTATAGTATAAGGAAGCTTTCAGTTACCTTCTCTATGTTATACCACTTAAAATCACTTGTCAACAGATAGAAATTAACTTTACCTGCATTTTAAAAAGAAACTTCTGGCAACTTTGGGGAAATGTGGAGCGAAATTTTGATTTTTATGTAGAAATGCAGTTGTATCTACCCAACATTACAACATAATTAATATTTTGTTGTAAAGGGGAAGTTACTGTGAGTGACATGCCAAAAAGAACTGCGGAAGATCTGACAGGCAGACGGTTTGGGCGGCTGACGGTAATCCGGCAGCTGGAAAATAAGAATCACCGGACCAGATGGCTCTGCAGATGCGACTGCGGCAATGAAAAAGAAGTTGCTTCCAGGGATCTGAAGGCAGGCAAGGTCAAGAGCTGCGGCTGCCTGAGGCGGGAAGGAAGCAAAAATAAAAAAGATATATCCGGCAGGCGTTTTGGAAGACTGACGGCACTGCATCCCACAGACCGCAGAGATGTACATGGAGTCATCTACTGGGTCTGCCAGTGTGACTGTGGCAATCAGACGGAAGTGCCTGCGTCAAACCTGGTAAACGGCACCTGCAAAAGCTGCGGCTGCCTGAGAAAAGAAAACCAGGATAAGATCCAGGACAGGCTTCACCGGGTAGACGGCACTTGCATTGAGTTCCTGGAGAAGCGAAAAAAGCGGCGGGACAACAAAAGTGGATTCCGCGGCGTATATCAGGGAAAGAACGGAAGATACAGAGTCAGCATCGGCTTCCAGGGGAGGCGGATCTATCTGGGAATGTATGACGACTTCGATAATGCCGTAGAGGCACGGCTAGAAGCGGAAAAGAACATTTACGGAGAGTTCCTTGACGGCTACCACAAATGGGAAAAAAGAGCTGACAGTGATCCTGAGTGGGCGAAGAAGCATCCGTTTACCTTTTCGATGCCTTGATAAATCATGACCGGAGGAGCAGTGATGGAAAATTTCATTGATATGCATATTCACGTACTGCCACAAGTGGATGACGGTGCAAAAGACATAAATGAGATGAAAGAAATGCTGAAAATTGCATACAGTGAAGGTATCCGCTGCATCATTGCGACTCCACATCATCACCCAAGACGCGGAAAAGAAACGCCGGAAGTGTTGAGAAAGCAGGCCGCACTTTTGCGGAAGGCTGCCCATGAGATTGATGAACATTTCCGTATCTACCTTGGGACGGAAATTTTTTTTGGACAGGACGTGCTGGAAAAGCTGAAAGAAGGACGAATCCTGACGATGAACCGGCGCAACTACGTGCTGGTAGAGTTCTCACCGTCCGAACCTTTTTCCTATATAAAACAGAGCCTGCAGCAGCTGCAGATGGCAGGATATGAAGTCATCCTGGCCCACGCGGAGCGGTACGGCTGTCTGACGGAGGATCCGGAGCTGGCGGAGCAGATCGGAGACATGGGAATCCTGATCCAGGTCAATGCCGGGAGCATTACCGGACAGAGCGGCCGGAAGATCAAGAAATTCATCAAGTATCTGATGGACGAAGATCTGGTCTTCTGCGTAGGGACTGACGCCCACAGCGCCAGGAGCCGGGCGCCGCGGATGAGAAAGGCTGCGGAATATGTGAGAAAAAAATATGGCGAAGAGTATGCAAGAAAAATCTTCTATGAGAACGCCAAGATGATGCTGAGGAAGGAAAAGAAATAAGATGAATCAAGAACGACTGATGAATCCTGAAATTGACAATGAGGAGATTACCATAGATCTGACGGAACTGTTTATGGTCCTGTGGTCCAAGATCCATATCATCCTGATCGCAGGGGTGCTGGGGGCGCTGATTGCCTTTGTGGGAACCAATCTTTTTATTACCCCCATGTATACGTCGGAAACCAAGGTCTATGTACTGACCCGTTCCGACAATTCGGCAGGCGTCACATATAACGACTTGCAGACGGGTACACAGCTGACCCAGGACTATATGGAACTGGTCACCAGCCGGCCGGTGCTGGAGCAGGCGATTGCGGTGCTGAACCTGGATATGACGCCGGAACAGCTTCAGAACATGGTGTCCGTAGAGACGCCGGAGGGCACCCGTATCTTGAATATCCGGGTGCAGAGTGAAGATCCCAAACAGGCCAAGGAAATCGCCGATGCAGTACGGGAGTCGGTCAGCATTCAGATCACCGAGATCATGGACGCAGATGCGGTCAATACGGTAGAAGAAGGAAATCTTCCCACCAGCCCGTCATCACCCAGCGTTCCCAAAAATGTAGCCATCGGCGCTCTGCTGGGACTGATCCTGGCCATGGGTGTGATCGTACTGATCTTCATTCTGGACGATACCATCAAGACGCCGGACGATGTGGAACATTACCTGGGCCTGAATACCCTGACTTCTATTCCGATCAGTGAGGGAATGAAAAAGGGCAAGAAGGTAAAGAGGCTTCCGGAGAAACAGATGATGCGGAATATGAAGCGGTAAAGAGGAGATACATAGATGCAGGAGATAACTTTAAAAAATCTGACAAAAGATTACCGGAGCAACGAGGCTTATAAGACGCTCCGGACGAATATTGAGTTTTCAGGATCCGATAAACGAGTCATCGTATTCACCAGCTGTACGCCGAATGAGGGGAAGAGTACAGTGTCGCTGTCCCTGGCTGCCTCTCTGGCGGAGGGAGAAAAAAGGGTGCTGTTTATCGATGCGGATCTTCGGAAATCTGTGCTGATGGGGCGGCATAAGATTATTGGAGACTTGAACGGACTGAGCCATTTTCTGTCGGGACAGGCAGAGCTGAAAGATGTGATCTGTAAGACCCAGAATCAGGGACTGTCTGTGATCCTGGCCGGCGTAGTGCCGCCGAATCCGGCGGAGCTTCTGGGGAACCATCGGTTTGAAGCTATGCTGGATGGGGCCAGAAAGGCGTATGACTACGTCATCATCGATGCACCGCCCCTTGGAAGCGTCATCGACGCGGCCATCATTGCAAAATCCTGCGATGCCTCGGTACTCGTCATTGCAGCGTCTACTATTAGTTACAAGTTTGCCCGGACAGTAAAAGAACAGCTGGAAAAAGCAGGCTGCCCGATCCTTGGCGTGGTGTTGAATAAGGTAGACATGAAGCAGAATAAATACTACGGCAAGTATTATGGAAGTTATTACGGATCATATGGAGAAAAGTAGAAGAGGACGAAAAGCATGAAACAGCGTTTGGTGTTGCTGGCTCTGGCGGCAGGCTGCATAATATTTGCCCTGATCGGGGCAGTGATCTTTCTTGGGCAGGACCGAAGGGCGCCGGAGATTACAGTAAAAGATGGAGAAATCAGTTATACCGAAGGCGAGAGCTATGACGTGTTGCTGGAAGGCGTGACTGCAAAGGATAATCGGGACGGAGACCTGACAGATGAGGTCTTTGTGGATAAGATCCTGCAGACAGGAGAAGACACGGCAGTAGTCTACTATGGTGTGATGGATAAAAATCATAACGTGGGAACCGGCCGGAGAACCATCGAGTATCATCCGTCGACAGACGGGAATGCCAATGATGCAGATGAAACTGAAACGGATGAGACCACGGACAGCCAGGAAGAAGGGCAGGCGGCAGCTGCCGACACCCAGTCGGAGCAGCAGGAAGACGAAGAGCTTCAGCCTGACGGAGTGCGCCCGGCGCTGGCACTGACAGCCAGTGAAACGACGATCCCGGCAGGAACAGCCTTTGACCCTATGAGTGTGGTCAAGGATGCGGTAGATGATGTGGATACCCGAGATTCTCTATATCAGCGCATCAGCGCCAATGGAACCTACGACACGAATGTGCCGGGGACCTATACGATTCAGTATTTTGTGACAGACAGTTCGGGAAACACTTCGGATCCCCAGAATTTTACATTGATCGTACAGTAACCAGGAAGAGACTTGAACGTACCGAGTAGAGGAGATTAGAGATGGAACATCATCACAAAAAACGAAAAAAGAACAAAAATATGGTTGGAAAATTGATTACCATCCTGCAGCTGATCTTATCTGCCGCTTTTTTGATCATCGTCTGGAACAGCGGCATGCTTCCGGGCATCTGGCTGGCGCTGCTTGGCGGAGGGCTTCTGCTGTTGTTTGCAATCACCTTCTGCCTTCAATATGTGAAGAATAAGGTGAAGTTCGTCGGTATGGTCTTAAGCATTCTGATCAGTATCGTACTGGCAGTGGGAATCGTATATTTCCTAAGGATACAAAAGACTATGGCAGATGTGGGCGGAGCCACCTATAAGACGGACAACATGATCGTGGTGGTGAAAAATACCGACCCGGCGGAAAGCATCCTGGATGCAGCGAATTACCGCTTTGGCTATCAGACCAGCGTAGATCAGGAAAATAACGATAAGATGCTGGACGACGTCCAGAAGGTGGCAGGCAGGGAGCTGAAACTCAGCGAGTACGACACGGTGACAGATCTGGCAAATGGACTGTTGTCCGGTGAGATCGAGGCAGCCATCTATAATGAGGCTTTTGATGGCATTATCGAGGAGAGTATTGAAGACTATAAAGATCAGGTGAAGATCCTGTACCAGTATGGCATCGAGACAGAGATCCAGCAGGAAGATACCAGCGTGGAAGAGCCGTTCAATGTGTACATCAGCGGCATCGACGTATCCGGACCGATCACTACCAACAGCCGAAGCGATGTGAATATCATCATGACGGTGAATCCGAATACCAAGAAGATCCTGCTGACTACCACGCCGAGAGATTACTATGTGACGATTCCAAATATTTCCGGAGATCAGAGAGACAAGCTGACCCATGCAGGAATCTACGGGGTGGATGCCTCCATGGCGACCCTGGAGCAACTCTATGGCATTGATATCAGTTACTACGCAAGAGTGAATTTCACTTCTCTGATCACCATCGTGGATGCGCTGGGTGGCGTAGATGTGAATTCCGAAGTTGCCTTCAGTACCGGCGGATATGATTTCACGCAGGGGACGAATCATCTGGATGGAAAAGCTGCGCTGGCTTTCTCAAGAGAGCGCCATAGTTTTGAAAGTGGAGATAACCAGAGAGGTAAGAACCAGGAAGCAGTGCTGACGGCTATCTTACAGAAGGCTATGTCCCCGGCTATCCTGACCAGCGCAAATCAGATTCTGGCTCAGGTCAGTGATTGTGTGGAAACCAACATGACTCAGGATGAGATGGCGAAATTTATTAACATGCAGCTGTCTGATGGGGCAGGATGGAGTATCGTATCCACTGCTGCCACAGGGACAGGCGACAACCAGGCCTGCTATTCGTCCGGATCCCAGCTCCTCTATGTGATGTGGCCGGATGAGGCCATCGTGGGGGATATCTCCAGACGGATGGATCAGGTATTAAGTGGGAATTAGGATGCAAAGTTATGAGGGAAAAGAGGAAATAAGATGGAATACATAGGATGGGCTCTGGCGAGTATGTCTACCGTCGACCCGGAACGGGCGATTTTTGCGGCTGGTGGGGCAGTCGCTGCAGGGCTGGTGATCTTTTTCGTAAGAAACCAAAGAAATCTTGCAGAAAGGATTAAGAAGCATCATGGATAAGTGGATTCGCAATCCAGGGTGGACCTGGGTACAGAAAGCATTTTTGATCGCCTTTCTGGACATATTAATTATACTGGCTTCTTATATGATGGCGCTGATCCTGCGGTTTGACTTCCTGTTTTCCAGGATCCCAAGGGAATATATTGAAGGCTATATGTGGTCCATGCCCTACTGGATTGCTGCGACGATTGTGGTGTTTTACGGGTGTCGGCTGTACCACAGTGTCTGGCGTCTGGCCAGTATCTCAGAATTACAGATGAGCATTGTGGCATACATCATTCTGATACCAGTATATACGGCCGGGATGTTCTTTATGAAGCTGCAGATGCCGAGATCTTACTATTTTGTGGGATATATCTTGTCCTTTATGCTGACTACGGGGCTTCGGTTTTCCTTCCGTTTCCTCAGGTTTTATGTGGGAAAACGAGAGGGAGATGCACAGGCACCGGAACGCATCATGGTCATCGGGGCAGGATCTGCCGGACAGGTAATCATTAAGGAACTGATCAATAATCCTGCTATGCATACAAAAGTATGCTGTGTCATTGATGATAATCCGAATAAATGGGGACGGATGCTGGAAGGAGTTCCTATCGTGGGTGACAGGAATGATATCCTGCATGCGGTGGAAAAGTATAAGATTAACCGGATCATTTATGCGATCCCGGCGACCACCGGGAAGAATCGAAAAGACATCTTAAATATCTGTAAGGAAACCAGCTGCAGACTGCAGACCGTGCCCAGTGTGGCACAACTGGTGAATGGAGAAGTCAGCGTCAGCAGGCTGAGAGATGTGGAGATCACCGATCTTCTGGGGCGTGCTCAGGTCAAGGTTAATAACTCGGAAATTTTCAAGGTATTAAAAGACAAGGTGGTCATGGTGACTGGTGGTGGGGGATCTATCGGAAGTGAGCTATGCCGGCAGATTGCAAAGGCGTACCCCAAGACGCTGATTATCTTCGATATCTATGAAAATAATGCCTATGCGATCCAGCAGGAGCTGAAGAGGCAATATCCGGATCTTCATCTGGAGACGCTGATTGGTTCCGTAAGGAATACCAACCGGGTGGACAGCATCATAGAACAGTACCATCCGGACATCATCTACCATGCAGCGGCTCACAAACATGTGCCGCTGATGGAGGACAGCCCCAATGAAGCCATTAAGAACAATGTGGAGGGCACTTATAAGGTGGCCCAGTCGGCGGCGAAATATGGAGTCAGGAAGTTTGTACTAATCTCCACGGACAAGGCGGTGAACCCGACCAACATCATGGGAGCCTCCAAGCGTTTGTGTGAGATGGTGGTGCAGATGATGAACCGGCTGTCGCCGGGGACAGACTTTGTGGCGGTCCGGTTCGGAAACGTGCTGGGCAGCAACGGCAGCGTGATTCCGCTCTTTAAGAAACAGATTGCCGAGGGCGGTCCGGTGACGGTGACGGATAAGAACATCATCCGCTACTTCATGACGATCCCGGAGGCGGTGTCTCTGGTGCTGCAGGCCTCCTACTACGCCAAAGGCGGAGAAATCTTCGTGCTGGATATGGGCGAGCCGGTCAAGATCGATGACATGGCCAGAAACCTGATCCGGCTGTCCGGTTATACGCCGGACGTAGACATCCCTATCGTCTATACGGGGCTTCGTCCCGGGGAGAAGCTGTATGAAGAGCTTCTGATGGATGAAGAGGGAATGCAGGAAACAGACAATGAGCTGATCTTCATCGGCAAACCTATTGAGATGGACGATGAAGACTTTCAGAAAAAACTGGAACTGCTGGACAGAGAAAGTAAGAATGAGTCCGGCAGGATTAAGGAGATCGTGGCAGAAATCGTGCCAACGTATCATCCAGATTTGGACAGATGATATAGGACTATTCAGCCAGACAGCTCGGATTCGCAGCTGACGCTGCTTTTCCGCCGTAGATGCGGCTAAATCCTCGCTTATGGCTAAACGCCATATACCTGTCAAAATAAAAATCTCTGCAGGTAAACCTGCATTGATTTTCTTTTGACAGGTGCATGGCTGAATAGATTGTAAAAAGCTTTTGATGTTTTCAATCGTCGCTTTGCCGCGTTGGAAACGCATAAGTGTAACAGGGTGTGTGAAAGATTCGGGCGTGCAGCTTTTATAAAAGAAAAAGCTGCAGCAGGCCGGAATGGCGAAGCATACCCTTTTTGAGGCACCAGGCCTTCAAAGGCATCCAGGCATATAGGTATGCAAATGGATACCTTTGAAGGCCGTAAGAACATGAGGAAGAAGACCGATAGGGCGGATTCCGAATGTTCCGTGAAATTGTGGGAGCACAAAGTGCGGAGCAATTTCGTGGTGCCGTATGAGCATAAATGTTCCAAGTAGGCAAAGCAGAAAGGACTGCTATGTGGTATGTGATCCAGGTCAGAAGCGGTACAGAAGAGGAAATCCAGAGACAATGTGAAAATATCATCGATAAAAGCATATTAGAAAAAAGTTTCATTCCAAAATATGAGCAGGAACGGAAATATCAGGGAGAATGGCATACAGAATTAAAAGTATTGTTCCCGGGATATGTGTTCCTGGTCAGTGATGAGAAAGAGAAGCTGTTCTTTGAACTGAAGCGGGTCATCGGACTGACAAAGCTGCTGGGGACCGGAGAGACAATCGTACCTTTGACGGATGAGGAAGTAAGTTTCCTGCTGAGACTTGGCGGTGAAGAACAGACAGTAGAAATGTCAGAGGGAGTTATTGAGAATGACAGGGTGGTTGTGACCTGTGGCCCGCTGAAAGGAAATGAAGGATTGATTAGGAAAATAGACCGCCACAAACGGAAGGCCTGGCTGGAGATCGAAATGTTCGGGAGAACGGTGGAGATGCAGGTGGGGCTTGAAGTAGTGGGGAAGAGATAGAAGAAAATCAAAAAGAGAAGTTTGAAATGGGAGCCTTGCAGGGCTCTTATTTTTGTGGAGAAATAAGGAAGAAGCAGATGTTAGCAGAAAGAGAAATGACAGAGATTCAGCCATTTGAAAAGAAGATATGGCTATCCAGTCCCACAATGCACGGGCCGGAGCTGGAATATATAACAGAAGCCTATAAGACAAACTGGATGTCGACTGTGGGTGAAAACATCAATGAGGCAGAAAGACTGGCCTGTGAGAAAGTGGGCTGTGGATACGCGGTGGCACTCTCAGCAGGGACAGCCGCCTTACATATGGCAGTAAAACTGGCAGGAGTCAAACCTGGAGAGAAAGTCTTCTGTTCGGATATGACGTTTGATGCTACAGTCAATCCAGTAGTCTACGAGGGAGGTGTTCCTGTATTTATTGATACGGAATATGACACTTGGAATATGGATCCGGTGGCCCTTGAGAAAGCCTTTGAGCTGCACCCAGAGGTGAAGGTTGTGGTCATGGCTCACCTCTACGGAACGCCGGGAAAGATCGACGAGTTGAAAGCAATCTGCGACCGGCATGAGGCAATCATCATCGAGGATGCCGCAGAGTCGCTTGGAGCAACATATAAGGGCAAGCAGACGGGAACCTTTGGGACATACAACTGTATTTCCTTCAATGGGAATAAGATCATCACTGGTTCTTCCGGCGGCATGCTGCTGACAGATGATGAAGAAGCGGCCAACAAAGTCCGTAAGTGGTCCACCCAGTCCAGGGAGAATGCTCCCTGGTACCAGCACGAGGAGCTGGGATACAACTACCGGATGAGCAATGTGATCGCCGGGGTTGTGCGGGGACAGTTCCCTTATCTGGAGGAACATATTGCCCAGAAAAAGGCCATCTATGAGAGATACAGAGAAGGCTTTAAAGATCTGCCAGTAACCATGAACCCCTATGATGACAAGAACAGCGAACCAAACTTCTGGCTGTCCTGCATGCTCATCCACCCGGAGGCTATGTGCCGTCAGGAGCGAGGAGAACAGGAAGCATTATATATCACAGAGCCGGGTAAATCCTGTCCTACAGAAATATTGGAAACGCTGGCTTCCTGCAACGCAGAGGGGCGGCCCATCTGGAAGCCGATGCATATGCAGCCGATCTATCGGATGAACGGCTTTGTGACACGGGAAGGAAACGGAAGGGCCAAGACCAATGCCTACATAAGAGGCGGAGCTCTTGGAAAGGACGGAAAGCCGCTGGATGTAGGGATGGATATCTTCCAGAGAGGACTGTGTCTGCCGAGTGACAATAAGATGACGGCGGAGGAGCAGAGAAAAGTGATTGAGATTATTAAGAGGTGTTTTGGATAACACTGTTATCCACATCATAGGAGAAAAATTGATATGAGTTATATAGTCGAAATAGCGGTCTCAGATAAAGAACAATGGAATCAAATGGTGAAATCAATTAAGGGATATGATGTTTTTTATTTAAATGAATATGTTAGTGCTTTCATGCACGAAGATGAAAGTAATGGAATACCAGTTCTTTTATATTATGAGAATGGGAATGATAGGGCTGTTAATGTTGTATTTAAAAGGGATATTGCTAAGGATGATAAATTTGCAGGGAAGATTGAAGGGGATATATATTTTGATTTGATTACGCCATACGGATATGGCGGATTCTTGGGAACAATTATGGATTATGATAGCCTTAATAAGGCTTATAATAAATATTGTGTTGATAATAATTATATTTGTGAGTTTGTCCGTTTTGAACTATTTAGTGATTATTGTCAGCACTATAGTGGTGAGGTTGAGAGTCGAACACATAATGTTGTGAGAAATCTTGAAAGTCCTATTGATGAAATCTGGATGGATTTTAAACAGAAAGTCCGGAAAAATGTTAAACGTGCAAACAAATATGCTTTGGAAGTTATTGTTGATGAAGATGGTAAATACATGGATGATTTTCTTTGTATTTATTATGGAACTATGAAACGAAGTGAGGCAAAAGATCAATTTTATTTTTCAAAGGGATTTTTTGAAGAAATAATGTCAATGAATGATAATAGCGTTATGTTCCACGTCAAATTTGAGAATAAAATTATTTCTACAGAGCTTGTTATATATGGTGAAAATAATTGTTATTCATATCTTGGGGGAACAGACTCAGAATATTTTTATACAAGAGCAAATGATTTTCTTAAGTATGAAATTATCAGATGGGCTAAAGAAAAAGGATTGCATAATTTTGTTTTAGGTGGTGGTTATGGGGTTGATGATGGGATATTCCAGTATAAGATGAACCTGGCGCCCCACGGAGTAAAGGAATTTTATATAGGCAGAAAAATTTTTGATGCAACAACTTATCAAAAGCTTGTTGATATAAGATGTAATGGAAATTTAGTGTTAAAAGAAAAACTAGACGATATAAATTTTTTCCCTGTATATCGTGCGGAAGACATAGAATAATGTACCATTTACACTATCAAAAATAGTGGTGATTACAGAATAAGGAGTGCTTTAAGACAGATAAGGTTGTTTTGCGCCGTATTTCATTGCGAGGATTTTAATAAGAATTCATTTGAGGAAAGATAAATTTAAGAGTGTAATAGTTGTATTATAAATATGTTTGTGGAGTACAAAATGAAACAATCTAAGGAAGAAAGAAAAATATATA
>USDK01000052.1 GCA_900553355.1 uncultured Lachnospiraceae bacterium
ACAACCAAAAAACTTTATATTTTTTTCACTGTCTACTTGACGGGGAGCACACCATCACAAAAAGTGTACGTCCCCATTCACAATTCACACACTAAATTTTCTTCTTACAGATATCCTCAAGGCAACACTTGTCGCAGTGTGGCTTTGTCCTTGCGGTACATACATCTCTTCCGTGATATACCAGCCGATGACAGAAGTCGCTGCCTTCTTCCGGCGGAATAATCTTCCACAGCTCCATCTCCACTTTCTTCGGCTCTTTGATGCCGTCTACCAGTCCCATCCTGTTTACCAGACGGATACAGTGGGTATCAGTAACAATAGCCGGTTTTCCAAATACATCTCCCATGATCAGGTTCGCGCTTTTTCTTCCCACTCCTGGAAGCTTAAGAAGGGCATCGAAGTCATCCGGCACCTTGTCTCCGTATTCTTCATGCAGGATCTTCATACAGGCACTGATATCCCGGGCCTTACTCTTTCCCAGACCACACGGTCTTACAATTTCTTCAATATCATTGACATCTGCTGCCGCCAAAGCCTCCACACTCGGGTACTTCTCATACAGTCCTTCCACCACAACATTGACCCTGGCATCTGTACACTGGGCCGCCAGACGGACACTGACAAGAAGCTTCCAGGCCTGATCATAATCAAGCGTACATCCGGCATCCGGATATTCCTGCTTTAACCGTTCAATGATTTCTAGCGCCAGCTCTTTCTTTGCCTTTTGTGTCATACCTATCTCCTCTTTTGTTCTTTTCTAAATCACTGTTTTAACTTTGTATTTATGTCTTAGAGTGTTCATGCTTCGATCTTCAAAGCCGATTACTCCATCTTTTTGTAATCTTCCCAAAACAATCCCCGGATCGCGATCAATCTGATCCGCAAAATGACAAATAGACGAAAAGTCAAAATGTTTTTTACTTAAAAATTCCTGATATTCCCTGCTGGGAATCAACCTGTCCTCTGCATATTTATTTGCTGACTCTTCTTCTCCGCCTGTTTCTCTTTCAAAAGAAATTCCATAATCGCCATGCATAATATGTCCGATTTCATGAAAAAGTGTGAACCAGAAGGTATCGGCATTTAATCTTCTATCATTCACCATCAGCATAATATTATCACCAATTTTTTTTGTCGCGCCATTAATCTTTGATCCAGAAAGATTTGGAAGAATAATAAAAATAACCCCCGCTTCCAGAAATGCCTGATACAAGAGCGGATAAAATTCATTGTGATTCCTAGTTAAAGTCAACGCATATTTTACTGATTTTTCGAATCTATGCCTGTTAAACCTTGGAGCATCCACCTTTAATGCTTTATTAGCAGCTATCTGTACCATCACATTTGCCTTGACAGTATTGGCCTCCGTTAAAGCTTCTGTGGAACTTCGAAAACTGACTGCCATATCCTTCTTGGTAAATACTTTTAATGTTGCAACATTTAAAAAATTTCTGACTTCTTTGATCTGTTCATCAATTTTTCTCGGAAGATCTGGTAGTCCAAAATTATCTCTAAAATATCTGTAATTCAGATTCTTAAAAACCTCTCGTTCAATCGAAAGTTCTTCATCTGATTTAAACTCTGTGATCAGAGAATCATAGGCATTTTGCAGATTAAGCCAGTAAGAAACACTCGTTCTCTGCATTCGCGAAAGCTTCATAGCAATATCAATAGACAGATTCTGCTCTCCCCTTATCAGAAGGCTGAGATTTTTTGGCGTTGTATCAAGTCTCTTTGCAAAATCCTCCTGCGTCAGTCCGCTTTCATCCACGATTTCTTTAATGTAATACCCCGGGTGAAATGCAATGGTATCTTTATATTCTATATAGTTACTCATAATGCCTGCTCACCTCCGAAATTTCTACTATTTTTACAATCGCTGCAATCTGGTCTATATTGCTGGAATCAAAGGGATCCTCATTTTCATCTAACGGCTGCAGTATAATTCTCCAAGGCTCTTTTCTGGACTTTACATCAATCGCGAAATATCCTTCCAGATTTCTGCTCTTCTTATTCTTTAACTTATGGAAATGAAATGTCGGCTGAACGATAATATCTCTTAGATTTTCCGCATTTCGCAGAGCATTGATGCGTGACAGCAGACTCACGGATAATACTGCATCGCCATGAAATAGTTTTTTTGCCGCTTTTACGCTTGTGCACCACTCTTTAACCTTCTCGGATGCATATATTAATTCCAAATCATCCCTCCTGATAAGCTTAAATTACCTAATAGGTAATTTAAGCTTATCACTGTTCCTTATGAATGTCAACGGACTTCCCATCACTCAATCTTACCTTGATATAATCATGATGGACCGCCTCCAGGTATTTCCCAAACACATCCTCCGTCTTCAGCTTGATGCTGGATGTATTCACACACGGATGGCAGGCATACCAGGGACTTTCCAGGATCTCTTCATCTACCAGCAGCTGTACCCGGTTCTCCGGATCAAAGAGCAGCCCCATGATGGTAGCAGACCCCGGCGTTACATTAAGGAGTCTCTCCATATCTTCCCCTGATGCAAAAGACAGCCGGGAAGTCGGAATCTGTTTTGACAGCTCTTTTGTCTGGAGAGATTTCTCCCCAGGCAGTACCAGAAGATAAAAAGCCGTCTTCTGCCGGTTGCACAGAAAAAGATTCTTACATATCTCAATTTCCAGCGCCTCGTCAACTTCCTTACATGCCTCGATGGTCATCACAGCCTTATGGTCTGCCCTGATATAATCAATGCCCAGGCTGTCTAAAAGATCGTAAACCTTCATCTCTTTTTCTTGTCTGCCCTCTGCCGTCTCCGGCCTTCCCTGATACAATTCCATCCTTTATCTGTCCTCCACCCGTATTTTCACCCTATGTATTTTCGTAGACATTTTCCTAGATTTCAATCAGTTCATATTCCTGGGTCCCGATGCCGATCTTTTCTGCATGTTCCAGGCAGCTCTTCCAGTTGGTCGTAGGTGCAGAATCGGTAAAATGATCATGATGCACATGGGGCATCCGATCCAGCTGGCTGTCCGCGATCACCGGCTGACGGTTCACAGCATCCGCACATGCACGGTCCAGAGCCACCGGATCAAAGGATGCAAACATGCCTACATCCGGAACGATTGGAATGTCATTCTCTGCATGGCAGTCACAGTTAGGAGACACATCGATGACCAGGCTCACATGGAAATGCGGACGGCCTTTCAGGACGGCCAGGCTGTACTCTGCAATCTTGCAGTTCAGGATATCATTTGACTCGTCGTTGGATGCGCATACCGCGTCCTTGGGACAGACACCGATACAGCGGCCGCAGCCTACACATTTATTCTGATCGATCGTTGCCTTCCGGTCTGTGACAGACGGCGCATCGTGGGCACAGATCTTCACACAGTTTCCGCAGCCGATGCACTTTTCCTGTTCCACATACGGCTTTCCTGCGCTGTGCATCTCCATCTTCCCGGCCCGGGACCCACATCCCATACCGATATTTTTCAATGCTCCGCCAAATCCTGTGGCCTCATGCCCTTTAAAATGATTCAACGTCAGAAAAACGTCCGCATCCATAATGGCGCGTCCGATCTTTGCCTCTTTAACATATTCTCCATCAATGGGAACCAGCTCCTCATCTGTTCCTTTCAGACCATCTGCAATAATCACATGACATCCGGTAGAGAACGGAGAAAATCCGTTTTTATAGGCAGAGTCCAGATGATCCAGTGCATTTTTCCTGCCGCCTACATAGAGCGTATTACAGTCTGTAAGGAAAGGTTTCCCTCCCAGTTCCTTCACCAGATCCACCATCACAGACGCATAGTTGGGCCGGAGAAATGCAAGATTCCCCGGCTCCCCAAAATGCATCTTGATGGCGGTATACTTATTCTCAAAATCAATGTTTCCAATTCCAGCTGTTTTCATCAGCCTTTTTAATTTCTGAGGAATGTTTTCCTGAAAGGATGCCCTCATGTTCGTAAAATATACCTTTGACTTTTCCATCTTTTATGCTCCTTTTCTTTTATATTTTTAAAATTTTTCTTCACTCCACTCAAGAATAGTTCCGGAATTGGCGTCGATTTCAAACTCATACTCGATACCGTTGTAAATAATATCTCCTTCGTATTTGTAAACACCGTCGTCATGATCCAGATTAATGCGGA
This sequence comes from uncultured Lachnospiraceae bacterium, assembly GCA_900553355.1. Lineage (GTDB taxonomy): Bacteria > Bacillota > Clostridia > Lachnospirales > Lachnospiraceae > Merdimonas. Next base: position 4,141 of record USDK01000052.1, read on the forward strand.
TATCCTGTTCTGTAGCCCCTGATACTCTGGAAAGCGCTGTCTGGATCGCCTGATCCTGAGTTACCGCCACATTCGCATTGCCTGCAGTACCAGTCCCCTGGTTTGTATTGTTCTGAGTATTCTGCCCGTTATCCTGGGTATTACTCTGCGTGTTATCCTGTGTATTATTCTGAGTCTGGACGCCGCCATTCTGATTTTCGATATCTGAACTTAAGATGGAACCGTCTGACGCGGCAACTTCATATTCATACTCTGTGTGATCTACATCGAACTGAATCTCATATACCTTTCTTCCGTCATCCCTGTCCTCAGAAACCCGGAGTCTGGTCGTATCTGATTCGCTGACGCCCGCATCCTTAAGCGCTGCATCCAGGGCGGCATCTCTTCCGATATCTTTTCCTCCACATCCAACAACTGTTCCTGCCACCGCTACCGTTAAAATTGCTGCTGCCAATAATCTTTTCATATCTTTGTTCTCCCTTCATTTTCTTTATTTTAAATTTGGGTTTTGTTCTTGTTGATGTTACTATATCCCATAAAGATTAAAAAAAGATTAAAGGTTTTCATTTTTTTCAAATTTTTTACTTTCCACCGGAAATGTAAAGATAAACCGGGTTCCTTCTCCTTCCCTGCTCTGTGCATGAATCTGTCCGCCGTGTACTTCCACGATCCATTTTACCATAGACAGCCCCAGCCCGGAATGGCTGCCGTCTGTCCTGGAAGCATCGGCCCGGTAAAATCGCTCCCAGATATGTGGCAGATCCTCAGCCCGGATTCCGATACCGTTATCTTCTACCGTACCTGTAATTTCCTCTTCCGAGATCCGGAGGCTTACCTTGATCCGGCTTTCCCCTTCCGTCTTACGATAAGAAACCGCATTGGAGATCAGATTTTCCATCAACCGGATATAGAGAGTTTCATCAACCTTCAGATAAATATCCGGCTGAATATTTTCCTGGATTTCCACATTCAATCCGTTTTCCTTTGCCAGAACCCTCTGCTCCTCTATAATCATCCCAGTCAGCTCGCTGATATCCAATTCTTCTTTCTGGATTGCCTGTCTTCCCTGGTCTGCCCTCGATAAAAACAACAGTTGTCCGATCATCCCAGCCATTTCCTTTGCCTTTTTTTCAATCAGACTGATCTGTCTGCGCTGCGCATCTGTCAGACTATCGTCTTCCAGGCACTGACCACACTGCGCAATGATCACACTGACCGGTGTGCGGAGCTCATGGGATACATCCGATGTAAACTGTTTCTCTCGCTGGAAAACTTCCTCCAGCTGATCGAGCATGTCGTCAAAGGTTTCCGCCAGCCGGTAGATTTCATCCCTGTTTTTCTGCTCGCTTTCCGTAATCCCGATCCGTCGGGAAAGATCGGCATCTGTCCGGATCTGTCGGACTGTCTCGGTCATCTTACGCACAGGAAGCAGCGTTCTTCTGGTAAACCGATATCCGATAAAGGCTGTCATCAGCACCAGCCCTGGCAGAAGGATCCCTGCAAACCGCAGCGTTGCCCGGTAACTTGACTCGGCATCTGTTATCGATGTGATTCCCCGGATAAATACCGTGACATCTTCTGAAAGCCTAAAAGACATATCATAGACATACCAGTCCTTTCCCTGATCCCGGATCCTCTGGACCTGGCCGTCTATGACCTCCGGCTGTGCATCAAACCCATACGGGATCTTACCATATAGAAAATACTGGGTATCGTCATATACCGACAGATACACATCCTGTGCTACAGAATAAAAATCGGAATCAACTTTCGGCGCCCCGTCCACCAGCGTCACATCATCTGCACTCTGCTGCACCCGGCGCATGAGCTTACTCTGGGTATTTGAAAGGAGCTCCCGGTTACTCAATGAAAATAAGATTGCCAGCGCCGCACAGGTCACCAGACACATAAAAAATGTATACAAGAGTGTTAACTTGATTTTTAATGACAATCTCTTCATTCATCTGCCCTCAATACATACCCCGCGCCCCGCACGGTATGGATCAGCTTCTGCTCATATCCATCATCGATTTTTCTTCTCAGATACCGGATATACACATCGATCACGTTGGATCCCCCTGCATAGTCAAAGTTCCACAGATGCTCCTCCAGCCGTTCTCTGGAAAGTACGATTCCGGCGTTCTGCACCATATAGCGCAGCAGGGAAAATTCTTTTCCGGACAGCCGGATTTCCTTTCCCGCACGGAAAACCTGATGGGTATCCATATGCACTTCCAGATCCCCCACCTGAAAACAACTCTCCTGCGCTGTCTCAGGCTTTCTCAGCAGCACGCGGATCCTGGCCAGCAGCTCCTCATAGGCAAAGGGCTTGATCAGATAATCATTGGCTCCGGCATCCAGCCCGCTGACCCGGTCTTCTATGCTGTCCCTTGCCGTCAGGAGCAGTACCGGCGTATGATTTCCTTCTCTGCGCATCGAACGTAAAACCGACAGTCCGTCCAGCTTTGGCATCATGATATCCAGAACTGCCGCGTCATATTCTGCGCTTCTTACATAATCCAGCGCTTCTTCCCCATCAAAACAGGAATCCACGCTGTAATGCTCTTCTTTTAATCGTGAGCTGATGATCTGATTCAGATCTTTTTCATCTTCCGCAATCAAAATCCTCATAGTCTCATCTCCTCATTGTTTTTAGTATAGTGTAAGCGGTCTGAATTGTAAAGTTTGGCATATATATGTAAAAAAACACTGAAAGGATTTTTATGTCCAAGAAACGTATTGTACTGATCGTGTCTTCTCTGTCCGGAATATTTCTTCTTCTGGCCGGCGTCCTCTGGCTGTTTTTTCAGAGTGAGGACAAACGTTTTGAATCCTGTCTGACTTCTTTTTTCTGTCAGGAACTGTCCGGCAATACTCTGACTCTTCATTATACTCTAAAAAATCCGCAGGCTTATGGCCTTGACAATGTTCCGGTTTCTCTTGGATCCTTTGGGATTAGTTCCAGCGACTACAGCGCCTCCCTGGAAAATACAATCCAGAGGATCTCTTCTTATGACCGAAGCCGTCTTTCCGAGGAAAATCAACTGACCTATGATGTCCTGCTGGAATACCTGGAAACATCTCTTGACAGTGCGCCTTACCTCTTATATGAAGAGCCTCTGACCCCTTTAACCGGCGTACAGTCCCAGCTTCCCATCCTGCTGTCGGAATATCCTTTTTACGACAACAACGACATAGACATTTATCTTGAACTGCTCTCACAGATACCGGCATACTTTACTTCTCTCCTGGAATTCGAGTCAGCAAAGTCCGAAGCCGGCCTGTTTATGCCTTCCTACTGCGTAGATACGATTCTGGAGGAATGCCGTGCATTTCTGGATCAGGGAGATGACTGTTATCTCTATGATACTTTCATCAGCCGTCTGGAAGAATTGAAGCTTTCTGATTCTGAAAAAAAGGAATACATAGATGCCCACAAATCTGCTATAGAATCTTCCGTTTTCCCAGCATATACCCTTTTGGCCGATGGGCTGAGCTCCATGGAAAATAACGGAATGAACCAGGAAGGCCTCTGCCATCTTCCCGGAGGGAAGGACTACTATCAGGCTCTTACAGCCTCAGAAACCGGAAGCACCCGTACGATTCCAGAGCTCCAGGAACTGACAGTCCGGCAGATGAATGATGATCTGTCCGCCATGCAAAGAATTTATGCCTCCCTTCCAGAGGATCCATCCCTATCCTCCGATCTTATGAATCCTCAGGGAATCGCTTTTGAAGAATCAAACCCTGCCGCAATTTTATCCGGACTGGAAGGGAAACTGTCCGATGATTTTCCCTCTTCTCCGGATGTATCGGTAAAAATCAAATACGTGCAGGAATCTATGGAAGAATATCTAAGTCCCGCCTTTTATATGATTCCTCCGATCGACCATTCTTCTGATAATGTCATCTATATCAACCGGGGACATATGCCGGACGATCTGACACTTTTTACAACTCTGGCTCACGAAGGCTATCCTGGTCATTTATACCAGACTGTCTACTATGCCTCCCAGGATCCGCCTCCTGTAAGAAGTCTTCTGAATTATGGAGGCTATACCGAAGGATGGGCAACCTACAGCGAGATGATCAGCTACTACTACGCCCCCATTTCCAAAGAACAGGCTACTCTGTTTCAGAAAAACAGTTCCCTGATCCTTGGTCTGTATGCCCTGGCCGATATGGGAATCCATTATGACGGCTGGTCTCTTGCAGATACTGTTGTCTTCTTCCAGAGCTATGGGATCACTGACACTAACACGATTCAGGACATCTATGAACTGATTGTGGCAGACCCTGCCAATTACCTGAAATACTACATCGGCTACCTGGAATTTCTGGAACTAAAAAAGGATGCCATTGACGCCTGGGGAAAGGATTTTTCACAAATCCGCTTCCACCAGGAGGTCCTGACCCTCGGTCCGGCATCCTTTGATCTGCTCCGTGATTACATGTTCTGATTTCTTACTGGGGCATCATGGTTTCTGCGATTTTCTGCATATCCGCATCGCTGATTCCATATGCCCCGTCGCTGTCCTGGGCAACCGTGATCTCAATGGTCTCCGGATCTGAATATTCGATCCCGTCCATTGCTCTTTTCATACTTTCATTCAGCACCTGTGCAAAGCCTTCCGGTGTAGACGGATCTGTCCCCTGTTCCAGCATTTCAGTCGTCACATCTGAGGAGTGCTGCTCTACAGTCTGATATACATTGGAAGGTTCGATCGTTACCGGCACCGTAAAACTTCCGTCATCATTTTCCTTAGCTTCTCCTACTTCATAATGCATCAGCTTGTCCAGTTCCGTAAGGCTATTGGCATAAGCTTCTTTGCCTTCTTCCGTAATCCCGTCAAAGTCTGTAAATTCTGCATCTACCTGTTCCTGTCTGCTCTTTTCAATCTCCGCTTTTGCATCATCCACAGAAATATCCCGGAAATCGGCATATTCTTCGTATTCTCCCTGATAATTGGCATCCAGCACGCTTTTCACATAGCCGGATGCATCAAACGGCTCCGCACTGCCACAGCCATTTAAAAAAAGTCCTGCCGCCAACATCACTGCCATAAAGATACCTGTTTTTCTCTTCTTCATTTTCTTTCCTCCTCATCGGTTGTCCAGTTGTATATTTTTAATTTACCATATTTCCAGTGCAGCCGCTACATTTTCCCTGCAAGAACCACGCTGGCCATAAGTCCTGCAATTGTGGCTATAAGAGCTCCTGTAAGCGTATAACGCGTTTTTGTAATTTTAGCTGTCATAAAATAGACACTCATGGTATAGAAAATCGTCTCTGTACAGCACATGCTGATAGATGCGGCAAGACCTATAAAGGAATCTGTACCGAATTCTTTGTAAAGGTCAAGCAAAAGCCCGGTAGCCGCTGATGAGGAAAACATTTTTACCAAAGACAGCGGAACCAGTTCGCCTGGAAATCCAATCTGTCCGGAAAATTTCCCGATCAGATCTGCCAGAAAATCAAGGAATCCGGATGCTCTTAAGATTCCCACAGCTACCATCAGTCCGATCAGCGTAGGCATAATTTTAATCACCGTCAGAAATCCTTCTTTTGCTCCTTTAATAAAGGTGTCATACACTTTTACGCCTCTTAATATTCCAAAAGCGATAATCCCCAGAATCATAAAGGGCACGATCAGATCCGTTACATACAGAAAAAGTTTCATGTCATATCTCTTTTTATAGTACTTCATTCTATATATATGAGAATTTCTTCTTCTATATGTATATGATTGAAAATCTTTCTGGAAAGGGCTATACTGCTAATTAGAATTTTTGAAATGTGGTGATTTTTATGGAACATACAACTGCAGAAAAACGAGATTTCAGCGTGGGAAGCGTCTCTGCTGCCATCCTGAGGCTGGCTCTCCCCATGACCCTGGCCCAGCTGATCAACGTTTTATACAGTGTTGTAGACCGTATCTATATCGGACATCTTCCGCACACTTCTACGGAAGCTCTGACCGGTATCGGACTGACGCTTCCTGTCATAACCATTGTCACTGCTTTTGCTAATCTGGTCGGAACGGGCGGTGCGCCTCTCTTCTCTATGGCAAGAGGCCGTCAGGACCCTAAGGCGGCCGAAGATATCATGGGAACTTCCTTTTCTCTGCTTCTGGTCTTAGGTGTGATCCTTGCAGTTTTATGTTATCTATTTAAAGAACCTTTGTTGTACCTGTTCGGCGCCAGCGATACCACCTACTCTTATGCAGATGCTTACCTGTCCATCTATCTTCTGGGAACGGTCTTTGTCATGGTCAGTCTGGGTATGAATAGCTTCATCAATGCCCAGGGCTTTGGGATTATGGGAATGCTGACTGTCTCCATCGGAGCGGTACTGAACCTGATCCTGGATCCTATCCTGATTTTCGGTTTTAAGATGGGTATCCGCGGCGCAGCTATTGCAACGGTTATCTCCCAGATGGTTTCTGCCGTATGGGTCTTTCGGTTTTTGACAGGGAAAAAGGCGCTGATCACTTTATCCAGAAAGGCCATGCGTATAAAATCACAGCTGGTAAAGGATATCACTACCCTTGGATTGTCTGGTTTTATTATGTCTGTCACCAATGGATCTGTTCAGATTATCTGCAATGCTACTCTACAGAATTACGGTGGAGATTTATATGTAGGAATCATGACAGTTATCAATTCTGTGAGGGAAATAGTAAACATTCCGGTCAATGGCTTTACAAGCAGTGCTCAGCCTGTCATGAGCTTTAACTATGGTGCGAAAAAATATGACCGTGTTAAAAATGCAATCCGTTTCATGACCATATTCTGTATCGTGTTCACCTTGATTATCTGGGCATTAATCTTTTTCTTCCCACATTTTTTCATCCAGGTATTCAACAGCGATGCATCGCTTCTGGAAAAGGGGATTCCTTCCCTGCATATTTACTTTTTCGGTATTTTCATGATGGCTCTGCAGTTCTCGGGTCAGTCTACTTTTGTAGCCCTTGGTTATTCCAGGCATGCCATCTTTTTCTCTCTGCTCAGAAAGGCCATTATCGTCATTCCCCTGACTCTGTGGCTCCCCACTGTGGCGGGGCTTGGCACCACCGGCGTTTTCCTGGCAGAGCCTATTTCCAACTTTATTGGGGGAACCGCCTGCTTTATAACCATGATCATGACGGTATGGCGAAAACTTGGACGGTCCTCTTCTGGTTCCGCCGCCTGATTCCGGATTCTAAAAAGACTCCTGCCTGCATATAATGCAAGAAAAAGGCAGGAGTCTTTTCTATGCTCAATTATCTCTGGGCCAGTATGATTCTTGTAGGAATCATTTATGCCTCTTTTACCGGACGAATCCCTGATATCACCAATGCCGCTATCGACTCATCCAAGGAAGCTGTCTCTTTGTGCATTACCATGATAGGAGTCCTGTCGATGTGGATGGGGCTGATGAAAATCGCCGAATGCGGCGGCATGATTGCCTCCGCCTCCAGAAGGCTACGTCCACTCATTCGTTTTCTATTTCCCAATCTTCCGGCCGGACATTCCTCCGAGGAATATATTATCACAAATTTTATCGCCAACCTTCTTGGCCTTGGCTGGGCTGCCACTCCTGCCGGATTAAAGGCAATGGAGGAGCTGGAAAAGCTGGAAGATGACAGGCGCAAGGGACGCCTTCCAGGACCTGTCCGCAGGCAGGGCATTGCCAGTAATGAGATGTGTACCTTCCTCATCATCAACATCTCCTCCCTGCAGCTGATTCCTGTAAATGTTATCGCCTATCGGAGCCAGTATGGCAGCGTAAATCCGGCAGCGATTGTCGGAGCCGGGATTCTGGCGACAACAGTGAGCACCCTTGCAGCAGTTGTGTTTTGTAAGATGATGGACCGCTGAAAAAATTTTTAGGAAAGATTTCAGTGCTTTACTATTCAATATCCTCCGGATCCATCCTTTTCTGCTTCAGTTTCAGATATACCACTTCCCGGAATAAAGCGTATACCACAGATACGATCGGAATAAAAATTAACATTCCCACAATTCCCATCAGGCTTCCGCCGATGCTGACCGCAGCCAGTACCCAGATAGACGGAAGACCTACCGATCCTCCTACCACATGTGGATAGATCAGATTCCCTTCAATCTGCTGCAGCACCAGGAATAACACAATGAAGCCCAGAGCCTGTACCGGATTCACCATGAAGATCAGGAATGCTCCGATCACACATCCGATAAATGCACCAAAAATGGGAATCAACGCTGTAAATGCGATCACCACGCCTACCAGCAGCGCATAAGGAAGCCGGAAAATGGACATGGCCACCACGAACATCGTTCCCAGGATCACTGCTTCCACACACTGACCGGTTAAAAAGCTGGAAAAGGTCTTATACGTCAGAGAAAATATTTCCAAAGCCGCTTCCGCTTTCCCCTTTTTTACAAAAGCAAACAAAACGCGTTTACACTGCCTTGTCAGCTTTTCTTTTTGAAGCAGGATGTAAAGTGCGAACACAAAAGCAATAAAGAATGTGGTCAGTCCACTTACAATACTTCTTGCTGCCGTAATCGTAGAACTCAAAACATCGCCGGCTCCCTGGGTAAAGAAATTAATTCCCGTATCCATGATCCGGTTCCAGTCAAATTCCAGACTATTGATCCATGATATCATATCCGGATTGTCCCGGAACATTCCTATAGCCCAGCTTTGGAGCTTTGGAATGAATGCCTGGATATTTTTTCCAAGATTTACGAAAGTTTCTCCCAGTTGAGGGATCAGCACCAGCATCACCAGCGCGATCACACCGATCACAAAACACAATACCAGAAGCATACTGACCGGCCGTGCGATCTTTTTTACATATTTATGGTCTTTGATCCGGTCCGGATTGAAGAGGTGCCTTTGAATAAAATTCATCGGCACATTCAATACAAAAGCGATTGCTCCTCCAAGAATAAAAGGAAAAATCACATGGACCACAAAACTGATCACTTTTAAAATAATATCATATCTCCAGAAGCACAGTACTACAAAAGCTGCAAATACAATAAGTCCTCTGATTCTTTTTACCGTTTCATGGTTAAATTCCATATTTCATCATCCTATTTGATATGTTCTCTGATCCATTTCATCAGCTGGATAATCGGAAGGTTCAAAAGTGCCAGTCCGTATACCATCAGCAGATGGATTCCATCCAGAGTCTGTACGCTGAACAGATTATGCAGTCCCGGGATCATCAATACGCCTGTGATCAGGAGCAGTCCCAGTACAAAAGCACCAATCAGATAAATATTATTGAAAAATTTGTTTGTAAAGATAACTGGTTTATTGGACTTACAGTTAAATCCATGTACCAGCCTGGATGTACACAATGTTCCAAAGGCCATAGTACTTCCAAGCAGGCTGCCGCTCTCATTCAAACCGATCAGAAATGCGATCGTCGTCATGGCTCCGATACACAGTCCTTCTGTTCCAATCCGCATCAGATAATCCTTTGTCAGGATAGATTCGTTAATCGGACGTGGTTTTTCTTCCATGACATCCCTGGAATGCGGCTCCAGTCCCAGCGCAATGGCCGGGAGACTATCTGTCAGCAGGTTGATAAACAGCAGATGTACCGGTGCAAACGGAACCGGAAGTCCTACGATAGATGCAAACAATACCGTAAGGATTGCTCCAAAGTTTCCTGACAACAGGAACTGAATGGAGAACTTGATATTGCGGTACAGGTTACGTCCATTTTCTACCGCTTTTACGATCGTTGCAAAGTTATCGTCTGTCAGGACCATGGCTGCTGCATCTTTGGAAACTTCTGTTCCGGTGATTCCCATCGCCACACCGATATTTGCCTGTTTCAGAGCCGGTGCGTCATTCACACCGTCTCCTGTCATGGCAACAATATTACCTCTGTCCTGCCATGCACGGACGATACGGATCTTATGTTCCGGTGACACACGGGCATATACAGAAATATTCGGAACAAACTCCTGCAGTTCTTCATCTGACATATTTTCAATCACAGATCCTTCACAGGCCTCAGACTCATCTTTCAGAATGCCAATACGCTTTGCAATCGCTGCTGCAGTCACCTTATGGTCCCCGGTGATCATGATCGGCTTAATTCCAGCTTCAATACATTCCGCAACTGCCGCTTTTGATTCTTCTCTCGGCGGATCCATCATCGCGATCAGACCAAGGAAGGTAAGGTCGTTTTCATCATCCAGCGTAATTTCTCTGTCTGTCTCAATCTCTTTATATGCAAATGCCAGTACACGCAGACCGTCTTTGGAAAACTCCATATTCTTTGCTTCGATCTGTGCTTTTTTCTCCTCTGTCATCGGCTCTACAACTTCACCGGAACGGATATGAGTCATTCTCGTCAGGAGAACATCCACAGCGCCTTTGACCACCATGGTATGCTTTCCGTCCAGGATATGCGCTGTAGACATTAATTTTCTGTCGCTGTCAAATGGAATCTCTGACTTTCTCTCATATACGTCACGGACTTCAAGCGCCTCTCTTCCCAGCTTGCTTCCCAGGTTGATCAAAGCGGTCTCTGTTGGATCTCCGATCTCCTGTCCATCTGTATTTGTAGAATCATTACAGAGGATACTGAAGTTTAACAGGCGTTCCTGATTCGCATCGTTCAGATCAATTTCAGCAGCCGGTATTCTTTTTCCGTCTACATAATAATCCTCCACTGTCATCTTATTCTGTGTCAACGTTCCAGTTTTATCGGAACAGATGATAGATACGCTTCCAAGACCTTCTACTGCCTGGAGCTTACGGATGATGGCATGCTCCTTTGCCATCTTCTGTGTACCGAAAGATAGCACAATCGTTACAATGGAACTTAACGCCTCTGGGATGGCTGCTACTGCAAGTGCAACTGCGAATAAGAACGCATCACCTGGCTGATCTCCTCTGAAAATACTGATGCCAAATAAGATCGCACAGAAAATGATAATAAGGATTGAAAGCTTTTTCCCGAAATCATCCAGGTTGACCTGAAGAGGCGTCCGCTTCTCAGATGTATTTTTCAACAGACTGGCAATCTTTCCTACCTCTGTTCCCATACCAATGCTGGTAACATCAAACGCGCCTCGTCCATAGGTAACAAAGCTTCCGGAGAATACGCGGTTTGTCTGATCTCCAAGTGCTGCCCCTTCCGGAACCTCATCCAGAGATTTTTCTACAGATAAACTCTCTCCTGTAAGAGCACTTTCATCCACTTTCAGGCTGGCACATTCTACCAGCTTACCATCTGCCGGAACACAGTCTCCTGCCTCCAGGATCACCCGGTCGCCGATCGTTACCTCTCTGGACGGTATCTGTCTGAGTACTCCGTCACGGATAACCTTCGCCTCCGGCGCGGACATCTGCTTTAATGCATCCAATGACTGCTCTGCCTTCAGCGTCTGCACCGTTCCCAGAATCGCATTCATGGTGATGACTACGAGAATTACAAGGGCACTCTCAAAGTCACCAAGAAATCCGGATACGATTGCTGCAATAATCAGTATAATGACAAGAAAATCTTTATACTGCTCCAGAAATATCTGCAGCGTACTTTTCTTTTTCCCTTCTACCAGCTCATTAAATCCATATTTTTCCTGGTTTTGTCTGGCCTGTTCACTTGTTAGCATATGTTCTTCTCCTCTCCTTTTGCAATAGGATAAAAAAAAGACCCCTATTGCACAATTTTTCATGCAATAAAAGTCTCACCTTTTCATTGCGATACGGATGATCAATCATCGTATTGACGTATTCGCAAACGCCAGTTGTTCGCTTTGTAATACCTGACGCAAGTTACTCCCTTTTATCTTCATTTACTATACAAGAAAATATTTGCGCTGTCAATCATAAATTCTCAATAATCAAAGGATTTTCATAATTATATCATTGCCAGCAGAAGAGTTTTCTAGTCAGATTCTGCAATATTCAGTCCTTCTACTTCAAAGCAGGTAATCCAGGGATATTCTACATAATTCACGGAAACCTTTTCGTCCCTGCTGATTCCTTTTTCTGGATAATATACATTACCAAGTTCACTCTGATCGACCGCGTACCCTCTTTCTTTCATCGTCGCTTCATCTTCATCGGTAAAACTTACCGATACCTCCAGTCTCGGAGGCGCGCATCAGCTTGTAATCTCTTCTACATTCAAGATTATATGCCGCCATCCGTACTTTTCCATATATTCTTTCGCATTCTCATTCAGATAAATCATTGTTTCCCCTCCGAAGATTGTTTGAGATAAAAAACGGCCTCCCGGAAGAGAACTCCGAGAGGCCTGGACTCTGTAGAACTGCTTATTGCTGCCTTTGTTCCATCATCACCTGAAATGCAGCTATCGCTCCACCGTCATACAGTACATCCACACCTGTCATATAACTGCAGGCATCACTTACCATAAATGCCATCATCTTTGCAATCTCTTCCGGCTCTCCCATACGTCCAAGGGCGCCCTGTTTTGCAAATCCTGCAGCCTCTTCCCCTTCAATCTCACCCATCGGAGTCTTAAATGTTCCAGGAGAAATGGAGACAACACGGATACCCTTTTTCCCGTAACGAAGTGCCATTCTTGAAGTATACCACATTACGAAGTTTTTGGATACTGTATATGCCGTTCCTGTCTGCTGTTCTTCTGGAACCGCTGATAACATCTGAACTGCAGCATTTTTAAATGCATCAATATCCGTTAGGCTTAACTGATACATTTGTGCAGGAACCTTATCCGGAGGGAGCATATATGCAGACATAGAAGAAACGTTCAAGATACAGCCCCCGTCCTTCATGACCTCTGCAAACTCCTCATCCACATTAATGGTCCCCACGGCATTAATTGTGAATATTTTCTCTCCATTTGCCATGTGGGGAGATACACCTGCTGCATGGATCACAGTTTTTACACTCCCCTGTTCAGATGCATAAGCTGTCAGTTTTTTTACAGAATCTCTGTCACTTGTATCACATGGAAATGCTTCCGCCTCTATTCCCAATCCCTTTAATTCATTAATCGCATTCTCAAGCTTAGAAACTGTACGCCCAACCAGGATGATCTTATGATCTTTTCCGACCAGCTTTGCCGTTTCCAATCCCATACCACTTCCGCCACCTGTTATTACACATATATTCTTCATTATCTAAAAATTCCCTTCTACATATATTATTTTTTAAATATTTACTTTTAGTATAAGATATTGTATACTATTTTCAATCAACAATCTCCATCATTTGTTGGTTATCCAACATAAATATAATAATTGTTTAATAAAATACATCAAAAGAAAGGGGGATATCTGTGAAGGAGAAAAAAGATACAGAAGATAAAAGAATCAGCAAAAGCAAAAACGCTCTAAAGCGTTCCCTTCTCTTACTGATGAAGAAAAAACCTGTCTCCAAGATTTCGATTAAAGAACTTTGTATCTGCGCGGACTTGAATCGATCTACCTTTTATGCAAACTATTCCAATATCTATGAACTACTCTTTGATATTTATCATGACATATTTCTTCAAATGGACTCTTTTCTAAAGACAAACTATGTGTCTGGCTCAAATTCTCCGGACCGTCTCTATTCTCTGACTGGAATCATTGGTTACATCAGAAGTAATCAGGAAATCTTTCAGATCTTACTGGCTAATAATGGGTCGAATTTATTTGAAAAGCATTTGACTGACTATTATATGATGAAATATCTTTCAGATGATGCCAGCATTACAGAACGATATACTTTTTTATACCATTCTATTGGAAGTTTCACACTGATTCATCAATGGATGTCTGAAGGATGTCCTTGTACGGAAGAAAATCTGGCACAAATAATCTCTGGCTTTCAACAGATATAAAAAAGGCTTAAATCCTTATAATTACTGGATTTAAGCCTTCTCTGAGAAATGAGCGTGCGGGGATTCGAACCCCGGACAACTTGATTAAAAGTCAAGTGCTCTAC
>USDK01000053.1 GCA_900553355.1 uncultured Lachnospiraceae bacterium
GCCTGCTTCCCATTCTTATTTCCATTATTATCAGCCTGACCGACTGGAACGGGCTGGATGCGCTGAACTGGAAAACCCTGTCCGGACATTTTATCGGCCTTGATAATTATATGAAAATCCTGACCACGGCAGAGTTCTGGAAGGTTCTGGGGCATACGCTGTATTATATCGTCCTTTACATTCCGCTCGTTTTTGTGGCGGCCCTTGGAGTCGCTGTTATCTTAAACAAAAGCATGAAGGGAATCACCGTGTTCCGTATCATGTATTATATCCCGGTTCTGACCTCCTGGGTTGCGGCAAGCCTGATTTGGAAATGGGTGTTAAGCCCCCAGTACGGGATCTTTAACCAGCTTCTATCATTTGTCGGAATTAAGGGACCGAGCTGGCTTACGAGTGAAGTGTGGGCCATGCCGGCTATTGTGCTGGCTTCGGTGTGGAAGGACATGGGATTTTTCGGACTGTTTCTGCTCTCCGGGCTGAAAGCGATTGATGTAGGATATTACGAAGCGGCGAGAGTGGACGGCGCAGGAAAAAGCAAGCAGTTTTTCAGGATAACCCTTCCGCTTCTGACACCATCTATCTTTTTCTGCCTGATTATGTCCCTGATCAATGCCTTCCAGCTTTTCCCTCAGGTAATGATCATGACGGAAGGCGGGCCGAACGGGGCGACCCAGGTTATGGTGGAACGGATTTATACATATGGCTTTAAGTACTTTAAGATGGGCTATGCATCGGCATATTCCTGGCTTCTGTTCATCATTATTTTTATCCTGACCGGCGTGCAGATGAAGCTGCAGACAACATTCTGAATATGTTCAGCAGGACCAGAAATAATGCAGAATTGATACAAATGGTAAAAAAGACAAAATTAATCTAGACAAGAATTGACATTTATGCTATGATAATATAGCTGTTTAGAAAATGAACATTGATCGCACTTATCAAAGTGCAGATGACAAAATAAAGAAGAGGTGAAAATCATGAAAGAAGGAATCCATCCGGCATATCATCAGGCAACTGTAACTTGTAACTGTGGAAACACATTTGTAACAGGATCTACCAGTGAAGATATCCACGTTGAGATCTGTTCCAAATGCCATCCGTTCTATACCGGACAGCAGAAAGCTGCACAGGCTCGCGGCCGTGTAGATAAGTTCAATAAGAAATACGGAATGGGCAAATAAGCTTACAAGAGTCGGGTTGAGGTTTTACTTAAATCTCAACCCTTTGTTTTGTATAACATTTTTTACACAGATATTCAGGAGGAGACCGGCATGAAGTCATCAAACATCGGCGGACAGGCGGTGCTGGAAGGTATCATGATGAAGCATAAAGATGAATATGCGGTGGCGGTGCGCAAACCAGATGGTGAGATTGTTGTAGAGAAAGATACATACCGCAGCATCACGGGAAATGCAAAAGCATTGACACAGATCCCTTTTGTCAGGGGAATCTTTAATTTTATAGATTCCATGATCCTGGGAATCAAGACGTTGACTTATTCGGCTTCTTTTTTTGAAGAAGAAGAACCGGAAAAAGAGATGACAGAAGAAGAGGCCAGGAAGCAGGAAACCATGGAAAAATGGATGATGCGTGGGACGGTGGTATTTTCAGTAGTGATCGCAGTGGCGATTTTTATGGTGCTTCCCTATTTTCTTTCCTCTTTTCTGGAGCCCAGAATCCCCTCTTATCACGTGAGGACAGTGATCGAAGGTGTGATCCGGATTGGTATTTTTGTACTGTATGTACTTTTGATTTCGCGGATGGAGGATATCCAGAGAACTTTTATGTACCACGGGGCAGAGCATAAATGTATCAACTGCATTGAACATGGTCTGCCGCTGACGGTGGAGAATGTAAGGGTCAGTTCCAGGCAGCATAAACGCTGCGGTACCAGCTTCTTATTCTTTGTGCTGGCCATCAGTATTATATTGTTATTTTTGATCCAGGTGGAGTCTACGGGAATGAGGGTATTGATCCGGATCCTGCTATTGCCGGTGATTGCCGGTATTTCCTATGAAGTGCTGAAGCTGGCGGGGAATACAGATAATCCGGTGATCAATCTTTTAAGCAAACCTGGACTTGCCATCCAGAAGCTGACGACGAAGGAGCCGGATGACCGCATGATCGAAGTGGCGATCCAGGCGGTGGAAGCGGTGTTTGATTGGAGAGCATATGAACGAGAAAATTTTGACACTGCAGGAGATTTATAGAGAAGGCGCACAGATTCTTCAGGCCGCCGGGATTGAAGAGGCGAAGCTGGATGCCTGGTATCTTCTGGAATATGTGACAGGCGTAAGCAGGGCTCTTTATTATGGAGAGCCGGAACGCAAAGTATCAGAAGAGCAGGCAGAGCGTTACCGGGAGTATATCCGGAGGCGTTCCGGTCATGTTCCTCTTCAGCATATTACCGGAGAACAGGAATTTATGGGATATTCCTTTCTGGTGAACCCGGATGTGCTGATTCCCAGGCAGGACACGGAGACGCTGGTGGAGGAGGCCCTGAAAGTGACAGCTTCGGGTATGAAAGTGCTTGATATGTGTACGGGCTCCGGCTGTATTCTGATCAGCCTGATGAAGCTGTGCCCGGGACTTTCGGGGACGGGATGTGACATATCTGAAAAGGCGTTAAAGACGGCCCGGGAAAATGCCGGAAGGCTGGGCGTGGAGGCAAAATGGATCCAGAGTGATCTGTTTGATAAGATCCCGTCAGGAAGATTTGACCTGATCCTGTCAAATCCTCCTTATATCCGGACTGATGTGATCCAGGGACTTCAGGAGGAAGTCAGACTTCATGATCCGTGGATTGCACTGGACGGAAAAGAAGACGGGCTGTATTTTTACCGGAGAATCACAAAAGACAGCGCCGACAGGATCAACAGAGGAGGCACGCTGATGTTTGAAATTGGCTTTGACCAGGCAAAGGACGTGTCTGAAATAATGAAAGAGGCCGGATATACTCAGATTCAGGTAAAAAAAGACCTAGCAGGTCTTGACCGTGTGGTAACAGGAAGGTACAATAAAGAATAGTGTCCAAACAGACCATGTACAAGGAGGAAGAGGCATGTTTGATAAATTAGAAGATCTGGTAGTTCGTCTGGAAGAAATTTTGAGCGAACTGCAGGAGCCGGATGTGGCAAATGATCAGGAGCGCTTCCGGAAATTGATGAAAGAGCAGAATGAGCTGACACCGATCGTAGAAGCTTATCAAGAATATAAATCCTGCAAACAGGCAATCGACGATAGTTTGCAGATGCTGGAAGAAGAGACAGATGAAGAAATGCGGGAGCTGGCAAAAGAAGAGCTGAATAATTCTAAGGCCAGGGTGGAAGAGCTGGAACATGAATTGAAGATCCTTCTTCTTCCGAAAGATCCTAATGATGAGAAAAACGTAATCGTAGAGATCCGCGCCGGCGCCGGAGGAGACGAGGCAGCCTTGTTTGCAGCAGAAATCTACCGCATGTATCTTCACTATGCAGAGAGCCAGCACTGGAAGGTAGAGCTGGTAGAGTGTGAGGAAATTGGTATCGGGGGTATGAAGAACGTTACCTTTATGATTAATGGAAAGGGTGCATATTCCGTGATGAAATATGAATCCGGTGTCCATCGTGTACAGAGAGTTCCGGAGACAGAATCCGGCGGCAGGATCCATACATCCACCATTACTGTAGCCGTGATGCCGGAGGCAGAGGATGTGGATATCCATATTGATGAGAAGGATATTCGTATTGATGTAATGCGTGCGTCCGGAAATGGTGGACAGTGCGTCAATACTACCGATTCCGCTGTGCGTCTGACCCATTACCCGACAGGTATTGTGATCTACAGCCAGACAGAAAAGTCACAGCTCCAGAACAAAGAAAAAGCTTTCGCCCTGCTGCGTGCAAAACTTTACGATCTGGAATGCCAGAAACGTCATGATGCAGAAGCAGAGGCAAGAAAGAGCCAGATCGGAACCGGCGACCGTTCCGAAAAAATCCGTACCTACAACTTCCCACAGGGCCGCGTCACTGATCACCGTATCGGCCTGACCCTGTATAAACTGGATAAAATCATGAACGGAGATATCCAGGAGATCATCGACGCCTGCATCGCCGCCGACCAGGCCGCCAAACTCGCAAACATGAACGAATAGCACGAACGCAAAAGCAAAAAGGGACTCTGGAACCATGCTTGCATGAGTTTCAGAGTCCCTTTCTGCTTTTATGTGAGTCAAACGAACACCGAGATGGAGCAAAGCGGAATCGAGGTGGTGTTCGTGCTATTCGGGAAAGGAAAAGTCAAACGAACACCGAGATGAAGCGAAGCGGAATCGAGGTGGCGTTCGCCGTTTGTTGTTGAAGGCATGTGGGTCAAACGAACACCGAGATGAAGCGAAGCGGAATCGAGGTGAGCGTTCGCCGTTTGTTGTTGAAGGCATGTGAGTGTAAACGAACACCGAGATGGAGCGAAGCGGAATCGAGGTGGCGTTCGCCGTTTGTTGTTGAAGGTATGTGAGTCAAACGAACACCGAGATGGAGCAAAGCGGAATCGAGGTGAGCGTTCGTGCTATTCGGGGACATTTCGTTGACATCCGTTCCCCTTCCTGTTATAATCCATTCAAAGTTGACACTTCTAAGAATTTCTGATTTCTTACAGTCACATGTTATCATCCGCAGAATCGCGGAACATTCAATCCCAAAAGAAGCTTATGTTTTAAAGGGCCGGGACATCTTAAGAATTTTCTGGAAATCTCCTTGGCTTTTTAGGCAAAAAGCAATACAATGAAAGGAGAAACAGATGGAAAAAAAGAATATTGAAGAGCTGAACCTATTGGACGATTTTCTTATGGGCACGGTGCTTAGTTATCCAAGGATCGGGCCAGAAGTCTGCAGGAAGATGATATCCATTATCCTGCACCGGGAAATCCGGGAGGTCCGGATCGTTCCGCAAAAGGTATATTTTGGAGCCGACACGGACAAACACGGGATCCGGCTGGATGTATATGCGGAAGAAACACGGGAAGATGATGTAGACACGGTATATGATATTGAGCCTGACAAAAGTAAAGGAGAGATGAGGCTTGCCCTCCCCAGGCGGACACGCTTTTATCATGCCAAGATCGATGCGGACAGCCTGGCATCAGGAGAAGACTATGCGCAGCTGAAAAATGTCACGGTCATTTTTATTTCTCCCTATGATCCCTTCGGGTTGAATCGTATGATATATACAATAAAGAATACCTGTGTGGAAGAACCGGATATGCCATATGAAGACGGCATGCAGACACTGTTTCTCTATACAAGAGGCAGCAAAGGAAATCCACCGGAGGAACTTCAAAGACTTTTGCACTACCTGGAAGATTCCAGAGAAGAGAATGCCCTGTATGGGGAGCTTAAAGAGATTCACAGGATGGTTCAGCAGGTCAAGAAGGACAGGGAGGTGTCACTGGAATATATGAAGATTTTTGAACGAGAGCGAATGATCAGAGAAGAGGGCCGTGAAGAAGGATATGTGAGTGGAGAGGAAGCGGCAAAGATTGGGATCATCCGCAGAAAAATAGAAAAAGGTCTGTCAGCTCCGGAGATTGCAGAAATGCTGGAGGCAGAAGAATCATATGTCAAAGAGGTGATACAATTGCTGGAGGAAAACCGAGAAGCGTCAGATCTTGAGATTGCCAGAAAGAAGCTGGGGATAGAAGAAGATAAATGAAGTACAGCATAATAGAAGGTGCATGATTTCCATAGATTGGTATGGATATCATGCACCTTCTGCATATCTATAGATCCCGAAATACAAAGGTTTCGTTTTCTTTTTCTATTTTTACGATCTGATCTTTATAAGCAGCACCTTCTGGTGATGCCAGGAACCGGTCCGTAACAGAATAATCCTTCCAGAAGTGCATTGGAAAAGCATGGGATGTCTGGGTGTGTTCCAGAATGTACAGCATTCCTTTATCATACCATTCTTCCTGTCTGGGATCTAAAGGGAGAAAGGCGGCATAAAGATTCAGCCCTAACAGAGGACGGGTATATTTTTTGAAGTTTGCAGTCATATTATTGTTATACTGCCGGGATTCCTCTTTCCACACCCACCAGTTCAGATCCCCGGCGTGATAGATCCATTTTTCATGAAAACGGATCAGAAATGCTACGCCAAAATCTGTAGAGTGCAGAGTCTGAATCTGAAAATTTTCCGGGCCGGCGGAAAGGGTCAGTTGTTCGCCTGGACGCATTGTATAGAGTGCCCTGGGAAGATTCTTTGGTTTCCTGTGGCGGATCACATCATGGGATAAGATGTAAGAGATGCCTGCAGGTGCCCGGAGATCAAAAATGGCCGGATTAAAGTGATCTGCATGAAAATGAGAAACAAATACAAACAGGGGTTTCCCTTCCGGAACGGGCGGAAGAGATCCTTCGTAGTAGTCAAACAGCCAGATACATTCCGGCCATTCCAGCCAAAAACCACTGTGTCCAATATATGTTACTTTTAGCATAATCGTTTCCTTTCTTAAATGAATCATTAAATCCTATTTTATCCTGAACAGCAGGAAAAGACAAGGTATCAGGAGGTTAAAGATGTGTACGTGTATTACTTTTCATGCGAGCGGATTTTATTTCGGAAGAAATCTGGACCTGGAAGAATCTTTTGGAGAACAAATCGTGGTAACGCCTAGAAAATATCCCTTTCATTTTCGTTATCTGCCAGAGATTAACCACCATTATGCGATGGTTGGTATGGCAAATGTGACGGAAGATTATCCACTGTATGCGGAAGCTGCCAATGAAAAAGGATTGTGCATGGCGGGACTGTACTTCCCGGAGAATGCCTGTTATCATCCGTGGAAATTCGGGAAAATAAATATAGCATCCTATGAATTAATCCCATGGATACTGGGGACTTGTAAGAGGGCAAATGAGGCAGTGGCCCTGCTGAAAAAGACAACGGTCACCAATGATGCATTTTCGGAGCTGTTACCGCCTGCACCTCTTCACTGGATGCTGGCTGATAAAAATAGCTGTTATGTGCTTGAACCGGCGGAAGATGGATTGAAAATCTACTTCGATCCTTTAGGCGTACTGACAAATAGTCCTCCTTTTCCCTATCATCTGGAGAATATCCGTAATTATCTGCATCTGACGCCTGAAACGCCAAAGAATCAGTTCGCAAAGCCTCTGGAATCTGCCGGGGACGGAAAATGGGCTTTTACTCCTTATGGGGAAGGAATGGGGGCAATCGGACTGCCCGGTGATGCATCTCCTTCGTCCCGGTTTGTACGGGCGGCTTTTCTGAAATGGAATTCAGTATGTGCTTCAGATACAGCAGCAGAACTTTCCCAGTTTTTCCATATACTGGACGGCGTCAGCATGACAAGGGGAAGTGTGAGGACAGAAGAAGGGAAATATGAGACTACGCGTTATACTTGTTGTATCCGGCCCGAAGAAGGACTATACTATTATAAGACATATGACAACTCTCAGATCTATGGAATTGATCTTTACAGGGAGGAACTGGATGGAAACAGGCTTTTCACCTATGAGGTGGAAAGTCATCAGCCGGTGGTGTGGCAGAATGGAGGAAATCAAAGGAATGAAAGATAAAAGTTATCTGTTTGAGGCGGCGGTGACAGAACTGACCATGAATATACTGGATTCCGGGGAGGGGTTTCTTGCTGATGGCACAGAATATTCTCTTCCTGGAAGACTGGCCGTACTTGCAGAAGGGTTTGCGCAAAAGATGGGCCTTGCAGAGGTGAACCAAAGACTCCAGGAGGAGGGGTTCGAAACTTTGTATGCCAGGAGTCTTTATGAAGCCGGGCTGATCTATGCATTCAGTCATGGTCTTTCCTATGAAGAGTGGAAAGAACTGTATCATGATTATATGGAGCGTTATCGTGGAAAGATTGATCCATCGAAGCAGATATTTCCAGGAGGAAAGATTACATTGAAGCAGCTGGAGGCTTATGTCCGGGATAACTCATCTTCTGACAGTCTGGAAACAGAGATGCTGACACGTTTCATGGAGACTGGGATCGTTGAGAGTAAAAATGATGAGGATTTTTACCGGTTCATGGACCAAAATGTAGAAAATTTTTCGGCAGTGAGGGAAAAGGCCAGGTATTATTTCTGCAAATATCTGGATCTTTACATACGGCAGAAATGTGAAAATTATTATGAGAGCTGTAAGACGTCTGAACAGATGCTCCGCCAATATGGCAGTGCCCTGGATAAAGATGAGAGAGGTTATCTGGAACGGCTGGCATTGGAGGAATTAAATTTCCTGAAACCGCTGACAGCCCTTAAAAGGGATGCCCAGAAGAGCAAGGGCAGGATGAGCCTGGAAGAAAAAAGGGAACTCCTGGAAAATACGGCTCTGACACCCGGAGGGATTTTTGACGAGTTCAACTATTTTTATTTTGGGTATGTGTCGGTAGACTGGCTGGAGCTGGTTTTTGAGCTGTATGGACCGGTAGAAGACTGGCCGGAGAATCTGAAGATCCGTATCGCTCATTCTCTGGGGTACTGTACGAGAAACCCAGATGAGAAAGAGAAGCAGGAAGCATTAAAAAAGCTGCGTCAGAAAGAAGAAGAAGAGACAAAAAAAGAAGAGGCACAGAACCAGGAATATGAAAGAGATGGGAAAAAGGCGGCGAAACTCTATCAGAGAGGACGTTCCGGAGAAGATTTTTTCCGGGAATTTATTACTGGCAGACGGGATATCAACCGGGAAACACTGATTACGTTTTTGCTGTTTGTGAAAATGAAGATTACCCTGGATGATGACAATAAGATCACGCTTATGCGTATGAACCGGATCCTGGAGAACTGTGGATTCGGACAACTGAATCCGGGAGTAGGGTTTGACCAGTTTGTCATTGCTTTTCTTCGGAGCAAGGATCCCTTCGCTGTGTTGGAAGAGCATGTCGACCGTAAGGTAACCAGAGGACAGAATTTTTATCTTTACAAAGTATACCGGGATGCCTACTGCCATCAGGAGGAACTGGCGGAGTATCTGGGAAGGAAGTAATACATGGAGACAAAGCGATGTATCTTTTGTATGCAGGAAATGACGGAAGAAGAGAAGAAGTGTCCGGCCTGTGGGAAAGGGCCTTGGCAATACCAGTGGAAACCAGGATGGGTCCGTCCATATACCGTACTTCATGACCGCTATGTAATAGGTGCGGCGCTGGGAGAAGGTGCCTTTGGCGTTACCTACCTTGCCTGGGACGAGAAGGAAGAAAAGAAAGCAGCAGTCAAGGTATATAAGAAGGCGGATTCCGGAAGGGAAAGGGAGCTGTTTGAGACAGTAGGAGAAATCCCCGGACTTGTAAAGAAAAAAGATGCTTTTCAGGATGAGGGACGAAGCTGTCTGGTGCTGGAATATCTGGAGGGCGGAAGCCTGAAAGCCTACATAAAAAAACACCATACGATACCGGCTGGAGAAGCGGCTGAGCTCCTTTGGCCGGTGATGAAGGCAGCTGCAAAGTTGCATAGTAAGGGGATTGTCCATTGTGATATCAGTCCAGACAATCTATTGTTCAGGGGGGATGGAAAGCTTTGCCTGATTGATCTTGGAGCAGCGGCCGAAAAAGACGGCATACGGGAGGAAAAGGAATTAAAGCCAGGGTATGCACCTGTGGAACTTTACCAGGATAAGGAAAAAATCGGACCCTGGAGCGACATCTATGCGCTCTGTGCTGTGTGGTATGAGATGGTGACCGGAAGGAAGGTACCTTCTGCGCCGGATCGTCTGAAAAAAGACAGCCTGAAGCCTCCATCAGAGTATGTAAGTGTGCCGGCAGGAATGGAAGAAGTGTTTCTCAGGGGATTGTCTCTGGAGATTCAGAGACGGTATTTCAGTATGGAAAATATGCTGGCAGCACTGGGAAATCCGGAGAGAGAAAAGGATGAAGAAGCACGTAGGATCTGGGGAGAACTCTGGATTCAGATTACCACAGAAGTGGAGAGAGGCAGTGCCAGAGAGGAGAAAAGGAGCAGAGCCTGGCGCCAGGCAAAACGGGTGCTGACTGTGATGATGATACTCCTGGGAGTCGCAGGAGCAGGCGTGGGAGGCCTGTGGATCTATGCCAGGACACATCCGGAAAAAGTGCTGGCATATCGGTTAAAGCAGGATCATGCCAAGATGCTGACCAGTGAGTGGAAGACCGTGGAAATGAGGGGCAGCAAAGAGTATAAAGAGGCGATTGCTTACCTGGAGGACCACGCTTATGAGGTAAGTGAGTATGAGGATGGGACAAAGGACTATAACCTCCTGCAGCCGGCCATGGAAGACTGGGAGTACAGCAAGGACCCCGGGGAGTGCTTTGCGGTAAAAGAAGATACGGCGGCGCTGGCGGTGGAGACTTATCTTGGGGAATATGAAGAGAAGGAGTCTGACTTTTTTGGGTCTGTACATGTTTCTGCGCTTCCTTATTATCCTATATCAACCACGGAGTGGAAGACAGATACGTATCGGTATGGGGACAAGAGTGTGAAGATTACGTCCGATGACAAGACTGGCTGGGTAGGGGAAGTTTCTTTACGCGCTGAGAAAAGCGAAACTAAAAAGTATCTTCCGAAATTTTTAGATGTTCTTTCGCCGGAAGTAGGACTCTCAGAAAAAGAGATTCAGGAACTCTTTTCTTACCTCAAAAATGAGGAAGATTCGGTATACATTGAACTGAATGCGAATTGTTATCTCAGCCTGTATTTATCAGAGGAAAATGTGGTAGTGATGGATATCAGATCCAGATAGGAGATAAGTATGGTGGTTCGAAATCTGAGGGAAGGAACTGTTTTAAAAAGTAAATACAGAATCGGGCAGGTGCTTGGATTCGGAGGATTTGGTATTACCTATCTGGCGAGAAACCTGGAACTGTCGCAGACTGTGGTGATCAAGGAATATTTTCCTATGGATCTGGCATACAGGGATGCAGAAAAGGGAGAGGTAAGCCTGACACTGCCCAGAGAGAAAAATGACAGGAAGGTCTATCAGAAAGGAAAGAAAGATTTTTTGTCAGAGGCACGGAGAATGGCAGCTCTGTCAGAAGTGCCGTCGGTGGTAAAGGTGCTGGACTGGTTCGAAGAAAACGAGACAGCTTATCTGGTGATGGAGCATGTCAGGGGGATAGGACTAGACCGGTATCTGGAGCGTCTGGATGAGCCGCTTTCCTTTCGGGAGGCCTGGAGGCTGATGCTCCCGGTATTGGATGGACTGGAAAAAGTACATGAAAAGGGGATCATTCACCGGGATTTTAACCCGTCGAATCTGATGATGCAGGAAAACGGGACTCTTAAAATGATTGATTTTGGGGCGGCCAGGAGATATCTGGATACGGAAAAGACGATGACGGTGCTGGTAAAAAGAGGATATGCGCCGCCGGAGCAGTATTTAAGGCATGGACCTCAGGGACCATGGACGGATCTCTATGCTGTCTGTGCAACCCTCTATGAGATGGTAACGGGAGTGCGTCCGCAGCCGTCCATAGAACGAATGCAGAAAGACCAGCTTTATCTCCCATCTGCCTACGGTGCCGAGATCACGCCGGAGGAGGAAAAAGTCCTTTGCAGAGGTCTGGAACTGACGCCGATCCACCGATTCCGATCCGTAAAGGAATTAAAAGAAGCCTTTTCGGAGGAGGAACCGAAGGGGAAGAAAGAGGGGAAGAAGAAAGTGATGATCATCATAGCCGCGGCGGCTGTTATTGTCTGTATTGCAGCAGCCGGAGGCATTTGGCATTATGGTACTTCGAAAGAAGATGCAGATCTTATAAGCTATGCCGGCAATTATGGAAAAGAGACGGAAAAGTATCAGGAATTTCTGACGTTTGTGAAAGATAATGCTGTTGCGGAAGAAGAGACAGAACCAAGTGAGTTTTTTCCGGAACAGGGGACATCCATGGTCTATACTCTTCCGACAGAAGCGGTGGAGGAATGGGGAGAACCCTGCAACCAGTTCCGTCTGCACGAAACCAGAGAGGGACTTCTGAAATGGCTTGAAAAGAACGGACAGGAACTGGAACTTCAAAGTGAGAAGGATACCAATACAGTAACAGTGGAAAAATATGGTGCGGTTCTGACGAAGTTTGTGCGGGAAAGCAGATATCAGAATCCAAACGGGCAGGTACTGATCCTTCAAAGCGATGTGGTCAACCAGGAACTGTTTTCTGTTGTGGCAGCCGGAGATGGAGAGAGTGAAGAAGAGACCGAGGCACTGGCGCAGTCCGTGGCTTCCTATCTGACAAGAAAGGAAGAAGAGCCGGAACTTTTTGAGGAATGGACGATGGGAAATTCCTGTTACAATATTGGAAAAGGAGAGACTGAAGACGGGCTGAAGGGATATGAGTTTTATCCCCTAGATGCCGATGGATATACGAAAGGCCCCTATTACTGGCCTTTGAGGGTAGGAGAATGAGTCGAGAACGATGTGTTTTTTGTATGGAAGAGATAAAAGAAGAGGGAGCTGTCTGTCCTGCCTGCCATAAGGGTATTTGGGAATATGACTGGAAAGAGGAGTGGCTGGAACCCTATACCATATTGAAAGAAAAGTATCTGGTGGGCGCCGTAAGTATGGCTGGATCAGACTTTGTCCGCTATATCGGGTATGACCTGGTATTGGAGCAGAAAGTGTGGCTGCGTGTATATTCAAAAAACAGCTGGGAGGAAAAGGGGGAAAAAGAAGCAAGGCTCCTGTTTGGAAAGTTTGATCTTCCCGGGATCCCCGGCGTCAGAGACTATTTTGAATCGGAAGAAAGCGGTTATATGGTCACAGAGTATCTGAACGGGCAGACCCTGAGAAACTACTGTAAAAAGAATGCCAGGATGACGCAGGCAAAAGCAGAATCTTTGTGGGGTTCTCTTCTGGAGGGACTGGAGCAGGTTCATGCGTTGGGGCTGATCACAGGGAATCTTTCGCCGGATACGCTGGTGGTAACCGAAGAGGGCACTCTGGCAGCTCCAGGGGCGCCGGTTCCGGAAGGGGAGAGGTCGCGTTACCTTGCCCCGGAGCAGACAGAAAAGGAAGGGATCACAGGACCCTGGAGCGATATATATGCTATCTGTGCCATATGGTATGAGATGCTGACAGGACGTCCGGTGCCGGAAAAAGAAGAACGGGAGAAAGCCGGCAGGCTGAAAAAACCGTCCCGGTATATTAAGATATCGGAAGATGTAGAAGAGACTCTGGTGCAAGGGCTTGCTCTGGAGCCGCAGCGGAGGTTTTTCAGCATCCAGAACATGAAAGAAAGTATGGGGCTTTCTGAGACTTCAGAGGACGAATGGATGGGAGTAACCCGTCATATCTGGGGAGATGCGTGGATTGAGGCTGCCCGGAGTTCTGGCGCGTCCGGAAAGAAAAGACGCAGAAGATATCTGCTGAAAAGACTGGCGGCAGCAGCTGTGATCCTGGCAGCGGTATGTGGAATCACGGCGGGAGGATTCTGGATCTATCGGGAGACCCACCGGGAAGAAGTGATCCTGTGGCAGGTGAAAAGAGACAGAAATGAGTATGAAGACCGGACTAAAGAAGCAGTACTGACTAAGGAATCCAGCGGATATGATAAGGTACTTACTTTCCTGGAAACCTATGGAGAACAAGATGAGGTGTCCAGCGGAGAACGTCAGGACTATTATAATCTGAAAGAAGAAGACCTGCAGCATTGTCCGGAATTTTACGGGACAGAAAATGGATTTTATCTGGATGTTCATACAGCAATGGAGGCACTGCAGTATTATATGGATCTGGAAGGGAAAACAGATCTTTCGGCAGAATACTGGAGCGGAGCCGGTTCTGTGACGAAGGACAGTGAAAAAGAGATCACCACATATCTGTCAAAGACGGAAGAATACTATACAAGAAAAACGGGAGAAGAGGTGGGAGTGAGCTATGATCCTTCTGACGACCAGCTGCAGAATATTTCTTTCCAGGGATCCAGAGAACGCTGTGCCAGATTTCTGGAAAAGATGATACCTGTTCTCCTTTCCGAAACCTATCTGACGAAAGAGGAAGCAGAAGGGATGGTAAACCTGGATTTTCAGGAGGATGAGGCAGTACAGTTTGGAAAAATGTACAGCCTGACACTTCCTGGTGGATATGAAATCTTACTTTCCGTGCCGTCAGAGGTGATGTCTTCCGGTCAGGGAGAGAATACCCGGCAGAATAGCCAAGATCTCTTGCTTGTGACGATTTCCGGCAGAAGCAGAGCCATGAAGGTTCTGGAAAAGGGCGTGACCTATGCAGGAAATTACCCCAGAGACAGTAAGCGCTACCAAAAATTTCTTACATTTGTGAAAGAACATGCAGCCTCTGTAGAGGAAATCAGAGATGAAGAGACATCCTTATTAGGAAGCCGACAGAAGACAGTCTACAAATTAGAGAAAGAAGACGTGGAAGAATGGGGAGAGCCCTGCAATTTTGCCCGTTTCTTGACTGATAAAGATACTTTTATAAAAAGAATGGAAGACCAGGGATATGAGATGAAGCCTCTGAAGACAGAGGATAATAATCAAGTGGAAGTAAATGGGTATGGAGGAATCCTTACATCCTTTGTTCACAAAGAGCGTTATCAGGTTTCGGAAGGAGTCTTTCTGACTGTGAACTCGGACACAGTCAATCACCAGATGCTTGGAGTCGTGGTCTACCGTGAGAAAGGAAGCAGCGCATCATTGAAAGACCTGGCATTAAGCGTGACGGCATTTATACAGGGAGAAGAAGAAAAAGACTTTTCAGACACGATGGAAATGCTGGATGAGGTTGAGGCAGATATTGAGCGCGCAAAGAATAATACACTCATCGTAAGCGATGACGCTACCTTAATGTTCTCTGACAGTGAAGACTCTGATTACGAGATTACGGTCGTGTCACAGAATATTTATGAGAACAATCCATACTGGCCATAACAACCGGGGACGTACACCTTTGCAAAAGGTGTACGTCCCCGTTCACGTTTCAGTTTACAATGTATACTCAAATGTGTCGTCTTTGGTGAAGGTATGGCTGATGCCATAGCTGCTGATCTCAATGAGTGAATCGTCCATGACGTCATACTGGAAGTTTGCAAAAACTGTGGATGCAGGATCTGTGGTGTTGTGGAAGGACAGGTATCCGTTTTCGCAAGTTACATCCATGTATCCGTCCCATTTGCCCCACTCGGTATAGGTGTTGGCATAGCCGATGCCGCTGTCATTGCCGGGGGCAAACCAGCTGTAGTGGCCGGAAAAGTTTCCATTATCTTCCCAGATAGTGAGGACGGTGGGCTGCTGGGGGTTGGCGTCATCTACCCAGGTGCCGACCATATCCTCATAATACAGAGGACTTTCGATATATACATAAGAGGAAGACATGACCTGTACGTCTCCGCTTGCAGAAATCTGCTGGTTTTCTTCAAACCTTTCTTTTGCATCTTCCTGGCGGCGAGATAAATCTTCCTGGTAGAGTGCGTCTAAGTTCTGCTGTTCAATTTCGGACAGACAGGAAGGGGCGTAGCTGTCTGTGGGCTGATACCAGCCAGTTTCTTCGAAATATTCTTTCATATCTTCGGAATATACTTCTTTTCCATGTCTGGCAGTGATTTCATAGCGTGCCGCCCGAAGTTCCCAGTCAGATAAGCTTTCGATCTTCTTTTCAGATATCACTTTTGTATCGCTGGAAGCAAGGATTTCGTTTCCTTTTGCAAATGTGGTGACCGGTGTCATGGCCGCGAGTGCTGTTACAAATAATAATCCTTTGACAAATCTTTTTTTCATAATCATTTCCTCCTTATTATCCGGCGTTGCCGGTGTTTGTTTTCTTGATGATTTTATGATAAACCACAGTTTTGCAAATTTGTGTTTCGGGGCCCGGACACAGATTTTTTTTCCTGGATTATAAAATGAGATCGCAAAAGAACACAAGAATTCCATTTTATCAGGAGGAATGTGAGATGAAAAAGAAAGTAACAGAAATGGTATGTATCTTAGACAGGAGCGGATCGATGTATCGGAAGAGAAAGGATACTATCGGAAGCTTTAACAGAATGATCGCGGAACAAAAGAAGGAACCGGGTGAGGCATATGTTACGACAGCCCTGTTCAGTGACCAGTGCGAGGTCCTCTATAGTCATACACCGATCCGGGAAGCGGAAGAAATGACGGAACGGGACTATTATATAGGAGGAAACACAGCGCTGTTTGATGCGGTAGGAAAAGTATTTCATCAGACAGAAGAGATTCTTAAAGACAGGGAAGAAGAATATGAGGAAAAAGTGCTGGTCTTTATTATTACTGATGGAATGGAAAACGCCAGCGTACAGTATGGCAGACATCAGATCAGAAAGCTGATGGAAGAAAAACAAAAGAAGGGATGGGTGATCCTGTTTTTCGGAACAGACATGGAAATGATAAAACTGGCAGAAGACACCGGGATCAGGAAGGAGAATACCACATGTTACCCAGATACGGCAGAAGGAATACGGCAGAGTTTTATGACAGCAGGCAAATGTTTTTCTGAACTGCGAAGAGACCAAAAAACAAATTTGCAAAACCATGGGTTATCATAAAATCATCAAGAAAAACAAAACAGTTCGAAATAAAAAACAGGAGGAAATGATTATGTTAAAGAAAGAAATGGCAAGAAAAGGATGGAGAGCAATGGGGATTAAGATGGGAATCGCAGCAGCAGCTGTAGTTATCAGCCTGACTGCATTACCGGGAACTGCAGAAGCAAAAATGGGCAATGGAAGTTTCGTATCCATCGCTGGCGGAGCAGTAGACAGCATCACGGTGAACGGTGTAACCGTTGAGGCGTTGTATGAGCCTTATGATTCTGGAACAGATACAGATACCACCTATTCCTGCGCAGCATTTGTAAAACGGTTTTACAGTGAAGTATACGGAAGAGATGTATATGGCCTGAATTCCACCACATCCATTCCGCTGATCGACCAGGGAAGCTTTGCAGAAACAAACAGCCCGAAGGTAGGAGACATCCTGCGGGATAATCAGAGTGTACACTGGGCCATCGTCAAAGAAGTCAACGGAAACACGGTGACCGTGATCCAGCAGAATGCCTGGAACAGTGCATATAATAAAGCATGGGTAGGAGCAACAGTCGATGTCAATGATTCCAGATATACATTCTTCCGCTGGAGCGGAAATGAAGGAGAAGCCTCCCAGGCGAGCGCGTATCATGACTTTTCTTTCAATTATCACAGCCTGGAACGCACTGACACCAATGCAGTGATCCACACAAAGGTGAATAATCCGGAAAAACTTAATGTCAAAACAGTGGGCTGTTATATCTATGACGGGAATGATAATCTGATCAAACGGCATGAGGAAAGCTGCCAGAGAAATGAGAGCAGGTTCAATATCTGGTACGATCTGAATGATGAAGTGGATGTAACCCTGACACCGGGAACCAGGTATTCCTATCAGTTTTATGTGATCTATGACGGCGTAGAGTACCAGGGAGCAAAAGAATCCTTCATGACTACCGGTACAGCTCCTGAGAATGAGACAGACGATACAGCAATGATGAGCAAAGAATGCGGCCCGGCGCCGTCTCTGGATTATGCAGAAGATGGATGGATGTCTCTTCAGGAACTGGCAAGATCCAGCGAGCAGACACTGTATGACCGGATGAGCACTCCGGAAAAAGAAGACGGGAACAAGAAATATTATGCACCGGAGCGCTGCGGAGTGTTCAGTACCATGGCGCCGGTGATGGCAAAGATGGAAAATGGCAGCGTGGAATCTATTACCTGGAAATATACCTATCCGGACAGCACCTATGAAGCAGAGAGCAAGGCTTTCTATGAAGGGGCAAAAGAAGCGGCAGATGCGGTGTTCGGAGTATCCGGCAATGGAATCTGCAAGGATAAAGACAACATGACCGCCACATGGGATGGGATCGGAGAACTGCAGTGGAATATGGAAGACGGTGTGCCGACGATCACGATCACCGTAGAGTAAAGACAAAAAGCAGCGGGGCTGTCGCATCAATGATTAGGAAATCATAGATGCGGCAGCATCTTTTTG
>USDK01000054.1 GCA_900553355.1 uncultured Lachnospiraceae bacterium
GGCACCAATGCGCCCCGCCCCCGGCTGTCCCCGCAGCCGCCTGTCTCGTCCCAGCTCCTGCCGTCTTTACCATGGTTCCGCCGCCTTTTGGTTTCCATACCGTTTTCCGGAGTGTCCTGGCCGCCTGGATTGTCTGTCTGCGGACGGCTCCTCCCTGCCGGACGGCCTGGGTGCCGACGACCCGAGCCATTTTCTTTGCCGCCTGGGAAAGACGCTCCTCTGCATAAGCCACTCCTCCCGTTCTCCCCTCATGTTCTGCCCCGGCCTGTCCGGTCTGCTCCTCTGGCCAGCCCGCCCCCGGCTTCATATGCTCCGCTGCTGTAACCCCTCTTTTCAGCACTTTTACATCCCGGCACCTCTCATGCAGCTTGATATCCCGGCTTCTTCCCATTTCACTCCACTCCTTCATGGCTTTTTCTCTTCTGTTCTTTTATTTGTTCTCCTGTGCCTTTTGGGC
Organism: uncultured Lachnospiraceae bacterium; assembly: GCA_900553355.1. Taxonomy (GTDB): domain Bacteria; phylum Bacillota; class Clostridia; order Lachnospirales; family Lachnospiraceae; genus Merdimonas. Next base: position 458 of record USDK01000054.1, read on the forward strand.
TGTCTGATGCCATGTCCCTTCAAAATCTTCCGGCTTCGTAGACATCAGACGATAAACTTTCGTCCCCTTACTTAACTGATTCTGGAAAGGAATCAGGGCGCTTCCGATTCTGGCCAGCCCGTTCCCGGCCCTGGCATTTGTGATGTGCTTCAGCTGTTCTCCGGAAATATGCAGAAGCTCCGCCAGACGCTCTCTGTCAGACGCTGACTGGTTCAGCATGATGATAAACTCTGAATTGGAAAGCATGGTTCTGGCTGTCAGAGAATCCAGCACGTATTCCACATTCTGGGTCAGACTGGTAGGCCAGGCATTTCTCTTCCGGAAACGCCGGTAGGCGCTGTCAAAAAAATTAGCGCTGTGCTTGTGCTGCAGCAGAGTATGAAACTCATCCAGAAACAAATGTGTCCGGATCCCTTTCTCCCAGTTCTGCGATACCCGGTTAATCATATGGTCCGTAATGACAAGCTGTCCCAGATCCTTTAAATCTTCTACCATATCCCTGGTATTAAAGCAGATTAGCCGGTTTTCTGTCTCAATGTTCGTCGGATGAGAAAAGTTGTTTAAGCTTCCCTCTGTAAATAATTCCAGCATCAGTGCCAGATCTTTTGCCTCCGGCTCATCCTGTTCCTGCAAAAGCCTCCGGAGCGTAAAAAAAGTCGGAATCTCATACGGCTTTTTCCTGGTATAGACATCTTCCACACAGCGATCCAGAATACTTTTTTCTTTCGGACCGATGACATAATGTCCATCCGTGATCCGCTCATACAAAGACAGGACAAACTGGGACTTGTCCACAATAGGGTTTTTGTCCCCATACCCCTTCACCATATCCATGGCATTCAGATGGATCTCGCTTCCTGCACAGATGGGGAGGCTGACCCCTCCCAGAGCCTGCACTAACGGTTCGTATTCTCCTTCCGGATCATAAACCAGCACCTGATCTTTGGTGGTAGACAGAATAATCAGCAGGATAAACATTTTTGTCAGCATAGACTTTCCACTCCCGGGGACTCCTAAGATAAAAGCCGATGGATTCAGCAGTGCTGCCCGGTCCACTAAAATCAAATTGTGGGAAATGGCATTAATTCCACAATAGATCCCGCCCTTGTCCATGACTTCCTGTGTCCGGAACGGGATCAGACTGCCAAGGCTTTCTGTCGTCAGCGTCCTCATGCTGTCAATCTTCCTTACCCCGATTGGAAGCGCCGTGTTCATTCCATCCATCTGCTGGAACTTCAATACCGCCATCTGGCACATCCGGTTTCTCGCCACAGTAAGAATGGTATTGGTATCTGCATCTAACTGCTTCAGATTTTCTGCAGTATGCATCAGAGTGACTACCGCCACCATCATCCGCTGATCCCTGGTCGTTAAATCCCTCAAAAATTCTTTACTCTCCTCCTTCTGCATTTCCATATCAAAAGGAACCGTTGCTGAAAAATTCTGATTGGCATTCTGCCTCCTCTGCCAGTTCGTAATGTTTGTTTCCACTCCCAGAAGCCTGGTCTGCGCCTCCCGTACCGCTTCATCGGTGGGGATCGGAATCAGATCAATACTAATTATCATGTTCTGGTTGATATCCGCAAATTCAGACACCATGGAATCCGGGATATATGACGCATAGTCCTTCAGATACAGCACTCTTCCGTACTGCTCCCCCACCTTAAAATGATCCCGTTCAAATTCCATCGTGTCCGGGCAGATATAATCCTTAAAGCTGTGTCCCAGCCTTGCAGACTCCTTCATGTCAAAATGAAACTGTTCTTCCCCTGCCCGGTAAAAGCTGTATAAGACATGGAGCTTCTCCTGTGCGTCCAGTTCCTCGCACCGGGAACCCAAATTATTAAAATGGGAAATCAGCCCATTCCCGGCGCGCAGGAAATAATTTCTCGCATCTTCTACATCCCTCCGGTACACAGAGATCGTCACATACAGTTCCCGGACCATGCCGTTGGCACCCACTGTCTTTTCCATCAGCATTTCATTCATCTCTTTCCGGTACTGATCCAGCCCGTCCTCCTGCATCGTAAGAAAAACGGCTTCCTTTAATTCCTCTTTATTTAATTTCCGTATGATTACCGTCAGCTTTGCCGTCGCTCCACAATCGAAAAAGTTTAAGATACTCGTATAGTTTAAAAACATCGCTTTCTTGTCTTCTTCCGACGCCACTTCAAAATTAATGTCCGTAAATCGATAGGTCTTGGCATATTTATTCCGCCCCACCTGGAAAATCCCGTCTTTCCAGATTGTCCGGATCGGAATTACCTGCTGGACGCTCCTGGGAATCCTAAACTTCTCCCTGTCCTGTTTCATGACCGTTCTTAGTGTTCTTAACATGTTTTGCACACGCCTCCTTTTCCCGTTTTCTGATCTGATCCTTCATAAGTTCGTAATATAAGTTCTCCGGCCGGAACACCAAGTATTTCGGCATCAGAAATTCACTCTTGATCCACACCCAGATAAACTTTTCCGCAGTCATCCCGTGATATTTAATAAATCCAACTGCCGCAAAAGGGGCCGCACCCAGTACACACAGCCAGCTGACGGTTTCCATCCCCACGTAGGGGCGCAGCCAAAAATAAAGCCCGACGGCTACACCGCAGGCAAATACTGCACAGATAAACTGCCGCAGCGACAGGCCAAAATACATGGCCTCTGTATATTCCCGAATCTCCCGGTTAATTCTGACTTCCATAAGTCCCTCCTTTTTTGCAACAATAACATTACAGCTTTCGCACATTTGCAATCTTCCCTCCTTCTGCTATACTCAAAACAAAAAGCGAAGGAGGGCCTTTTTATGATGTACGCATTTTTATCTTTAGGTTTTACAGCGCTTCTGCTAATCCTGTCTCTGTTATTCCGGATTGCCGGAAAGCTCCGTCTTACGCTGCCCTTTGCCTATTTTCTTTTGATCGCCACCGTATTAAATCCCTGGGCGGCGGCGCACGAAACACTGGCGCTTGGCATCCTGCTGATCCTTGTCCTCCTGTCCGCCGTACGCTGGCTCTTCTCTTTTAAGGAATTCCTCGCCGACCGTCGTTACTACCGGGCGATAGAAGAAGATATGCTCTGGCAGCTTAACAGGGCCCGTGACCAGGGGATTTCCCAAGATGCTGTCTATTTCGACAGCCAGGGAAATCTCCACGATAAAGCAAGCGGAAATATCATTGATTCATAATCCCTTACAATCCCATCATTTCACGCACCACCCGGTCCGACATTTTTACTGCCCCGACCAGAACAAGCATATTAAAAATCAGTTCTCCTATATAGCTCCATACCATGGTAACGGCAGAGACTTCCCCGTTTACCGCCGGAGGAGAGGCTGCAAATACGGAAAAAATCACACAGGCCAGCACAATGATCGCACCTTCCAGACATACTGCTGCATAGCTTTTCATAAAACTAATCCCCACGCTCTGGCTGGGCTCTCCTGCAAATGTCGCAAGCGGCACCGGCGCAATTGCAGTATATAAGTACAGGCGGAAAAACCTCCCATACACACTTAGGATCATGATGAAACTCAGCACCGTAATAAACAGACTTCCGATCAACGTCACCGCCCATAACGGGATACTTTCCAGAAATCCACATTCCTCTACTGCCGTGATGATTTCTTCCGGAAGCATCGTTTCCTCTGCTTCCCCCAGGCCTGCCGCTCCCATGATCGTTCCTGTTATACCCTGCACGATATCAAATAATGCCATCATCAGTTCCATTCCATAAGTGATAACTCCTTTTGCCAGTGCAAACCGGATAAAGACGCGGACAGCATGTTCCGGTTTTTTCACTTCCGCAAAACTCCCGCAGGTCTTCACCATCCCTACTACAAAAAACAAAACCAGCAATGCGTAGCCAACTGCCTGCAGCGCCCCATGGATGCTGACAATGACTTCCCAGATGTGTCCCCCTTTAAATTCTTCCGGAGACTGGGTCAGGATCTGCCAGATCTCGGCCAGCTTTCCGTTCCAGGTATCCAGCGCATTCTGAAGATTCTGTACAACCCAGCTGTCTGATTCCATACCGCGCCTCCTTTCCTATCCTGCGATCATAGTCAGGATCTCCCTGGCAAATGTAATAATCACACCACCTGCCAGTGTCAGAAATCCATTGGCCCTCTGGGAAGGGTCATGAGACTTTAAAGACAGCCCAATCTGTACAATCCCAAACCCCAGCAGGATCATGCCGATCGCCCGGATCAGCCCGAAGATAAATTCTGACAGATTATTGACTACTGCCAGCGGATCCCCGGATGCCAGCACCGTTACCTGACTGGTCAAAGCCAGCACAAAGATCAGATATATGGTCAAGATCTTTTTTACATACAGCCCCTTCCGACTCCTTCTGCATTTCCTTCTTTTCTGGTAACTCCTCATTCTGATAATTCCTCCTTCTTAAAGCGCCTCTGCCAGCGCTTCCAGTTCTTCTTCTGACAACAGTTCATACTCCACCGCTTCTCCTTGTCCGCTGTCTTCCGGCGGCACGGCTCCTTCCTGTATATCTGCTATCGCTATTTCTGCAATCTTTCGTGTTATTTCTCCATGCCGGTACGGCTTGCCTTTCCCATCTGCCGATAATTCCACATTGGGATGTTTCAGGATATCATATTTTTCATCCATCACCGGACGCTCTCCCCGGATAAAAAGAAGTGCGCCGCGGTTATCCAGCATGCGCACCTCATCCGGAGTCATCAGCTCCCTTCCGGTAATCTGATAATTTGTAGAATAGCTGCCTGAATGCCCGATAGATTTCCCATAAGTATTCGTATCAATTGTCTCCTTTCCCAAGAGTTCACTGACATATTTATGCGTTCCCTGTTCATTGCCTCCCAGATACAGAAATTCATCCGCATTTCCCATAATGCTCTCCCACTGTTTTTCAAACAGGGCTTTCAGCTGCGCCAGGTTCTGCAGAATAATGGATACGCTGACCTCTCTGGAACGCATAACCGAAAGAATCTTGTCAAAATCATCCGGCAGCGATACGTTGGCAAATTCATCCATCAGAAAATGGACGTGTACCGGCAGCCTGCCTCCATATTTGTGATCGGCCAGGTAAAACAGCTGCTGAAACAGCTGCGTATACAGGATCGACACCAAGAAGTTATAACTGGTGTCGTTATCAGGAATCAAGGCGAACAATGCCACTTTTTTCTCTCCTAACGACGGCAGATCCAGGTCATCTGCGGCGGTCAGCGCGGCCACACTGGACAGATTGAATTTCTCCAGCCTGGCAGCCAGTGTGATCTGAATAGATTTCAGCGTCTTTGCGCTTCCGGAATGATAATCCTTATAATACTTTACAGCGATATGCTCCGGTTCACGCATTTCCAGCCGCTCGAACAGTTCATCCAACACCGACTGATACTCATCGTTATCTTCCCGTACTTCCCCGGCACGCAATAATTCCATGACCATGGAGAAATTCTGCTCCTCGTCCGGTGCTTCGTATTTCAGATAAAAAATCAATGCCAACAACAGCATGGATGCCGCTGTATCCCAAAAAGGATCATTGCTCTGGCTTCCTTTCGGGGTTGTTGCCTTAAACAGGTTTGTGACAAGCCGCTGCACATCGTTGTCGTCTTTCAGATAGACAAACGGATTATAGCAATGGCTTTTCTCCATATTGATCAGATCCAGCACCCGGATCTCATACCCTTTTGCTTCCAGCAGATTCCCCGCATCCCGGAGGTTTTCCCCTTTGGGATCCAGCACCACAAACGAGGTATTCGCCTGATATAGGTTCACCTTTCCATAATGCCTCGTCTTTCCGGCCCCGGATCCCCCGATCACCACAGTCAGCAGATTTCTTCTGTGCTTTCTGCTGTCATAACTGATCTGTACATGCTGTGTCATAATCTTATTGGCTGTAAACGGTTTCTCGCTGTACCGTCTTCCTATCTCTTTTGCGTTCCCCCAGGCTGCCGATCCATGTTCCGCTCCTCTCCGGTATTTCCGGCAGCTGGAAAACCATACTCCAATTGCTGCGAAATAAACAGCTAAAAAAAAGAGGACTGTCCGTAAACTATCCTCGCAAAAACTAATCCCAAACGGTCGTCTGAAGGCCTGATTCCATCCCTCTAAAATTCCCGGCAGTCCGTTTTTTATATACGGAGCAGTCAGAAGAGCCGCCCAGACTACCGGAACAATCCCACACAGTATAAAAATTACAGCAGATTTCTTCTCGTCACTTCTCACTGCTGCGCCTCCTTTATCTTACCTGTTCCTGTTTCCGCCCCCTCGTGATTTCTTCTGCACTGGCGGTCTGCGTTGGTTCTTTTGAGAAGACTTCTTCTGTCTCTGATCCCGGATTTCCTTTAGTTCCTGTCTGACAGAACTTTTCTCTGCACTGGCCGGTTTAGAAATAGTCCTTCCGGTTCTGGTTTGCCTGCCGGATATAGGTTCGGACAGAAGTTCTCTTTCTGTCCTTCCCGGAAAAGGGACAGACGCAAGCTGAAATCGCTCCACAATTCTGTTGATCCGTGCTGCATCTTCCTGTTTTACGATCAGATCTACCATATTGTCTTTTCTTCCCACAGGATTACGCACCGCACAGTACAGCACCCCATACTTTCTCGCTGCTTTTACAAATGTTTTGACATCGCTGTCCTTTATAGAAAATACCGTCAGCGGCCTTCCGCTGCGAAGCATCGTCTCCATCCTTGCTTTGCCTTTTGACTTTTTCTGCTCTCGCGAAATTGCATACAAGATAACGGCAAGCTGCTTTGCACTCGCTCCGGTAATTTTCAGTGCTGCCTCTCCCATCTGCAATGTCATCCGCACAATCTGTTCAGCTGCCTCTCCTGATGTATTCATATTTTTTCACCACCCTTTCCCGGCCATGTTCCTGGTTCATGAGCTGCAGCTTTTCTTTCATGAAACCGGACCGCTCTTCAATCCCTCTGCACAGTTTTAACTCTTTTCTGATTTCTTTCGTCCTTCTGTTCAGTTCTTTTATTTCTTCTTTTACTTGCACTGCTTCTTCCGGCGTATGGATCGTACGGTACTTACGCTGTAACTGCCGTTTTTCCCCGTTCAATCCTTCTTGTTTCTGCTCCAGCTTATCCCTAAATTGGATCAGCTGCTCTGCCGTATCAATCCTAAATCGGCAGAGCAGCTTTGTCTCCTCTATAATAGTATGAAGTCTGATCAGTTCTTCCCGAAGCATCACATTTACCTGCTCCAGCTGTAGGGATTGCTTTTTCGGCAGAATCCCCAGCAGATAGCAGTAATGAAGGTATAATCCTTTCAGGCCGCTGATTTTCCTCTTGGGTCTGTTCCCCGGATATGCCTTGAGGTTTTTGGGAACCTGTTTTTTCTCTTTGTCAGGAAAGCCACTTTTTATTGGTTTTTCATCCTTCTGCAAGATTCGGATCCGGATAGCTTCCAATGTGTAATTCTCTCCAAAGTTCCTTTCCAGCTTCAGCCCTCTTTCCCGTCCGGGTGCCCGGAGTGTCAGATCCTTTCCAAATTTAAAACGATATCCTTTTTCACGCAGGAGTTGATAGAACTGACTCTCTGTCCGTGCTTTAGAAACGGCCCAGTCTATATCCGCTTTCATCATTCCGGCATAAGTTGGTTTCTGCTCTGTTTGCGCCCGCCACTCCCCATAGGATTTCCCCCTGCCTCGTTCCGGGTGCTCTATTACCGATAGTCCATACTCAAGACACAGCTTATCAGAAACCTGTTGGAGCCTTAGATAATCCTGCCTGGTTCTGTGGTACTTTTTCCCGTCGATAAACGAAACCGTATTAATCACAAAATGATTATGAAGGTGGTTCTCCCGGTCCAGATGGGTTGCTACCAAAACCTGAAAACGATCTCCCCATAACTCTTCCGCCAGCCGAACTCCGATTTCATGTACGATGTTCGGCGGTCCTTCTCCCGGAGCAAAAGACTGGTATCCATGATAAGCAGTCACACCATCCTCCTTTCCAAACCTCTTTTTCACTGACAGCATCTCCATCCTTGCAGTAGCTGTCCCACAGTTGATTCCGGATACATATTGCAGCAGATCATCCCGGTCCGATGTTTTGTCTTCATCCGCTGCATAAGCAATCACGTCTGCCAGACCTGTCTTCTCTGGGTTCTTTGCATAGCCGATTACTTTTCCAAGCCATCCTTTCACTCTCCAGATAGATGTTACTGCCACCAGTTTTTTTCCTCCTTCTTTGCAGACGGAGCCCCCTGTTTTGCCAGCCAGCTTTCCGCGCTTTTCTTCGGCAGGTTTCCCATTCGTTCCGGCAGGACAACTGCCTCCATAATCTGTTCAATAACCCGGTGGAATCCTTGTACCTCTGCATCATACTTCTGTACATCAATCCTTCTTTGTGCATGAGCCGCCTGGGAAATACGGCTTAACTGTTCTCCAATCCGGTGCAGTTCCCTCATCATGGAATAGTAATCCGGCGGCGGTTCATCCCTTGGTATAAGCCCATTTACCAGCTGACGTAAGTATGCCTCCCTGCTTAATCCGCTTTTCTTTACACATTTATTAAGTCTTTCAGCTTCCTTACGGTTCAGCCTGAACAATATGGATACATTTCTCTGTCTCATCTCTCCATCTCCCTGCTTCTTAATGATTCCGGCACCTGACGGATGGCCGCTTTTTCTCTGTCATACTCGTATACACAATCTGAAAGGCGTTCCTGGGGGCTTACTTCTGCACGATTGACCTCTCTTACCATCTCCCCAAGCTCTTTTGCCGAAAGATTTTTATCTTTTTCAACAATCAATACCTCATGAAGGGATGACGGCAGAATATAATAGCCTTCCGGGAACAACCGATCTACCTTTTCCATTACGCCCGGCACCGCTAACAAAGACGCTCCATAAGTTTTCCGCTCATTTGTCAGCACATAGAATCCTTCCTGCGGCAGATTTGCACATTCCACAGTTCCTTCCTTCAAAAGGTTTCTTTCTTCCCCTTTTCCTGTAAACATGGACTTAAGCATATCTTCCATCGGTGTCAGCGTATTCGTTTCCCGGTTTTCCATGTTAGCGACAGCCTGATGATATAGTTCTGGCTCTGATATTCCCCACTGTTTCATGTGTCCATTCGTAATGCTCATGCTTGCCTGCATGTCATTTCCCTGATCCTGAAATACAATTCTATAGTAAACTGAAAGATCTGCTATTTTCCGGTGCGGCATCTGTCCCAGCATTTCTCTGTTTTCTGCCGTATGAACCAGAACCGGCTCGATTGACTGCCGGATATTTTCAAATTCCATCAGCTGCTGTGCATTAATTTCTGTCCTGCATCCGCTATTTGCATTCTGGATATAACTGCTGGCGATATCTTTCAGCACAGTTCCAAGCTCTTTTCCCTGCCTGATGTCTTCAAAAAATGGTTCCAGATAAATAATCTGTGATATGGAACTGCCTTCCCTCTGAAATTCAATCCCTGTCATACGGATTCCATTGTTTTTCAAAACCTCTTTCACCTCGCACTGGACAGAGTCATATTCCCCAGGTAAATACCTGTGGATCTTCTCCACGATGTCTTCTGCAAATATCTTAACCGTGCTCATCTTTCTTTTCCCCCTTCCCAATCTTTCTGGATATTCTGTCCTGATATTTCTTCATCCGTTTTTCTGCAGATTTACCTCTTCTCTTTAAAATCTCTATTCTCATAATCTTTCCACTCCTTCCATTCATCTGTGCGGTTGATCTGAAGCAGACACATCAGTATGACTCCCAATACGCCGCCTGCCATAAAGCTTACCAATATTCCTAACATCTCATCATTCTCCTTTCAGGGGTTCCAGGGTCCGCCCTGGCAAGTGCCGTTTGGATGCCCGGCCTATGCCATGGCTATCCAACGGCGATGCTTGCTGGTATAAAACATCTTCTCTGCCCCGTCTCCATCGTTTCCCACCTCCCCGTTTTTATGAACGTTCTGCCTGACGTTTTTCCCGAGGCTTTATTACCTGAATCCCCCTCCGCAGACATAATTCATCATTAAAATCTTTTCCACGGCACGGCGGCTTGTCCTGGCACTGATATTTCTCTGGAAGAATGACCTTGAGTGCTTCTGTCATCCTTCTTCCTGCCTTGTCATTATCAAGATGCATGTCCACTTTTCGGATTTCTGGATGTTCCTTCAGAAGACGTTCCAGGGCTGCCGGCACTTTACTCTCTTTAATCTCCCCTGCCGGCTGATATACTCCTGCCAGTGACAGCAGGTGTTCCGCTCTCCATTTTTCACCGTCCAAAATCCGGATGGAGGCATATGACAGCAGATCAATCGGCGATTCAAATAAATGAACCGTCTCACTCTTGGTCTCTGCCGGAATTGCAAAAGAATACTTTTTGTCACTTCCGCTGGCCTCCCCGATAAAATCTGACCCTGTACCGCGCAAAGCTGCATACTTCGGCTTTCCCGTTCCATCCATACCAACAAAAACGGCGTTGTGATAATTCCGGCTCTCATACAGCCGTCCGGTTTCCAGGCAAAACCGGATCAGCTCCGGCGAGATTCCTCGCTTCTTCAGATACAAGATCACACGGTCTGCAGAAGCAGATGGTTCCGGTAAAAGCAGAATTTTTTCTTTAGGCCGTTCTTCCTGAAGCTGCATCTGCAGCCGCATACTCCCCAGAGTCATCAGCTGCTCTGCTGCATCCAGAAAGGAATACCCTTCCACTTTGATCAGATAATCCAGAGCGCTTCTTCCCCCGATCCCCCGGCTCCACCACATCCATTTCCCATTAGATATTTTGAGGCTGTCATGAGTCTTGGTACAGTACACATTACCGGCTACATGCACCAACTCTCCTGGGTCACTGGCTTTCAGATAAGTGTACAAGTCGATCCGTTTTAGCTCTTCTAAAACCTCCGGCTGGATATACGGCATATGTTTTCACTCCTTTCCTGCCCTAAGATTGACTTTCTGCTTATATCAGGGCAAAAAAATAACCGGTTGATTCTTAATTGAACCAATCGGTTATGTAAAATTCTATTAATCAAATTGTGCAGACAGTGTCTGCACAATTAATACTGCACGCCATTAATTTTACAATGAATCGCCTTGTCTTTCGCTATACCTATATAAAACCTGTCATTATTAGAATCTACTAAAAGATTCGCCCTGTTTCTTTCGATAGTTCTCAAAATATCTTCCTTATCTTCCGTTGAATATTTATATTCCTTCTTTCTAATTAAGTCTGACTTTTTATCAAATGCAAACACATAACGGATTAGATCGATATCCTGCAGCGGCATATATTTCTCTTTCTGCTGCTGTGATCTTCCACTTTCATCTATCCAACTTGAAATACAATATTTAGTCAAATGAATCTCAGCATTAACCTGAATATTTTTATTGCATTTCCATCCCAGCATATATCCTGAATGAATATCGGTAAGCAAAATATCAACATTGCTTAATTTCTTGCTGCTCAGCAGTTCATTATAGTTAATCGCCAAGGGTCCCTGATTATTCCAGAAAATTTCTGTAGAATGTTCAAAGTTCACTACCTTTTTATACATTTTAGAAGTAACGGAAATGTTATTAGGAATGATTCTCCTTGATATTGGCCGTCCATTTCTAATATCTCTATATAAAGCATACGGAGACCTGTATCCATTGGAATTATAAATTGGCTTTGCGATTCCCATCAAATGAGGAAAGTTTTCTTTTTCTCCTATTAGAATAAAGCTTTTCCCATGATATGTGCTCACTAAATAGAACGTCTCCAAATAGTTCTTCTGATAATAATCCGCACAGCGTTGTATATTTGTTATATCCATATTTTCTCCTATAATGAACAAAAGCCCCAATCCAGGGGCTTTTGCTAATGGCTATCGTTCACGATTATTTTTTTAACAGGGGAGTGCCCGGATCGGCCATTACGATTCCCTCAGCTAGTGAGCCTGTATATTATATAATATTTCTGTTACGAAATTTTATACCATACTTTTATATCTGTCAATAGTATTTTTTAGGTCTTCTCTTTTTCACTTATATTATATTATAAAACAGATAAAAAAACAATCTCAGAGGCTAAAATTTCATTTTCATGTTCGGTTATAGAGATAGTTTCTTACCGTTCCAGCTCATCTTCTCTTTCCAGAAACATCTCTCTTCGCTCTTCCCGGAAACTATACATCTCCCCACTTGTCCCACCTACGATGATATGATCCATAAGTTCAATTCCCATAATTCTTCCGCCCTTGATCAACTGTCTTGTGACCCTGACATCCTCCCTGGACGGCCTTATGCTTCCGCTCGGATGATTATGGAGCGCAATCATACCGCTGGCATTGGAAAGGATCGCGCTTTTAAATACTTCCCTGGGACTGACTATCGTTGCATTAATGCAGCCAACACTTACGATATTCATATTAATGACCTGGCAGTTGCTCTTCAGATTCAGTACACACAGGATCTCTCTATCATATGCAGCCATCTCCTCTGCCATAAATTCTAGCACTGCTTTCGGTGTTTCCAGCCTTTTTTCACTATAGAGGGACGGTTCCTTGACCAGACGGATATTAACCACTTTCAGTTCATCCATTTTTCGCTCCCTCCTTATCCATTTCCCAGCTTTCCTCAAATTCTATCGCCAGCAGGGTTCTTTCCTCCATCTTCTCTACAATCTCTTTTAAGGGTGCCTTTCCGGCACCCTCCACTTCACACCATATCATTCCGCTGCTCCTTTTCCAGAATTATTTTTCATTTTCTCGTTTCTTTCGGAATCTTATCATTCCATATCCGCCAATTCCTGCTGCGGAAAGAACAGCTATAGCTATCCACAGGAACACATCCGCTGTATCTCCTGTTTTCGGCGCGCCGGATACAGGAGTTCCCGGCGTTTCTTGCGATTTCGGTTTTTCCTCTTCCACCAGCCGGATTGTCTGTCCTTCGTCTTCAATATCCTCATGGGTCGTCACCAGCAGTTCCTCTTCTTCCGTTACCAGGTACAGTTTCTCAAATACAACAACGTCTTTTCCTTCCAGCCCGGTCCCGTCAAAGGTAAACGTTACATCCACAGATCCTTCCCCTTTTTCCGGGGTAAATTCCGCCTCTCCTGTAACTGTATTTCCCTGAACCATAAGTTCTTCTCCAGTAGTCTTGTCCATCAGCACGCCATAGATTTTATAGGTCTGACCAGGCGTAACATTCTCATAGGAAACTGTATCAACAATCGTGACCTCGCTATCCGCTATGGCTTCCTGATCCCCGTCATCTGCGTCTTTTGCCTGGGTTCCGATCACCACTCTGTCATTTGTCAGTGTCCCTAACTCCACCGTAACAGAGTCTTTATATACCTCTACTTCAAATTCCAATAATTTCATTCCCTGGTTAGACTCACACCGTTTCTCTTCGATTGCATAAGTATCATAAAGCAGGGCTCCTTTTGTATCATCCGGCGTTCCTTCCCCAAACCAGATCCCGTCTCCAGAAGTTTCCCCCCGGTTTGTATTTGAAGTATGCGGATTCCATGCCGAAGATGTACTGGCATATCCATTTTCATCCGTCACGATCACATGGCTCTCTCCAGTTGTCTTTGATGTGATCACAAAAGGAATATTTGCAAGCCGTTCCAGATCCCCGTCTGATACTTTGACAAATTCCAGATCCGCCCGGTATATCTGTTCTCCTGCGTCCGGTGCCTGATAGCACTCTACTGTTTCTACCGTCCCCCCGGCAGTGATCTGCTGGATAAATACATTATCATTTAACAGATAACCTTCCGGGGCTTTGGTTTCCTGTATAGTCACGGTCCCCAGCGGCAGGCAGGGCGTCACCCCGTCCATCTGATAGTAAAACTCATCCCCGGACACCAGATAATCTTCTGTAAACTCTATTTTTGCCTCACTGTCTGTCCGGAACACCCAGGACCGTTCCGGCTTTGTTCCGTCTGCAGCCGGGTCATGGTCTGCTTTCACCGGATAATAACACACTGTAAATTCTGCCCCTTCCAAGGACGCATTTCCCTGAGCTTCCGGCTTTCCTGTCTCTGCATCCAGCTTTTGAAGCAGGATCGACATTGGATTGCTCTGCGGAATCTCCTGAACTTCCAACACCGAGGTCTGGTCTGACTGAACCGCCACATCGTAACCGTTCACATCCACGGCAAACCCCGGAGAAGCTTTCAGTTCCCGGACTGTGTAATGTCCATTCTCCAACACCTCCAGTTCCCCGGATCTGGCATATCCGTTCTCATCTGTTACCAGCACTGCCACCTGGGTTTCTCCATGGAACACGCCATATTCCGCACCCGACAGACTGTAATTTTCATTATTTCCGGAAATCCCTTCATTTGCCGTAGATTTCCGGATTTCAATATATCCAAACGGCTTTTGATACCAGCTTCCTGCAATGGTCTGATCCGTTCCCGATGGGATGATAAATGCCCGGAAAGACTGCGGCGGATCCGGAAGTCCGCTGATCGCATTTGCCACCTCTACCGCTTTATTTACATAATTTGCCGGTGCCCCATGAAAAGCTCCGCTTCCTGCATTATACCCGGAATAGACATAAGCTACCGTCAGGTGCCCGATCACATAAGCATCATTATCCGACCATCCGCCCAGATACTGGTTTTTAATATTAGCGTCATAGCCATATCCGCCAGGCAGATAATATAGCGCCTTTCTTACCGGCGAATCTCCCGGCAGGAGGTTATAGGAATAGGTTCCTGCCCCTGGAAGCGTTTTTAAGGGCTCCACACAGTACGCGTAATTATTCCCCTCAAAGGTCATCTTTGTAGTCAGATAATCACCGTAATAAATCTTCTCCCCATAATTCAGCTGAACCGTTCCGTCAGCCGCCCTGACCGGCTCACCTGTTGTCATCACACCTATCAACAGCATAACCAGACACAGCAGCACTGCCGCCACCCGGTTTCCACATCTTACTTTCTGTATTTTCATGACTTATTTTTCCTTTCCATCTGCTGTTTTCTCTTTCCACAACCTCCCAGGCACCCGTATTTTCTCTTTCGGCTGGTAACTGCTGGTAAGCCAGAGGGGGTAGGGTGTGGGAAGGGGGAACAAAAAAACGGCTTTCTGCCAAAAAAGGGACCTCTCCCCTGGCGGAAAACCGCTATCTTTCACGACTCCGTTCCTTTTTCCGGTACAATTCCAGTGCCTTGATAATCGTATCCTCCATCTGCCTGGCAGATGTCCCCGGAGAAAAATATTTACTGATACGTTCTCTCGGCATCCGGAACTGCTCCTTCTGGTTTCCCTTTTCTTCGGACAGAATCGCTTCTATCACATCCTTATTTAGTTTTCCTTCTTCTGCAAACTTCCGCATCCGGATAGCCTGCGCATGGCTCGGCGTACAGTCCTGCATCTGCATAAAGTCCAGAAGTTCTTCCTGCTGTTCACTAGACAGATAAGATAGTTCCACGGCAGGCCGCAGGGCAATCTTCTTATCATCCACCATGTCAAGAATCGGCGGTATAAGTTCCGTCAGACGGATATACCTTTTAATTTGAGAAACACTATCTTCCGATTTTTTTGACAATTCTTCATTAGATCTCCACTTCGGTCCCACTGGAGCCGAAGTTAAATCTCTCCTTTGCCCTTGGCGTTTCATGGCTTCCAGCTTCATCCGGTATGCATATGCTTTTTCGGATGGCAGGATTTCTTCTCTTTGAAGGTTCGAGTCTACCATAAGCAGAATTGCTTCATCCTCTGAAAGTTCCCTGACAATGCAGGGTATTTCCTTGCGCCCGGCCATCTCGCTTGCTTTTTTCCGCCGGTGTCCGGAAACCATTTCATACCCACCGCCATCTTTCGGGCGCACCAGCGCCGGGGACAATACCCCGTGCTCCCGGATACTTTCTGCCATTTCCAGCAGCTTTTCATCCGTCCGTACCTTAAATGGATGATCCGGAAAATCGCTGATCTCTTCCAATGGAATATCCAGAAGATATTCCCTCTGCTCCTGATCCCGTTCTTCCTGGATGCTGAACAGGTCATCGGCTGCAGGCAGGTTCATCTTTATGCCGTTTCTTTTCGTCAACTGCGATCACCTCCCTGGTAAATGCACGGTACGCTTTAGCAACTGGACTTCCTTTGTCGTAGGCATAGATGCTTTTTCCAGCCGCACTGGTCTCCGCCGCTTTGATCCCTACCGGAATAACGGTATCAAAAATTTTAAGCACCTTTCCATAATTTTCCTTCAGACATTCCGCGGTAGTCCGTGCAAGATTTGTCCTCATATCTGCCAGTGTCAGAATCACGCCATCTACTTTCAACTGCGGATTGATCTGTCTTTTCACTTTCCCGATTGTTTTCACCAGCTGTGTCATGCCTTTCAATGGCAGATAATGAGCCTGTACGGGAATGATCACACTGTCTGCTGCTGCAAGAGCATTAATGGTCAGCATTCCCAGACTCGGCATACAGTCAATCAAGATATAATCATAGCCTTTTCTGGCCTCTGACAGGCAGGATTTTAGCGTAAATTCCCGGCTCATAGCATTGACCAGAGCCACTTCCATGCCGGACAATTCGATACTGGCCGGGATCAGATCCACCCCCTCCTGATGATGCAGGATTGCGGAATGTGAATATACCGGCTCATCCCGGACCATCCCTCCCATCAACATAGACAAATCAGCAGAAAGATTTTCTTCCTGCCAGCCGAGAGACGTTGTAAGATCCGCCTGTGGGTCACAATCCACCAAAAGGACACTTTTCCCTTCATTCGCAAGACCAATTCCTAAATTAACCGTTGTTGTTGTTTTCCCTGTTCCCCCTTTCTGATTAGCAATCGCAATCACTTTTCCTCTCTGCATGTAAAAATATTCCTCCTTCCTGTAACAAATAATAGCCATCTCTCACATTGAAGAAATAGCTATGTAAATAAAAAAAACGACTGATTCTCATTAAAAAGAACCAATCGGCTATGTACTTTTATTTTAGGTCAAATTACTATAAAAAACTATGATATAATACGATATGAAATTTTTCATTCTCCGAAAACAACGATTTTTCGGCATCTATAACACTTTATAACACTATATGAAAAGACAAGAGAGCCCCTCATTCCTTTAGATAGCTATAACAACAACGAAACCCGTTATCCCTTGTGGTTAGCGGGTTTTCGCTGTGTTCCACAGCTTTATTTTGTGCCCGAAAATGCGTCTGGGTCAAATCCAGGTCAAATTTTCT
>USDK01000055.1 GCA_900553355.1 uncultured Lachnospiraceae bacterium
TATTCTCTGCAAAAAAGTGCTGCCGCACTAATTATTTAGTGCGACAGCCCCTTTCATTTATTATTTTCTTCTTTTTTTATTTTTCGGCCTGTAGGAATTCTGTCTGTCCCGATACTCAGAAAGATGATTGTCTCTCTTTTTTCCTCCTCCATCCTCAAATTCCGGCTTCAGGATAGTATCGCCTCCCAGAATCAACACCGCAATGTCGATTGCAAATACAAACAGTGTACGGTAATCATCCGGAATAAACGTAAGAAACGGTTTGATCAGCTCCATGGTACTCACCACCATCGCCGCAAGCCCGGCATAAGTGATCAGTGCATACAGCCTGGTCCCTTCTCCCTTCTTTTTGCTCTCCTGAAGGCGAAAAGCTCCGCCGAGGAGGAAGACAGCTCCTAATACAACTCCTGCGATCAGCATCATAACCTGTTAGTTCCTCCTGCTACATGAACATATTGTGGGTTCCCACATAACGGACTCCGTCTTCATAGACTCTCTCTCCGCCCAGTGTTACCAGCTTCACATCGTTTAAGCATGTAATATCCTTGCTCAAATCTCCGCCTACTACCAGAAGGTCAGCATCCAGTCCTTCCTTTACCAGGCCTCTTTCCTTATCCACACCCAACACTTTTGCAGGATTGGAGGTTGCTGTCTGAATAGCCTGTGCAGGTGTAATGCCATATTCTACCATATACTGCAGCTCTCTTGGAAGCGGCAAAAACGGTGACTGGTACATAACCATGTCGGTTCCGGCAATAACTGTTACACCCGTATCATAAAATTCTTTGAAGTGATCTCTATATGCCTTGTATGCAGGCTCGAAATACTGATAATCGTTCATCTCTTTCTGCATAACCGGATCATTCACCGGTTTTCCTGCATTCTTCTCCAGGTTTTCTTTACAGATATCATACAAAAGCGTATACGCCATGATCGTCGGTGTCCAGGCAATGCCCTTTTCGGCCATCTGTTTTGCCTGATCCACCGTCATAAATGTAGCATGTTCGATGGTGTCGAAGCCTGCATCAATACACATCTGGATACCAGGATTCGTTCCGGCATGAACACCACACTTGATCCCTCTTCTGTGACACTCATCTACAGCCGCATCCAGTTCTTCCTGTGTAAACTCCGGAATACTCGAGCGGTGGGTATCCATCAGTTTCACCCATTCTGCCCCGTCTCTGACCTGCTTACGAACTTCCTTCCGGATCTCCCATGGTCCGTCTACCTGCTCTACCTCATCCCATGCATGCCCGCCGGACATACACATACCCAGATCTGTATGTGTGATCCTTGGAATTTTCACAAAGCCCTTCTCTGCGGCCAGTTTTAAATTCTTACATACACCGTGTGCTGAGGACATGTCGCGTACGGACGTGATTCCTCTTTCAAATGCAGCCTGCGCATGCTGAAGCGCGTACAGCGTGATCAGCTGTGGTCCATAGTTAAAGCTGTCCGGCTGCGAGAACCAGTATGCAAGATGAACATGCATGTCGCATAATCCCGGAAGGATTGTTGCGTCTCCATATTCTTTCACCTCTTCTTCCGGATACGCCTGCATCAGTTCCGCTTTCGATCCGATTTTCTTAATTTTTCCATCTTCTCCTGTCAGGACAGCCTGATCTGTGAGGACGGTTTTTCCGTCCCCTGTCATCAAATACTTTGCACTGATGATCATTTTACCTAAACCTCTTTTCTTTTGTTTCTATCTTATTTCTGATTCCGAAACTGCATTGGAGTCATATTGTAAGCCTTTTTAAATAAGCGGTTAAAATGCTCTACATTCTGATATCCTACTGTCAGGGCTATGTTTTCTACTGTCATATTACTGCTCTTTAACAGTGCCTTTGCCTTTTTCATCCGGATCTTCTTAACCAGCTCCCCAAAGGTCATACCTGACTTCTCTTTAATATATTTGGACACATAGGGTTTAGAAAGATAAAACTTTTCTGCCAGATCATCCAACGTAATATCAATATAATTTGCCTGGATATAATTCATGATCTCCAGCATACGGGCATCCTGACAGGTATCGGCATGACCGATCTCATCAATCTTATTGACAGCCACGGTAAGCGCTTCGATGGATGCCTTGATAATATCCGCATCAATGCCTACGCCCCAGAAAGTCTTGCCTTTACAGATCACACCCACATAAGCCACTGCTTTGGAAGAAGAACCCTTGGTCAGAGAATGCTCCTCATAGAAGGTGAGCTCATAGCTGATGTTAAAGTACTGCTTAATCGCATTGCTGACCGCATCCAGACGTCCATTTCCCATAGCTGTGATCACCTGGCTTTTTCCGCCATGATTGATCGTAGCATCCGCTGTAATACCATCTGCCTGTTTAAAGTGGCATTCATCAATATGGAATACCGGCTTTGTATTGATATAATTATCGGAAAAGATCTGATATACCCAGTCAGGTGTCAGCTCCTTATGAGCCTTGTCTGACACATCTTTCACCAGGTATCCTACTTCTTCCCTCATCTGTTTTGGAAGATTAATTCCATGGCTCTGCTTCAGGATATAGTTGACGCCGCCCTTTCCAGACTGGCTGTTGATACGGATAACGTCGGAATCGTATTTTCTTCCCACATCCTGCGGATCGATCGGAAGATAAGGAACTGTCCACTTCTCACAGTTATTCTCCTCTCTCCAGGCCATACCTTTTGCAATGGCATCCTGATGGGAACCGGAAAATGCAGTAAATACCAGATCTCCTGCATAGGGCTGTCTTGGATCTACCTGCATCCTGGTCAGTCGTTCATATGTCTCGCGGATATGCTTCATATCAGAAAAATCAAGCTTCGGATCCACGCCATGAGAGTACATATTCATAGCCATCGTCACGATGTCCACGTTTCCGGTACGCTCTCCGTTTCCAAACAATGTTCCCTCAATTCTTTCTGCCCCGGCCAGGATTCCAAGCTCTGCCGTTGCCACGCCGCAGCCTCTGTCGTTATGCGGATGCAGGCAGAGGATCACACTGTCCCGGTATTTCAGATGTTTATTGACATATTCCAGCTGGCAGGCAAATACATGAGGCATCGCATTTTCTACCGTAGTCGGGATATTGATGATCGCCTTGTTATCCGGCGTCGGCTTCCACACATCCAATACTGCATTGCAGACCTCCACGGCATAGTCTACTTCTGTGCCTGAAAAGCTCTCCGGACTGTACTGGAAAGTAAAGTTTCCATCTGTCTCAGAAGCCAGCTTCAACAGAAGCTCTGCTCCATCAATGGCAATCTTTTTAATCTCTTCTTTATTCTTACGGAACACCTGCTCTCTCTGTGCCACAGATGTAGAATTATAAAGATGTACGACTGCATGAGGCGCACCTTCAACGGCCTCAAAAGTCTTTTTAATAATATGTTCTCTTGCCTGAGTCAGCACCTGTACCGTCACATCATCCGGGATCATATTCTTTTCAATCAATGTCCGCATAAACTGATACTCTGTCTCAGACGCTGCAGGAAATCCCACTTCAATCTCTTTAAAGCCGATATCTACCAGCATCTGGAAATATTCCAGCTTTTCTTCCAGGCTCATCGGCTCGATCAATGCCTGGTTACCATCTCTAAGATCCACACTGCACCAGATTGGGGGCTGATCGATATACTCCTTCTTGACCCAGTCATAGGTCACTTCCGGAGGCATAAAATATCCTCTTTCATACTTCTGATAATGTTCCATTACAGTTTCCTCTCTTTCTATTATACCAACAATAATCATCAATTTTATTGTCTTTTTTTAACACTTCTCTATCCTAACACATCTAAAAGAAAAAGGAAAGTGGTGTTTTTAATCACTTTCCTTGATCTATTTTATCCTTTATTCTTCTTTTTTAATTTTGTTCCAGGGAACGCTTTTTCGTAATCGTCACCTTCTCTTCATAACAGGAAAAAATATCGCTGGTCTTCTGCTCTGAAAGCTTCGGCGTAATCAGACTGACCACAGGCACCACGATCAGTCCGGCAAGCATGGCTATAGCTCCTGCATTAATAGAAGACTGGATCAACGGGACAAACATATTGACGACTGTAATCCCTACCCCCACAATAAAGCTTGCCCAGACCGCAGCCTTTGTCGTCTTTTTCCAGTAAAGTCCATAGAGGAAAGGGGCAAGGAACGCTCCGGCAAGAGCTCCCCAGGAAATGCCCATCAGCTGTGCGATGAACGTCGGCGGATCCAGTGCGATCACAACCGATACCACGATAAAAAACACGACCAGAAGCTGCATAGTGCGGACCTGCTTTCTCTCACTCATATTTTTCAGGATGTTATCCTTTAAAAAGTCCAGTGTCAGTGTGGAACTGGATGTCAGCACCAGGGATGCCAGCGTAGACATGGATGCCGACAGCACCAGCACCACCACGATTCCGATCAGAACGTCAGGCAGCGCGGACAGCATATGTGGAATGATACTGTCATACACCACTGCACCTGCATCGTCATATATGGCCGGGTCATCAAAAAGTCTGGCAAATCCTCCCAGGAAATAACACCCGCCTGATACAACCACGGCAAAGATCGTAGAGATCACGGTGCCTGTATTGATAGATTTTTCATCCTTGATCGCATAAAACTTTCCGATCATCTGAGGAAGTCCCCAGGTGCCAAGGGATGTTAAAATCACGACTCCGGCCAGGTTTGCCGGATCCGGCCCGAAAAAGGATGTGAATGCCCCTGGCTGCCCCAGTGTTACTTCCGCATCACTTGGGATCTGCGCCATCTGCTGGACTGCTTCAAGAAAACCGCCCTGTCCGTTTAGGACAGCCGCAATCACGATCACGATTCCTGCCAGCATGATAATTCCCTGGATAAAATCGTTAATGGCAGTAGCCATATAGCCGCCCAGGATCACATAGATTCCTGTAAATACCGCCATTCCCACCACGCACCATGCATAAGGAATATGGAAGGCCATCTCAAACAACCGGGAAAGGCCGTTGTAGATAGAAGCCGTATAGGGCACCAGAAATACAAATACAATGGCCGAAGCCGCAATTTTCAATGATTTGCTCCCATACCGGCTGCCGAAAAAATCCGGCATGGTCTTGGAATTCAGATGCTGAGTCATCACCTTTGTTCTTCTTCCCAGAACCACCCAGGCCATCAGGCTTCCGATCACCGCGTTGCCGATCCCGATCCAGGTGCTGGCAATTCCATATTTCCAGCCAAACTGTCCGGCATATCCTACAAACACAACCGCTGAAAAATAAGAAGTTCCATAGGCAAACGCCGTCAGCCACGGTCCCACTGACCGTCCGCCCAGCACAAACCCGTCCACGCTCATGGTATGTTTTCTGGAATAGATCCCTACCGCCACCATTACCGCAAAGAAAATAATCAGCAGCACTACTTTGATCGTCATATTACAACTTCCTCTTCTTTCTCTTTCTTCGCTTTAAACCGTTGCGCTTTAAAGTACTAAAGTTTTATTCCAGAAAAATATATCATACCCTCCTGTCCCTGTCAACTGATTTTCTCTGCTATTTCATCTTCTCGACTCTTTCTTCGATTGTCTTATTAAAATTTTCTACCTTTCTGTCGTATGTTCCTGCCATATACTCGGAATGAAGCATAAAATCCGCCGTTGCCAGATTGTTCGCCACCGGAATATCATAAACGACTGCAATCCGGAGAAGGGCCTTAACATCTGGGTCATGGGGCTGAGCCTCCAGTGGATCCCACAAGAAAATCATAAAATCAATCTGTCCTTCTACGATCTTTGCCCCGATCTGCTGATCGCCGCCCAGCGGGCCACTGTTGTACCCCTTTACGGGAAGTCCTGTCTTCTCAGAGATCAGCCTGGCCGTAGTGCCTGTTCCACAAAGGAAATGACCTTTCAGGATATCCTTGTTTTTATCACACCATTCTACTATCTCTTTTTTCTTTCCGTCGTGAGCCACCAGCGCGATATGCTTTGTCTTCTCCATCCGGAATGTCACGAATCTGTTGTCCTCCATTGCCTCTTACTCCTTTCTATTCCTGCTTTTCTACAACTTCTCCCTGCTTTTTATAAATACTGTGTCCCGGTACGAATCCCCGGACACTGGACAGCGGATAAATATTGCTATGGCTGCCGACCACGCTGCCTGGATTTAAGACCGTCCCACAGCCAACCTCTACCTCGTCGCCCAGCATTGCCCCAAACTTTTTCATTCCAGTCTCAATACCGCCTTCCGGTGTCTTTACTACTACCAGCTTTTTGTCGGACTTCACATTGGAGGTAATGGATCCGGCCCCCATATGCGCCTTATAGCCAAGAATCGAATCCCCCACATAATTATAATGAGGCACCTGTACCTTATTGAACAGGATCACATTCTTAAGCTCTGTCGAATTACCCACTACAGCGCCTTCACCTACGATCGCATTCCCCCGGATGAATGCACAGTGGCGTACCTCTGCATTTTTTCCGATGATGGCCGGCCCATGGATATAGGCAGACGGAAATACATTGGCAGACTTTGCGATCCACACATCCTCTCCCACTTTTTCATATTCTTCTTCCGGAAGAGTCTTCCCCAGCTCCAGGATAAAATCATGAATCTTCGGCAATGCTTCCCAGGGATAGGTAAGCCCCTGGAAGATTTCTCCTGCGATCGTCTCCTCCAATGTATACAACTCTTCAATCGTCAATTCTTTCATGATGATTTTTCACTCCTTTTTCTCTTTTTTTCTTTGACTCCCGTCTTTTTATAAAAGGCTGCGGCTTTGTCATAACAGGCTCGCAGCTGCCCTTCGTTATGAAGATTTTTTACTCCCTGTGTCCTGCTGATGATAAACTGATCCAGCTTTTTCATATACTCATCAGATGTAATCTCTCCTTCTGCCACATAAGTCAGGCCCTTTTCCCAGCTTGCCGTCAGCTCTGGATTTAAAAGGGAGCGGATCGAATGGTCTACCACATCATAGATCATCTCTCCCTGAAGCGTCGGTGTAACGATCTGTGTTTTCTTATTTAACGCCAGATATTTATTATTAATCAGCTTCTTTAAAATCTCTCCTCTGGTCGCACTGGTCCCGATCCCGCTTCCCTTGATCTGGGAGCGGAGTTCTTCATCTTCGATCAGCTGCCCGGCGTTTTCCATGGCAAGAATAAGCGAGCCGGAATTATAACGCTTCGGCGGCGATGTCTTCCCCTCCCGGATCTCCAGTGTCTGCACCGGCAGAGTGCTTCCCTTCCTTAATGATTGTATCGCGGTCCAAAATGTACCGTCAACACTTTTTTCCCCTTCTTCCTGAGAATCCTTCTGTCCCGGCACACCGGTCACTTTCAGGTATCCTTCTTCTGTCAGGATCTTGAAATTTGCAAAAAAAGATTCTTCTCTGAGCTGTATGGTCACCGCCACTTTCTGATAGACAGCCGGTGGATAAAAAATACTTAAAAAACGTCGTACGATCACGTCATAGACCTGGGCCGACAGATGAGACAGACTGTTCAGCGCTCCCATTCCCTGGCCCGTAGGAATCACTGCATAGTGATCTGTAATCTGTTTATCGTTGACATACCGGGTCTTTGCAAGCCCTTTATGTGTTCCCAGTGTCAGAATATCCTGAAGGAACGGCACCGCCGGCTCATACTTCATCAGTCCATTCAGATTCTTATGAATTTCCTTTGCCACTGCGGTGGACAAGACTCTGGCGTCTGTTCTTGGATAAGTGACCAGTTTTTTTTCATACAGCTCCTGGACGATCCTCAGGGTCTCATCCGGACTGATCTTGAACCTCCTGGAACATTCATTCTGCAGTTCTGCCAGATTAAAAAGAAGGGGGGCCGCTTTCTTTTCTTTCTTCTTTTCAATGGAGGCAACCTTTCCAAGATATGGATCTGCCTCCTTCAGATACTGGATCAGCTCTTCTGCCTTTTCCTTCTCCTTGAATCCATTTTCCTTATAAAGATCAAAGGAGTCAAACCACCGGGATCCTTTGACAGCCTTCCATTCTCCTTCAAATTCACTGCCTTCTGCGCCAAAATTCCCGACCACCCGGTAAAATGGCGTCTGGACAAATTCTCGGATCTGACGCTCCCTGCGGACCACCATACCCAGCACGCAGGTCATGACTCTTCCCACTGAAATAACAGAATATCGTGTTTTTAAGTAACTGGCGATCCCGTTCCCATATTTTAAGGTAAGAAGGCGCGAAAAATTGATTCCCATCAGATAATCTTCTTTTGCCCTCAGATAGGCTGAATCTGACAGATGATCATATTCTTTCAGATCCTTTGCCTCCCGGATTCCCCGAAGGATCTCCTCCTCCGTCTGTGAATCGATCCATACACGTTTTCTTACCTTCCCCTGTACCTTTGCTTCCTGCTCCACCAGGCGGTATATATACTCTCCTTCTCTTCCGGAGTCGGTACAGACATAGATGGTATCTACATCCGGCCGGTTCAAAATACCGGCAACGATCCGGAACTGCTTTGCGGTGGCCGGGATGACTTCATATTTAAAATCCTTCGGGATAAACGGCAGCGTAGTAAGGCTCCACCTTTTCAGCTCCGGATGATAGGCTTCCGGATAACACATCGTCACCAGATGTCCCACACACCAGGTAACGATGGCATCCTCCCCTTCCAGATATCCGTCTCCTCTTTTTGTCTTCAGTTTCAGCGCTTTGGCAAATTCCTGTGCCACGCTTGGCTTTTCTGCAATATAGACTGATTTCCCCATATATGATCAAATAACTCCTTTATCCACGAAAAAGGCCGGCCAGACGCTTCAGGAATGTTCCCTCCTTCGCAGGCTTTTCCTTTCTGGCCCGCAGTGCTTCTTCCATAAACACAGCCTGAGAATCCACCAGAGGCTGTGATGCCCTTTTCTTTCTGTAAGTGCCGTCACTTTGCAGCACCCTGGCTTTTACATTATCACTGAGCATAACCTTCATATAATGATTGATCTGGCTTTTGATCTCTCTATCCAGAACAGGGCAGGCCACTTCCACACGCTTTTCAGTATTCCGCGTCATCATATCTGCAGATCCGATATAGATCTTCTGTTCTGCCCCACTTCCAAAGCAGAAGATTCTTGGATGCTCCAGATATCTGCCCACAATACTCATCACACGGACATGCTCTGTATATCCGGGAATCCCCGGCAGAATACAGCAGATTCCTCTCACGATCAGATCAATCTTTACACCTGCACGGGAAGCCTGCGAGATCTTCTCAATAAAATCCACATCCGTCAGAGAATTCATCTTCATGATAACCCGGCCGTTTTCTCCCTTCGCGATCTCGTCATCGATCAGGCGGAGGATATTCTGCTTCAGGCTGGTCGGCGAGACGATGAGATGCTGATAAACGCCATTCAGATTTCCAATAGCCATATTCTTAAAAAACTCCGCTGCATCCCGGCCGATCTCCTGATCTGCCGTCATCAGTGAAAGATCTGTGTACATCCCTGCTGTCTTTTCATTATAATTTCCCGTGCCGATCTGGGTGATATACTGGATCTCACTGCGGCTGCGGTATGTGATCAGGCAAATCTTCGAATGAACCTTATATCCTTCAATTCCATAGATAACCCGGCATCCGGCATCCTCCATCCGCTCCGACCAGTCGATATTATTCTGCTCGTCAAACCTGGCTCTTAGTTCGATCAGCACGGTAACTTCTTTTCCGTTCTCTGCCGCTGCGCACAGATACTCCACCAGACGGGCTTTTTTTGCCAGCCGGTAGATTGTAATCTTGATCGTCATCACGCTGGGATCTACAGAAGCCTCTTTGATCAGTTTCAGGAAAGGATCCATGCTCTCATATGGATAAAACAAAAGAATGTCTTTTTTCCGTATCTGCTTCATCATGCTTCCATCCTGGACATGGATGGAGCTTTGCGGTACAAAAGGCGGATAGATCAATGACCGTTTCATGGAATCCGGAAGGTCTCCACTGATAGCAAACATATAAGACAGTTTCATCGGCATCTTGGTCCGGAATATCTGTTTCGGAGAAATCTGAAATTTATCACAGAAATATTTTTCCATCTCCGGCTTCAGCTTCTGGGCCGTCTCCAGACGCACTACTGCCATCCGGCGCCGTTTGTGGAGCGTCTGCTTCATCAGGCAGCGAAAATCCTCCGTCACCTCCAGCGACTCGTCATCCGGCGCAATGTCTGCGTTTCTGGTTACACAGATATAATTGGCCTCTGATACCTCATACTGGTCAAATACCAGATTCAGATACTCCATGATCACCTTTTCCATCCGGATATAGCGAATATCATGCCCCGGAAGGTACAGCACTTCTGAGATAAACTGAGGCACCGGAACGATTCCCAGGGTATGTACTTCCTTGGAGCTTTTATCCTTGTTTGTCAGATTTGCTGTCACATAAATCTCCTTATTCAGAAGATGAGGGAAGGGATGACTGGCATCCACAATCTGAGGTGACAGCACGGGAAGGATCTGTTCTTTAAAATACTTCTTGACATACTTCTTCTCCTGTTGCTCCAGTTCCTTGAAATCAAGTCCACATACTCCATACGGATGCAGCTGTTTTTTGATCTCTGCATAGGTCTTATCCCTCTCTTTATAAAGCGGAGCTACTGCTTCAAAGATCTGTTCCAGCTGTTCCTTCGGCGTCATTCCAGACCGGCTGTCTCTTGCGTTTGCATCCGTATGCGCCATGTCAAAAAGACTTCCTACGCGAATCATAAAAAATTCGTCCAGGTTACTGGTAAAGATCGCCACAAACTTCATCCGTTCCAGAAGCGGAACCGTCTCATCCTGTGCTTCTTCCAACACCCTCTGGTTAAATTTCAGCCAGGATAACTCTCTGTTCTGTGTATACTTCAGTCTCTCTGTTTTCATCTTTTCATCCTTAACCTTTCCCTGTGCTACAAGCTTGAACTGTTACCAAGAATGAGTAAAAGGGCTGTCTTCTCTAAGCAGCCCTTTTATATTGTTATTATTTTGCTTTGATATATCCCTTTGCCGTCAGTGCTTCTGCACACAGAACTGCCCCGCCGGCTGCTCCACGGATTGTATTATGTGAAAGTCCGATGAACTTATAGTCATAAATACTGTCCTCACGGAGACGTCCGATGGACACGCCCATGCCATGTTCATAATCCACATCTGCCTTTACCTGCGGACGATCATCCTCTTCCATATAGCGGATAAACTGCTTTGGCGCGCTCGGAAGCCCTGCTTCCTGTGGAAAGCCTTTATAATTCACCAGCTTTTCGATCAGCTGTTCCTTCGTTGGTTTCTTGGCAAATCGGATGAATACTGCCGCCGTATGTCCGTTCAATACTGGTACTCGCACACACTGACAGGTAATCTTCGGTGCCTCAGCCTTTACGATCTGACCATTCTCCACCCGTCCCAGTACACGCAGCGGTTCCTGTTCACTCTTTTCCTCTTCCCCGCCGATATATGGGATAATATTTTCCACCATCTCCGGCCAGTCTGCAAATGTCTTTCCTGCCCCGGAGATCGCCTGATAAGTGGTCGCCACTACTTCCACCGGTTCAAACTCCCTCCAGGCTGCCAGACAGGGCGCATAGCTCTGGATAGAACAATTCGGTTTCACTGCGATGAATCCACGGGTCGTTCCCAGTCTCTTTTTCTGATCCTCGATCACGTCAAAATGATCGATATTGATCTCCGGAATGACCATCGGAACATCCGGAGTCCAGCGGTGCGCACTATTGTTAGACATTACTGGCGTCTCTGTCTTTGCATAAGCCTCTTCAATCGCACGGATCTCATCCTTCGTCATGTCCACCGCACTGAATACAAAATCTACGGTCGAAGCCACTTCTTCTACCTCATTAACATTATGTACGATCAGCTTCTTTACAGCTTCCGGCATCGGAGTATCCATCTTCCAGCGTCCTCCTACTGCCTCCTCATAAGTCTTTCCTGCAGACCGCGGACTTGCCGCCACCGTCACTACCTCAAACCAGGGATGATCTTCCAGCAGAGAAATAAAACGCTGTCCTACCATTCCTGTCGCTCCTAAGATTCCTACTTTCAATTTCTGTTCCATAATCGCTCTCCTCCCTTAGTATTCTTCCATATATTTGTGATAAAGCTTCAGCGTATCCAGCATGGCCGCCTTCCCCGGCGCCCCTGTGGTCACCCGCTTATTGACACAGGTCTTAAGACTGATAGCCTCATAGATATCCTCCTGAAATACATCTGATATCTTTTTATACTCTTCCAGCGGAAGCTCATCCAGCGCAATCCCCTTTTCGATGCACAGAAGGACCAGCCTTCCCACAATCCCGTGAGCATCCCGGAATGCCACTCCATGATTGACCAGATAGTCTGCTGCATCTGTGGCATTGGTAAATCCATGTCTTGCACTGTCTTCCATCCGGTCCTTCTTAAACTGCATGGTCTGCAGCATACCGGTAAACAGAGTCAGACAGTTCTTCACCGTATCGATGGCATCAAACGCCCATTCCTTGTCCTCCTGCATATCCTTGTTATATGCCAGAGGGATTCCCTTCATGGTGACAAGAAGCGCATTCAATGCACCATAGACGCGTCCTGTTTTTCCTCTTACCAGCTCTGCAATATCCGGATTCTTCTTCTGCGGCATAATACTGCTGCCGGTACTGTAGGCGTCATCAATCTCTACAAACTGGTATTCATTGGAATTCCAGATAATCACTTCTTCAGAAAAGCGGCTCAAATGCATCATGATAATAGACAGCGCAGACAGAAGTTCCAGAAGGTAGTCCCTGTCAGAAACACCATCCATACTATTCAATGTCGGTCCGTCAAATCCCAGAAGAGACGCCGTATACTGCCGGTCCAGAGGATAGGTGGTCCCAGCCAGCGCCCCTGAACCCAGCGGACAGGTATTCATCCGCTTCTGGATGTCCCGGAGCCTTTCATGGTCTCTTCTGAACATTTCAAAATAGGCGCCCATGTGGTGAGCCAGGGTGATCGGCTGAGCCTTCTGAAGATGGGTAAATCCAGGCATATAGGTCTCCACATGCTCCTCCATGATCCCCAGAAGCGTCTGCAGCATCTCCCGGATCAACTCATCCAGCTGATTAATCTCGCCTCTTGTATATAACTTCATATCCAGAGCCACCTGGTCATTTCTGCTCCTTCCGGTGTGCAGCTTCTTTCCCGGTTCACCGATCCGGTCGATCAAAGTCGCTTCTACAAAACTGTGGATATCTTCGTACTCACTGGAAATCTGAAGCTTTCCCTTCTCCACATCTTCAAGGATTCCCTCCAGACCTTCCATGATCTCCTCTTTTTCTGCTTCTGTCAGGATTCCCTGCTTTTCCAGCATCATCACATGTGCGATGCTTCCCCGTATATCTTCTGCATACAGTCTCTTGTCAAAAGAAATGGATGCATTAAAATCATAGACCAGCTGGTCCGTTTCCTTTGTAAAACGGCCGCCCCATAACTGTGCCATAGTACTTTCTTCCTTTCTTATCTTATATATTCTATATGTGCGCTGCTTATTCCTGTCCTTTTTTTCTGCTGCGGAGAGAAAACTCACATCCACAGTAGTCCTGACGGTACAGTCCGTACTCCTTCGACAGTTCGATTGAACGCTTATAGCCATTCTTTTTCTTAAAATCAGACAACAAATACTTTACTCCATATTCCTCCTGAAGCTTAAGGCCAATCTCATTTAAACGCGCTGCATTCTTCATCGGACTGATGGAAAGGGTAGTGGTAAAGTAGTCAAAGTCCCCGCTCTTTGCAATCTGAGCAGATTCCCTGAGTCTTAACTCATAGCACTTCATACAGCGTTCTCCGCCCTCTCTGGCATCTTCCAGTCCTTTTGCCATCTCATAGAACCTTTCCTTATCATAGCTGCCTGCAATGAATGACACCGGATATTTTACCCTCATCTGGCCGATCAGCGTCTGCTGCTCCAGGATTCTCTTCGTATATTCACTTTCCGGAAAAATATTGGGATTATAATAAAAAATCGTGATATAAAAATACTGGCTGAGATACTCCAGTACATAACTGCTGCAAGGTGCACAACAGCTGTGAAGAAGAAGACGCGGTACTTTTCCTTCCTCCGACAGCTGTGCCAGCAGTTTATCCAGTTCTTTCTGATAATTCATCCAAATCATTCTCCTTAGGATGTTCTTAGTGCCTATATTCTAAAATTATACCTGTTTCCTCAGGTTCTGACAAGTACCATCCTTCACGAAATAAGGATATTTGCATAAAATGGTATATAGACAATCCGGGAGGTTCTCATGGAACAAGTATTAGAGCTTAAACATATTTCTTACTCTTATCACACACTGGATGGGGAAACACCGGCGCTTTCTGACATCTCCTTTGCGGTGGAAAAGGGCGAATTTATTGCCGTCGTCGGGCCGTCTGGCTGCGGCAAGACCACTCTTTTATCCCTCATATCGGGACTTCTGACTCCAGAAAAAGGTCTGATCAAGATCAACGGGAAATACTTAAGCGAAAGCACTACCAATGTCGGATATATGCTGCAGCACGATGAACTTTTTGAATGGAGGACTATCTACCACAATGTAGTCCTGGGTCTGGAGATCCAGCATATGATGACTGCCAGGACAAAGCAAAGAGCCCATGAGCTTCTGGACTTCTATGGCCTGAAACAGTTCAAAAACTCCAGGCCGTCCGAGCTGTCCGGGGGAATGCGCCAGCGGGCGGCTCTCATCCGTACCCTGGTCCTGGAGCCGGATCTTCTGCTGCTGGATGAGCCATTCTCTGCTCTGGATTATCAGACCAGACTGAACGTCGGGGATGACATCGGGCAGATTCTCCGAAGAGAGCAGAAGTCTGCCGTACTCGTGACTCATGACCTGTCAGAAGCCATCTCCCTGGCTGACCGGGTCATCATCCTTTCAAAACGCCCCGCATCCATCCTGCAGACCATACCGCTGATCTTTGATCTGCAAGACGACACTCCCCTGAACCGGAGGAATGCACCAGAATTTAAGACCTATTTTCAATTGATCTGGAAGGAGCTGAATTCGAATGAATAATCTTTCCGCCGGGCAGGTACAATACCTTCGCCAGCATAAAAAGCACCGGCGTATCGTATGCATCTCCAGAGTCCTGATCCTTCTGAGCTTTCTGTTTATCTGGGAATTTACCGCCAATGTAGGGATCATCGATTCCTTCATCTTCAGCAGTCCGTCGAAGATTGCTCTGTGTTTCTGGGAGATGGTGCTGGATGGCAGTATTTTTCTCCACCTGGGCGTCACTTTATACGAGACGCTGGCCAGCTTCTTTCTGGTAACGGCCTTAAGTATACTGGCAGCCGTCACTTTGTGGTTCAGCAGTAAGCTCTCCGAAATCCTGGATCCCTATCTGGTTGTTTTAAACAGCCTGCCAAAATCTGCTCTTGCACCCCTTTTGATCGTATGGCTGGGCGCGACAAAGCTTACCATCATTGTAGCCGGTATGTCCGTGGCCATCTTCGGGAGCATCTTGAACCTGTATACCAGCTTTATCACCGTGGATCCCGGCAAGCTCAAGCTGGTCTACACGCTGGGTGGGAACCGCTTTCATGCTCTGACAAAAGTGGTGCTCCCTAGTTCCATTCCTTCCATTATCAGTAACATGAAGGTCAACATCGGCCTCTGTCTGGTAGGCGTCGTCATCGGAGAGTTC
Source organism: uncultured Lachnospiraceae bacterium (assembly GCA_900553355.1). GTDB lineage: Bacteria > Bacillota > Clostridia > Lachnospirales > Lachnospiraceae > Merdimonas. Next base: position 15,610 of record USDK01000055.1, read on the forward strand.
CTGGCGGCAAGGAACGGACTCGGATACCTCATCATCTACTCCAGCCAGGTATTCAAGATGGATTGGCTTCTGATGTCCATCGTGCTGCTGTGTATTATGGCAATGGCGCTGTATGCGTTGATCGGGGTGATGGATAGATTATGTAAGAAACGATTTTGAAATATAAAACTGACCCTCAGACAATTCTAAAGATAAATTTGTCTGAGGGTATCTAAAATTTTTCTATATATTTCCTAGACAACCGTCATACCATAAAAAAATAGAGGCACTGCAAGATTCTGCAGTACCTCTTTGTACATCTGAGCTAATAATAGTCCTCTATCCCCAATATTGCAATACACAATATTGTTTATTTTAATTTAATTCTTCAAATATCTATGCCAATCTGAACATTGTCATTCTCTTAATCACATACTTATCATGCAACTATTATGGACATAAGATAGAATGGTGTTGTACCCACACACTCATCATCAAGAACCGTTATCTCAAGTGTGTGTTTCTTCTTCTCATCGTGATGAAGCACAGGCTCTATATACAGACAATCACCCCAGTCCTCATCAAAATTGCCATCCAATAAAACCGGATGCTCAACATCTCCATCAAGCACAGCCTGAGCCCTGACAGCAGGTCTTGATATTGTCTTTCTGTACTGTATTCCTATGCAGTTGCCCTCAAGTTCAAATGTTATGCTATCACCGGCATTTTCTCCGATCCATCCATTCTTGAAATGATCAAGGTGTCCCATCTTCTCATGAGTATCAGCCCTGAACCCTGAAAGCTTAGGACATATCTCGCGTATGGTAAGCCTCTTTGCATACTCATAAGCATTTGCGGTCACAGGTGCCGGAAGTACACATGAGCAGGCTGATTCGTCCTGGATATCATTCTCTGTGTCCGCGCCAGCATCTGCGGCATCCGTATTTGAGTCATCAGTCAAATTCTCATCTTGTATGAGATCATCCATAATTCTCTCAAGAAACTTTGTTATCTCACCGGCTACCAGACCATGTCCCTTATCATTTGGATGAAGTCCATCCGGGGTTATGTCGATCCTGTTATAATCTCCCGCCTTCATCCGCCTGTATATGGTGTCGTGCACGCTCACATGTGGCACTCCATAGTGATCTGCAAGTCTGTTGTGAATATCCTGGGTGCTTACACCCGTGTCGTAGAAAACGTTATTGAGCACCACCACCGCCGGTCTTGATGACCAGCAAAGCAATTTTCTCAGCACACCTTCAAAGGTCTCTTCACAGTATATGTTATCCACATCATTTACACTGAAATCCACAACCACAAAGTCCGGCTGGTACATGAGCACATCAGTCACAGCCCTGGACACACCATAGTATGAGTCTGTGCCGCCTATTCCGCCATTCACATAATTGAACTTTGCCTGTGGAAATGTATCACACCACCACTTGTATACCCTGTATGCATAAGTATTTTCATGCTCCGTCGCCAGACTTCCCTGCGTTATCGAACCGCCAAGGAAACCTATTGTAAGTTCCTGTCCACTCTGGGCGCGCTGTATAACTGATTTTATTCTTTCAAGATCATAATTTTCCATGGTTCATCCTCCATATTTGAACATCAGCTCATTAATAATCCTATCTTACCTCTAAGTTAGGATATAATTTAATTCCACCCCTCAATTTCGAGACCTTCTATATATTCGGTCAGCTCCGTTGCCATCTCACACGCCTCCGGTATCCTCAAATGTCCTGGCGTGCCGCACCCGTTTCTTCCATATACATAATGAGTTATCATTTTATCATTCATAGTGTCAACCACTTCATCTATAGCCTTGTCCCATGAACAGTCATGACAGAGAAGTGTGGTACAGCAGATTATGTGTGCATCCGGATATGTCTTCCTGAGTTTTCCCAGAAATTTCATGTAATGGTCACGCCACGTTTCCGCCTGCCTGCCGTT
>USDK01000056.1 GCA_900553355.1 uncultured Lachnospiraceae bacterium
TTATTATTTCACTTGTCTACTTAGAAGGGAGCATATCAAAAAAGTGTACGTCCCCTTTCACTACATTTTATTTACCACGTCTGCAAGATACGGATTGTCTGCCTCATAAAACCGTTCTTGGGCCACGGTCTCTGCCAGTCCTGCATCGATAGGCATCTTGCCAAGTACAGGGATGCCAAGTCGTGCAGCCGCCTCATCTACGTGGCTTTCTCCGAACACGGAAATTTTCTTTCCGCAGTCCGGGCACACCAGGTAGCTGTAGTTTTCCACTACGCCAAGCACGGGAATGTTCATCTGTACTGCCATATTGTATGCCTTTTCTACGATCATCTGTACCAGCTCCTGCGGAGAAGTAACGATAACTACCCCGTCCACCGGAAGAGACTGGAATACGGTCAAAGGCACGTCCCCGGTTCCCGGAGGCATGTCCACAAACAGATAGTCCAGATCTCCCCATACAACGTCCGTCCAGAACTGAGTCACCACGCCTGCGATAATCGGCCCTCTCCAGATTACCGGATCAGACTCATGCTCCAGCAGAAGATTGACAGACATGATCTTTGTCCCATCCTTTGCCTCCACCGGATAGATCTCTTCTCCATTTCCGGAGGCTGTCTGATGGATCCCGTACATTTTCGGGATTGATGGTCCCGTAATATCCGCATCCAGGATACCCACCTGGAACCCCTGCTCACGCATGGTCCGTGCCAGCGAAGCTGTCACCATGGATTTTCCAACGCCTCCCTTACCACTGACTACCGCGATCACCTTCCCGATATGAGAATGCGCATTAGCCGGTTTGCGGAAGTCCTGTGGTTTACTGCTGCAGGAATCTGCATGGGCACACCCGGCACAGTCAGATGGAGAGCATCCGTTTTGCTGTTCTGCCATTTTTACTAACCTCTTTCCTTTACTCTTCTACAACTGCGATAACTTCGATCTCGCACAGAGCATTCTTTGGAAGCGTCTTTACAGCCACACAGCTTCTTGCCGGCTTAGACGTAAAATATTTCGCATAAACATCGTTAAATGCTGCAAAATCTCCCATATCTGCCAGGAAGCATGTAGTCTTTACGACATTATCAAAAGAAGTTCCTGCTGCTTCCAGAACTGCTGCCATATTCTGGCATGCACGGTCTGCCTGGCCTTCGATTCCCTCTGCCAGGTCTCCTGTCTCAGGATCCGCTCCAAGCTGTCCTGCTGAATAAAACATTCCGCCGTGCGTATATCCCTGTGAATATGGTCCAAGTGCTGCCGGTGCTTTTTTTGTTGCTACGATTTTCATTGTTACCTCTCCTTTACTATCTCTAATATTTTCTGTGCAACACACACATCAAAAAGACCCATTCCTACAGACTTAAAGTAGGTAGTCTTTCCATTTCCCGATTCTTCCCGTTCGCCGGATGCAAGATAGTCACTCATCAGCACAATCCGGTCCTTCGTAAGCCTTCCCTCAGAAAGCGGCTGGCATAAATCGCCGCTCTCTTCACACGCATAAGGAAGTTCAATATAGACCCTCTCCGCCACATCCCAGACAGCGTCCGGAATTTCCCGCATTTCCGGGGTATAAGATCCAATTGCAATGATACACTTGCCTCTTAACAGTTCCCGGTCATCAGGAAGTACCGGTATATTCGAAGGGGTGGTTGTGCAGATAATATCACTCTGTCTTGCCAGCTCCTCCACTGACTTACATTGTACTACCTTTATACCTGGATTATCAATAGCTTTTTTCAGCCTCTCAAGATAATCTGTCAGATCCCTGTTGCTATGATTATAAATATAAACCGTATGGATCTTTCTTGCCGCACAGGCATACACAGCCTGATAGAATCCCTGCACACCCGCACCGACAATCCCCACTGTACGGGCATTCTTATCTGCCAGATGGCGGATGGCTGCACCTCCCACCGCGCCTGTTCTCCAGGCCGTTACCGTCTGACCGTCCAGCACAGCCAGCGGAGCTCCCGTCTGTGCATCATTTAAGATTACCAGACCGTCGATCGATGGCAATCCTAATTTCGCATTTTCCGGAAACATGGTCAGCATCTTGGTGCCGATGACTTCCTTTGTATAACAGGGCATGTAGATCAATGTCTTATTTTCATGTTCGATCACCGGACGGGGCGGCATATAATAAGCGCCTTTCCCAAAAATCCGATAGGCCTCTTCAATCTGATCCATCATCACATTGACATCCATCACTGCTTCGATCTCTTCTTTTCCCAAAAAAATCATCGTTCTGTTATCCTTTCTTTTCTCTATATGTTCTGTTTACTGCTTTTTCTCTGCTGTCAGAATCAGCACAGAGCGTTCTCCCGCCAGCACCCGGCCGTCTCCGATAATCAGCGGAGTATCCCGGTATTCTTCCTTCTCAGCTCCGGTATTGATCTCCATCTGCCAGACCATTCCTTCCGGCAGCACAGGAAGCTCTGCCTCTGCTGCTTCCCAGAATGCGTTAACGATCAGATATACGATATCATCCTGGTTCTTCTGGGGATCATATCCAGCAAACATCACCGCTATCAGACGTCCATCGTTTTCATAATCCGCCTCCCACGGCTTTCTGCCATGAAAACTGATATCCGGAAAGCCACAGACCGCAGCCTTTCCCTTCCTTCGGACCACCGGATGGCGTTTTCGGAAACTTATCATATGACAAAAAAACTGATATATCTTCCGATATATTTTAAGCCGTTCCCAGTCAAGCCAGGAGATCTCATTATCCTGGCAATAAGCATTATTGTTGCCAAACTGTGTATTGCAGAACTCATCTCCTGCCAGAAACATCGGCGTCCCCCTGCTTGTCAGAAGAACCGCACAGGCATTTCGTATCAGCTTCATCCGAAGCTTTCTGACCTCTTCATCCTCTGTCTCCCCTTCTGTCCCACAGTTCCAGCTTCGGTTGTCATCGCAGCCGTCTGTATTGTCCCATCCATTTTCCTCATTGTGTTTCTGATTATAAGTATATAAGTCATACAGCGTAAACCCGTCATGACAATCGATAAAATTCACAGACGCGCCAGGCCCTCGTACCACCGGATCATAAAGATCCAAAGAACCTCCGATCCTTCGTGCCGCCGCAGGCGCACACCAGATCCCTCCCTTTAAATACTCTCTTAAGTCATCCCGGTATCGGCCGTTCCATTCACTCCAGCGGTGAAAGGCCGGAAAAGCTCCCACCTGGTACAATCCTCCCGCGTCCCAGGCTTCTGCGATCAATTTCGTATCCGCAAGAACAGAGTCACAGGCCAGAGCCTGTAAAAGCGGCGGTTTCTCCATCGGTGATCCATCCTCATTGCGTCCAAGAATCGAGGCCAGATCAAAGCGGAATCCATCAATCCGATAAGTCGTCACCCAGTATCTCAGGCAGTCAATGATCATACGCTGTACTACTGGATGATTACAGTTCATGGTATTTCCGCATCCACTAAAATTATAATAATATCCTTCCGGTGTCAGAAGATAGTAAATATTATTATCAAATCCCTTAAAAGAGATAAAAGGTCCATCCTCATTTCCTTCTGCCGTATGGTTAAACACGACATCCAGGATTACTTCCATTCCGTTTTCATGCAGCTCCTTGATCAGCTCTTTGAGTTCCAGCCCTTCCTGGTTGTACTCTGTTGCTGATGCATAGCTGGTATTAGGTGCAAAAAAGCTTACTGTATTATATCCCCAGTAATTCAGTACCTCTTTCCCATTCACAGTTCTCCTGCCGCTAAGCTCATCAAACTCAAAAATCGGCATCATCTCAACCGCATTAACCCCCAGCTCTTTCAGGTAAGGGATTTTTTCCCGGATTCCAAGAAATGTGCCCGGCGCTGTAACATCTGCCGCCATTTTCGTAAATCCCCGTACATGCAGTTCATAAATAATCAGGTCTTCCATAGGAATCTTTGGGTTTGCGGCCGTTCCCCAGTCAAAATTATTTCGCACTACCCTGGCCCGGTAACCCTTATCACTTACTTTTTTCCCCCAGACACTCTGTCCGGTAACTGCTTTCGCATAAGGATCAAGAAGGATATGATTACGGTCAAACAAAAGGCCCCTGGACGGATCATAAGGGCCATCCAGACGATACGCATACTCAAACTCCTCTACGTTCAATCCAAAAACAATCATGGAATAAACATCTCCGATTTTATAATTTTCCGGAAATGGAAGTATGGCATAGGGGTGTTCTGCCATCCGATGATATAGCAGGAGTTCGCAGGATACTGCCCCGTGAGAATGTACCGTAAAGTTTACTCCATTCGGAATCGGCGTTGCCCCCTCATATATGTAAAATCCAGGCCGCACGTCAAAACCTGATATACAGTCCAGCGGGATCATATGATGCATCTCATCATCCCATGGCAAATATTTCTGCAGATCCATTATCCTGTCCCTTCCTCCTTTTCCCCACAAAGTTTTCTAAATAACCAGGCCGGAAAACTTCACAGCATTATAAATATTGATCAGCACAATCACTGCCATCAGAAAAATGAAAAGCTTATCCACACCTGCATCACTGATCTTTTTATTTACCTTGCTTCCGATAGTCCCTCCCAGGATTCCTCCTGCAATCATAAAAGCCAGGTATGAGACCTCCATATCGGGAATATTTCCCGTTATACAAGTCTGAATCAGACTGGTAATCTGCGAAAACATAATAATATAAAGGGAAGAAAGCGCTGCTTCTTTCGTCGTCATAGAAAAGAAATATCCCAGCACAACCAGGTTGATCGGGCCTCCTCCAATCCCCAGAAAACTGGACATGATTCCAAGAAGAAGGCCAATGCCCAGACAGACCCATATCTGACCACATGTCATGGTGTGTATGTGTTCTTTATATAGGGTATAGATCAAGGTTCCTAGCGTAATGGCGATCAGCACTAATGCCTGTACCATTCCCACCAGCTCTTCATTTCCTGCTGCCTGTTTTAACGCCTGAAACATTGATTTGCCAGCCGCGCCTCCGGCCGCCGCTCCCACTGCCAGAGCTGTGGAAGTCTTTATATTTAACTTTGCTGTTCCTCCCTTTATATTTTTATATACAGACACCAGCGACATCGCAAGAACTGTACACCCAGAAAGAAAACTGATACTGCTTACGCTCATAATCCCGGCAGCATCCAGTACCGGCTTTATGATCACTCCTCCTCCGATCCCACAGATCGAACCTGCTATCGACGATAAAATACTGACTGCAAAAAACGCAAATATCATTCCCATTGTTTGCCCCCATCCTTCTCTCAAGTATTTTTACATTATAACCTGTTTTTCCTTTTTCATCTACCCTCCAGATCTTCTTTTCACTCTGGAATCTGCTTGCTTTTCCAGTTGGATTGTATTATTGTAGAATTAATAGTAGTAAAGCGAGGAAAAGCCCATGAAGAAACCAAATATTATTTTACTCATGACGGATCAGTTACGAGGAGACTGCCTTGGATATGCAGGACACCCCGATGTAAAAACTCCATATCTCGACACTCTCGCCTCACGGGGCGTTGTTTTTGACCATGCTTACAGCGCCTGCCCAAGCTGTATCGCCGCCAGAGCCGCTCTGCATACCGGCATGGAACAGAGTCATCATGGCAGGGTAGGATATGAAGATAATATTCCCTGGAATTATTCCCATACGCTGGCTGGTGAGCTGGCAAAATCCGGTTATTATACCCAGTGTGTCGGCAAGATGCATGTGCATCCGCTACGGAACTACCTGGGATTCCATCATGTGGATCTTCATGACGGCTACCTCCACAGCGCCCGGTATGGCAGCGTCCCATTCCGGGAGTCTCAGTTTGTCGCCGATGATTACTTCTACTGGTTCAAAAAGGAACTGGGGGCTGACGCAGATGTTACCGATACCGGGATCGACTGCAACAGTTTTCTCGCACGTCCCTGGACACATGAGGAAAAATACCATCCCACGAATTGGGTCACTGATCAGTGTCTGGATTTCTTACGACGCCGCGATCCCAGGATGCCTTTCTTCCTGATGGCGTCTTACCTGCGTCCTCATCCCCCGTTTGACGCACCTGCGCCTTATTTTGACCTCTACCGGAATGCCAGACTCCGGGAACCTTTTGTCGGCAGCTGGGAGACAGACGAATATCTAAAACAAAATGGACGCATCTTTGATTCAAAAACCGGTCCTTCTGACCCGGAATTGATCCGTCAGGCGCAGATTGGATACTATGCCTGCATCACCCATCTGGACCACCAGATCGGCAGGCTTATCATGGCATTGATCGAGCAGGAACTGTACGATGACACCCTGATCCTTTTTACCTCTGACCACGGCGAAGAACTTTGTGACCACCACATGTTCCGCAAATCCAGACCTTATGAAGGGAGCTGCCATATTCCGCTTTTCATCACTGCCGGTAAACATATCCTGCCGGAGATCAAATCTTCTCAGATCTGCCACAGTGTTGTAGAACTGCGGGACATCATGCCGACACTTCTTTCTGCAGCAGGAGCTCCTGTTCCAGACAGCGTAGACGGTTCAAGCCTTCTGCCGCTTGCAGTTCATCCAGAAGCATCCGTCCGCCCCTGGCTCCATGGAGAACATTCCTATGGTGAATTTTCCAATCATTGGATTGTGACCACAGAGGACAAATATATCTGGCATTCTGTCACCGGACAGGAACAATATTTTGATCTGACAGAAGACCCGCATGAACTAAATGATCTGATCCATGACAGCTCTTCCCAGGAACGGATTCAATTTCTTCGTTCCTGCCTGATCCAGTCCTTGAAAGGCCGGCCGGAAGGCTTTACGGACGGGGAACAGCTGATTGCCGGACGCAGCTATCCTCCTACGATGGATTGCGCCCAGGACAGCTGATCTTCGGCAGTCGGTACCATTTTTACTTTCATAAAGGAGACTTTCTATGAGCCACAGGCAGTATTCCATCCAGACTTCTGATATTGAAAAATTAAATGTCCGCCTTCTTTCCATCTCCTTTTCAAAAGATGAAAAGGACTGGCCTAGTGTTTTTCATACTCATCACTTTACAGAACTGTTCTTCGTTGCCGGAGGCGGAGGAAATTTTCTTTTCCGTAATCAAGCCTATCCTATCAAAAGGGGGGATCTGATCATCGTTCCCCCTTATCTGGAGCATACGGAACAGTCTGCCCTTAACAACCCGCTTGAGTACTATGTGATTGGAATTGACGGGATTATCTTTCAGCCGGAATCCGACAGTAATTCCAGCGTTCAGTTTTTCTGTAATTTTTCAAACCAGGATCTGATTGAGGGTCTGTTTGCGCAGATCCTTTTTGAAGTGCGCAGCCAGTCATACGGTTCTGATAAGATCTGTCAAAATCTTCTGGAGATTCTGATTCTCCGGATCATCCGCTCCCAGCATTTGATTCCTGTCCCCATAACTTCCACACACATGACAAAGGAATGTGCACAGGTCAAAGAATATCTGGATACGAATTATGCAGATCATATTACTTTAGACACTCTGACTGATCTGACACATATGAATAAATACTACATGGCACATTCCTTTACCAAATATACCGGGCAATCTCCGATTCAGTACCTGAACAACAAAAGGCTGGATGTGGCCTGCACACTTCTTCGGGATACGGATCACTCCATTTCCTCGATCTCTTCCTCCGTAGGCTTTTCCTCCCAGTCCTACTTTACCCAGTCCTTCCGGAAAAAGTACGGTGTCACCCCGATCAAATACCGTAAGGAAAACGCATCCGAAAAGCTGTGATCCTTTCCAGTCTTCCGATACTATAAGCAAAAAAGTTCTGGTAAGACTCACAATACACATTTCGGAATCCTTCTTCTCCCGGTTCGCAGTCTCTTTTGCATCCTCCTCTGCACAGCGGATACCATCTGCATCCTCCACACCGGAAATCCCGCTTCGATGCCTCTTTAAAAAAAGGAGCCGGGGGATCTGATACAGACCACTTCCAGAGTTTTTCAAAATTTACATCTGGATTCTTGATATTCCCCATCGCCCAATCATCTAATGCATAAAAGTCACACGGATAAACTGTGCCGTCACTCTCAATTACATTCTGCATGCTGCATTTCCCGTACATGCTGCATGCCTCAGGCTGTTCTCCTGCTAATATTTTCACATAATTTTCAAACTGACGGATATAGACAGGCACTCCCTCCATCTGATCCACGTACCAAAGGTCAAAAAGCTTTTTCATGGCCTCCTCGAACAGGGCAGGCGTCAAAGAATAACTTCTCTTTCCCCTCTTTTCTCCCAGCGGATCCAGACAGGGAATATATTGCTGTTCATAAAATCCTTTCCGGCAGAAAAAACGGTAGACCGCCTCTATATGTTCTGCTGTCTGCCGGTTCAGCACACAGAGTATATGAAAAGGAATCTGATACGATCTTAACTTCTTTGCACAATCAAACACCGTGGAAAATGTCCCTTCTCCGTCCCGCCCTTTCCGGTTTTCATCATGGGTTTTCCGCACCCCGTCCAAGGACAGGCCCACCAGAAATCTCTGCTCCCGCAAAAATCTCATCCATTCATCAGACAACTCTGTTCCATTTGTCTGGATCGTATAAAATATCTGATGTCCTGCACTCTTCTTACGATCAACGTATGCGGCAAATTCCTTAAAAAAAGGCAGACCTGCCAGTGTCGGCTCCCCTCCCTGGAAGCCGAACACACAGGTCTGCGATGCCACAAGCGCTTTGTCAATCAGAGTCTCCATCGTCTCTTTGTCCATTCTTTTATGCCCCTTCTCTCGCCGGTACGCTTCCTCATCTCTGTAAAAGCAATACCTGCATTGCAGATTACATACCGAAGAGGCAGGTTTGATCAACAGCTGCAGCTCTTTCATATGAACCTCTCTTCTCCGTTTAAATCCTAGATTTCATACCAGTAAATACCATTTGCCTCCAGGTCAAGATCAAAGCTTGTTCCATCTCCCTTATATACTGTGGTACTCTGTGGTTCATAAGTATTATTGACTACACAATACTTGCCGTTTTTAACATAAGCATGTACCTCCACGTTATAGTTCGTGCTGAACCACTTGTGAAGATTCTCTTCGTCATGCGAAGACCATATGATCGAGCGGTACAAAAGACGGCTGTTTTCAAAACTGTAAGGAAGTCCGCTGATATAGACGCATCTTCCTGCCCCAAACTCACGGACAGCCATCTGCACTTCCTGGTTTTTCTGATTTAAGATCGTTGTTCCCTCATAAGCATAGATATTTTTCTTGCCTTCTCCAAAATCAATTTCACCTTTGCAGTCTTCGGTGATAAAGTGTTCATGCTCTTCCCAGTTGTACTTATCTGCATTTAGGGTAAATCCATTTTCTCTTTCAACCCCCATTACAGACGCCAGCTGGAAATAGTGTCCTTCATATTGATGAGCAGATGGTTCCCCGACACCGATAAAGCCTCCGCCTCGATAGATAAACTTCTTTACAGCGGTGATGATTGTCTCATCCGTCCAGTTTTCCCCGCCGGAGTATGCGGTATCTCCGTCTCCCACATTCAGAATCACATCGATATGATCAAGAATTTTCGGATCTTTCCGGATATCGTCAAAACTGATAAACTTCACATCAAACGGAGCACCGCTTAATGCCTCTATCACTCCTGCATAGGAATAATTCTGCTTGTAGTAGATCGCATGGTGTACCATGTGATTCCCCCATGCCCGCATCTTGCCCCAGCAGTTCAAAACAGCTACTTTTTTAATGCAATAAGGTGTGGTTCCTTTGATGTTATCGTACAATGTTCTAAATTCTTTGCAGACACTCTCCACATAATCAATAAACTCCGGGAACTCCATGGCCAGCTTCAGATACCCGCCGTACCCAATCCTGTCAATCGGCTTCCTTAAGATGGCGCGTCTTGCCGTCACCCAGTTCACCTTTGCCTCCTTCACCGGATCGCCGCCTTCATGGAATACATCCGGGAAAAAGTAGGGAAGAAGACGGCCTTCTGTATATTTTACCCCTTCAATATCACTGATCAGACGCAAGGTGGCTCCGTTTCCCACACTTCCTACCACCGCATCCAGTCCGACCTTCTTAAACTCATCCATGAACGGCTCCATGCCGATCCAGTGATCACCAAGGAACATCATGGCCTCTTTTCCGCACTCATGGGTAATATCTACCATCTCTTTTGCAAGCTTTGTAACTTCTCTTCTTTGGAACGCCTGGAAATCCAGGAATTCTTTGGAAGGAATCCTGTAGGTATTGTTCATATATCCCTGGTCGATAATATATTCCGGGCGGAAGGGATAACCCACTTCCTTCTCAAACTGTTCCAGGATATATGGGCTTACAGATGCCGAATAACCATACCAGTCCACGTATTTTTCCCTGGCAAGCTCGTCAAAGATCAGTGTAAACTGATGGAAAAATGTGGTATATCTGATTACGTCAATGTGTGGATTGTCCGCAATATATTTTCTTAAGCGCTCCATGGAATACTGGTGAGTCTTTGGCTGACGGACATCAAAGGTAATCTGTTTTTCAAAATTCGTCCATCCATTGGTCACCGCATTGTACATATGTACCGGATCCCACATGATATACGCAAGAAAGCTGACGGTATAATCGTGAAATGCCGCCGCATCATGGATTGTGACATCTCCGGTCTCTCCATTATAATCCCACTGGGTCACTGGAACCACTGTTCCTGTTGTGCGGTCGATGACTTCCCACCATCTGGTGATATCATCATGGTCATTGACTTTCAGCATATCCGGATACAGATGATTCATCAGATGAATAGACAGTTCACTGTCCACGGCCGTATAAAACGGTGTCATGATATACATCTGCTGGATCTCTTCCGGATTTGCTTTTGCCCACTCATTGTCCTTCCTTGTTGTATAATATGTGGAGTAAACTTTCGCGTCTACATTTCTAAGTTCTTCAGGATAATCAGTCCCATCGCAATCCCGGATCGCATCCGCTCCCCATCGCTCCAAAAGCTCCAGGGTCTCCGGCACCACATCTACGTCTGTAGGGATCGTAACTCTGCCTTTTGTGTGTGCTTTCACTTTCGTTCTCCTTTCTTGTATTCCCGCTGCCATTTACTGATATCTCCGGTTATAAATGAACAGCAGTGTTAAAAGTCCAACCAGCCCGACCAGCTCCATCACTAGTCCGGATGCGCTGATATTCTTCTGGCCGATAATGATCAGGGCGAGACATACAATAAAAACAATGAACATGATCAGATTTCTTATAACATTACTCATTTTCTGCTCTCCCTCCTATCCTTTCAGTCCGCCGAGGGTCATACCCTTGGTAAGCTGCTTCTGTACGCAGATATACAGGATCAGAACCGGGATCATAACGATCACCAGACCTGCATACATGATACCATAGTTGGTTGCCGTTCTTTCCACTGCCATCAGATTCTTTAATCCAACTGCCAGTGTGCTGTTTTCATCCATCAATGTAAATGCAATAATATACTCATTCCAGAACGACAGGAACTGGAAGAGAATCACTGTGATAATACTTGGTTTTGCCATAGGAATCATAATTTGGACCATGGTCTTAAAGTATCCGCAGCCATCAATATACGCAGCCTCCTCATACCCCTTGGGAAGCGTTTTGAAATAACCACTCAGAAGATAAATGGAGAATGACAGCGAACTGGATGCATAAATAATCGATAAAAGCAGCCGGTTATCCAGGAAAAAGTCCACTCCCAGCATACGGTTCGCACCGCTGAGCATCAAAAAGATCGGCACGACTATATAGTTGATATTTACAAACAATCCTGCCATGAAAGCAATGTTCAGTACTTTCTTTCCTCTGAAATTAAATCTTGACAATGCATAAGCTGCCGGAAGCGCAATTACCAGCAGGATTACCAGAGACAGCGCCGTTATGATCACAGAGTTCAGGAAGAATTTTCCCATTTCCGCATCCACAAACGCTGTTACAAAGTTCTGCCACTGCAGTTGTTCCGGAAGCGCCCAGGGGTTTGTCCCTTTCCCGATAAATTCCGCATTCCGCTTAAAGCTTGCCATAAATACCCACGCTACCGGGATAATGATTGAAATCGTCATCACAATCAGCGCTATGTAGACAATGACTTTAAACAAGACTTTAACTGCCGGATTTTGTTTTTTCATAATCTCTTGTCCTCCTTTCTAGAATTCCAGAACTTCTCTGTCCGTGATCTTGTTAACAACTGCTGCAAGTACAAACGAGAAGAGGAAGACTACTACGCCGATAGCCATACCGTATCCATAAACACCCGCTCCATATGCCTGCTTATACATATAGTTCAAGAATACCTCTGAATGTCCGTTTGGACCTCCGTCAGACATAATCTGTACAAACTGGAAGCTTAAGTTGATTGTACTGATAATGTAGAAGGTAAGCGTCGTACGGATATTACTCCAGATTAAAGGAAGGGTCACCTGGAAAAACATCTGAAGTTCGGTTGCCCCGTCCAGAGAAGCCGCCTCATAAAGATCCTCCGGGATTGCCGCCATACTGGCCATATACATGACCATATAGTATCCAATCGCCTGCCATACAAGCGCAAAGATAATAGAGTATAGAACAATCTTCTGATCCCCCATCCACTGATGAGTCAAGGCATCAAGCCCGATGGCCTTAAGAAAAGTGTTCAAAAGTCCGGTACTTGGGTTATAGACTGCCCCGAAGATACCCGCGATGACAACAATACTCAAAATATTCGGGATATAGAAAATTACACGGAAGAAATTTTTTCCTTTGAACTTTCCACGATGCAGGATTGCTCCGAACAAGATCGCAAAAAAGATTGTAAACAAAGTCACAAGCACAATGATTGCAATGGAATTCTGCATAGCCTGCAGGAAATTTTTGTCATCAAACAGGGACTGGAAATTGCTGAATCCTACAAATTCTTTTCTGTTCGTAATTCCGCCCATCCGGTATAAAGACATCCGGAATACATTGATGGTCGGAATGAAGATGAAAAGGGTCACAAGTATGGCCGCCGGCGCTATACAGCAAAAGACAAATCGTCCCTGCGCCCGTTTTCTATTCATACCATTTCTCCTTTCTTTTGAAAAACGGTGAGCGTAAGAACTCACCGTTTTTTTACACTTTCACTATTTCATTTAAAGTTTTATTCCATGGCATCTGCACACTGTGCCCATACGTCTGTCAGCTGCGTCTGCCACTCGTCAACAGTCATATCTCCCGTGCTGATGGAGTCGATCGGTTTGTAGATAGATCCCTTCATGTCAAGACCTTCGATCGGAGCTGTGGTAGCCCATGTTCCTGTAACAGCAACTACATCATCGCCTGTCTGGAAGCTGGTCTTAATCACGCCGTCTGGAAGTTTTTCAGCCGCTCCCTGAACCGGTACTACGATCGGTGCATCGGACTCTTCGCCTGTCTCAGCATTTGTTGTCTTATTTGCCAGGCAAAGGTCTACAACCGTATCCGAGTACATAAACTTGATGAAGTCTTTTGCAAGATCCATATTCTCGGCATCTGCCGGAATCCACATCTGCTCTGTAAATGTATAAACAGACTGTGACTCATCTGCACTCCACTTCGGAACTCCCATTACACCCCATTCATAGTCATCTGGTGTGGAGTTTGCCATCTCGCCTACTACCCAGCTGCCGTTTGGCATAAAGAGCGCTTCGCCATCAATAACTGCCTGCTGGTTGATCTTGAATCCACCGTCTGTATTTGCGTTGGATACGGTGTCAGCCCAAAGGTTATCGCTGGATACTAACTGGGAAATCGTGTCAAGCACTTTCTTTCCTTCATCGGATGTCCATGTGTTTTCATCATAGGTCAGCGCATTATTATAGAAATCGGTTCCGCCTGCCTGTGCCAGCATTGCATAGATGGTAGCATCAAAATATCCCGGCTGTGGATAAGTGAACAAAGATCTTCCATCTGCCTTTGCCTGCTCTCCAAGTGCGAAAAACTCATCCCAGGTTGTCGGCAGGGCATATTCTTTTCCTTCTCCTACCAGATTTGCATTATACCAGAAACCTGTCTGTGTATAGAAGATCGGAGCAAGGTAGATCTTGCCGTCTCCATATGGCTGTGCAGCAGTACCGTCCAGGATACCTTCTACCATTTTTCCTTTAAGTTCATCATCAAAGACATCAGAGATATCCGCGATCGCTTCTTCTTTCAGCATGGTCTCTGTAAATCCGCTTTCCTGTCCCAGGTTGTAGTAAACCACATCCGGAACATCGCCGTTCTGGATCTCTTTGGTCAGTACCTGGTCAAGCTCAGAAGATAACTCCAAGTCTACCTTGCAGTCATATTCTTCCTCAAAGGCTGCCGCGATCTTTTCCCAGATGTCAGCTCCGTTTCCCCCTTCAAAAGCTGCCAGCTTTAATGTTTTTCCATCGCCGCTTCCGCCTTCATCACTGTCACCGCCGTCACTGCTGCTTCCGCAGCCTGCCAGCAATCCTGCCGTCATAACAGTAACCATAGATGCTGACAAAAGTCTCTTGACTGTTTTCTTTTTCATAAATTTACCTCCTTTTTATCTGTTTTTTAAGTTAATTTCATTGTATCCTTTTTTTTTCGGCTTTTCCATACGAATCTTGGTTTTTCTTTTATAATTCTTGCTATTTCTGTGGGATTTCCCACAAAAAACACCTATTTTTTTGTGCTTTCTATTTAGCATATTTCAGATGTCTTTTTTTCTTTTATGCAATCTGCATATTTTTTATCTGCAATTTCTTTATAAATCTTGCTTTCCCAAAAGCATCCCCCTCATTATAGCAAAATTCCTGAAAAAAGCGCTTTCCGGTGACATTTCTGTCTCCGGAAAGCGCTTTTCTTTTACAGCACAACTTCTTTTTTATTCGTCTAGATCTTCAAAGGCTTCCTTCATCTTATCCATAAAGCCCTTCTTCTTTTTCCCTTTATGGTTTTCCTTTTTGTCACTGGCCCCCAGTGTATTTCCAGCCAGCTCATCGAATCTTCGCAGCGCTTCTTTTGCCTCTGCACTTAAGTGTTCCGGTGTCTGGATGACCAGCGTCACATAGTGGTCTCCCCTTACCTGTGCATTTCTGACAGACGGAACACCTTTCCCTTTCAGGCGGACTTTGGTATCTGTCTTTGTTCCAGGTTTCACTGTATACAGCACATCTCCATCCACGGTCTTAATCTTGATTTCCCCACCCAGAGCTGCCTGCGCGAACGAAATCGGCACAGTGGAAAAGATATGCATATCCTGTCTCTGGAAAATCGGATGTCTGGATACACTGACTTCCACAAGAAGATCTCCTCTTGGGCCTCCATTGACTCCCGGCTCTCCTTTTTCCCTGATCCGGACGCTCTGTCCATTATCAATTCCTGCCGGTATCGATACGGATATCTTTTTGCGGTTGGATACATATCCGGTTCCGCTACAGTCCGGACATTTTTCCCGTATGATCTTCCCTGTACCATGACAATCCGGACAGGTCTGCACATTCTGTACCGTTCCAAAGAATGACTGCTGCGTGTAGACTACCTGGCCTTTTCCTCCACACTTCGGGCAGGTCTCCGGGGATGTTCCCGGTTTTGCTCCTGTACCATGGCACTTCGGACAAGGATCCTTTAATACCACATCCAGCTCTTTCTCACATCCAAACACAGCCTCCTCAAATGTAAGCCGCACACTCTTACGAACATTCATTCCCTTCATCGGCCCCTGGTTTGCACGGCCTCTGCGGCCGCCTCCGCCAAACAGATCTCCAAAGATATCCCCGAAGATATCGCTGAAATCCGCACCACTGAAGTCAAATCCGCCAAATCCGCCAGCGCCTCCTGCACCGCCCTCAAAAGCAGCATGACCAAACTGGTCATACTGCCTTCTCTTATCAGGGTCACTAAGCACCGCATATGCTTCTGAGGCCTCTTTGAACTTTTTTTCCGCCTCTGCATCTCCAGGGTTCATGTCAGGATGATACTTCTTGGCAATCTGTCTGTATGCTTTTTTCAGAGTTGCCTCGTCAGCATCTCTGCTGACACCCAGCACCTCATAATAATCTCTCTTTGATTCTGCCATGATTTATCCCTTTTCTAGTTATTATACTTCTTTATAATCTCCGTCGACTACATCATCGCCCTGGAACCCATCCGGAGCCGGGCCTGCGCTTGATCCTGCTCCCGCACCCATATCCGGGCCTGCGCCTGATCCCTGTGCTCCTGCTGCCGCTCCGGCCTGCTCATACATCTTTGTAAACAGCTTCTGAGCGCTTTCTGTCAGCTTATCTTTACCTGCTTTGATCTCTGCGATCTGTGCATCGGTCATATCATCCATATTGACCTTCTCAAGCAGTTCTTTTAATGCTTTGCAGTCTGCCTCTACGGCCGCTTTATCTGCTCCGTCCAGCTTGTCACCGACTTCC
The DNA here is from genome assembly GCA_900553355.1 of uncultured Lachnospiraceae bacterium. Classification (GTDB taxonomy): domain Bacteria; phylum Bacillota; class Clostridia; order Lachnospirales; family Lachnospiraceae; genus Merdimonas. The sequence continues at coordinate 16,338 of USDK01000056.1, forward strand.
TTCAGTGCTTTTTCTGTCTGGAATACCATAGCGTCTGCTTCATTCTTGGCATCGATGCCTTCCTTACGTTTCTTATCCTGGGCCTCAAATGCAGCCGCCTCTTTTACAGCTTTGTCGATCTCTTCATCAGACATATTGGATCCTGCCGTGATGGTAATATGCTGCTCTTTTCCGGTTCCAAGATCTTTTGCGGATACATTTACGATACCGTTTGCATCGATATCGAAGGTAACCTCGATCTGCGGTACTCCACGCGGAGCCGGTGCAATGCCGTCCAGTCTGAACTGTCCAAGAGACTTGTTGTCTCTTGCGAACTGACGCTCGCCCTGTACAACGTTGATATCAACGGCTGTCTGGTTATCTGCTGCTGTAGAGAAGATCTGGCTCTTCTTGGTCGGGATGGTTGTATTTCTCTCGATCAGTCTGGTCGCAACACCTCCCATGGTCTCAATGGACAGTGACAGTGGGGTTACGTCCAGAAGAAGGATATCGCCTGCGCCTGTGTCACCGGCCAGTTTACCACCCTGAACAGATGCTCCAAGTGCAACACACTCATCTGGGTTCAGAGACTTGCTTGGCTCTTTTCCTGTCAGACGTTTTACTTCTTCCTGTACAGCAGGAATACGTGTAGAACCACCTACCAGCAATACCTGGCCCAGATCTGCGGCAGTAATTCCCGCATCAGAAAGTGCTCTCTGAACAGGCTCAGATGTCTTCATAACCAGATCATTGGTCAGTTCATCGAATTTCGCTCTGGTCAGGTTCATATCAAAGTGTTTCGGTCCGTCTGCTGTTGCAGTGATGAACGGAAGGTTGATGTTTGTAGTTGTTGCAGAAGACAGCTCTTTCTTTGCCTTCTCTGCTGCTTCTTTCAGTCTCTGAAGTGCCATCTTATCATTGGAAAGATCTACGCCTTCCTGTTTCTTAAACTCAGAGATCATGTAATCTGTCAGCTTCTGGTCGAAATCATCGCCGCCCAGACGGTTATTTCCGGCTGTAGACAATACTTCAATAACACCGTCGCCGATCTCGATGATGGATACATCGAAAGTACCGCCTCCTAAGTCATATACCATGATCTTCTGCTCTTTTTCATTGTCAAGACCATATGCCAGAGCTGCTGCTGTAGGCTCGTTGATGATACGTTTTACATCAAGACCTGCGATCT
>USDK01000057.1 GCA_900553355.1 uncultured Lachnospiraceae bacterium
GAAAACAATATAAAAATAAAGTTAATTTTATAATAATACTGTATTATTTTTTTGTTTCACCCTGTCGAAAATATGCTATACTGTGATTTAGAAATTATAAATATTGGGGGAATCAATATGGCGCAGAAATCATCAGCAACATTGATGACAAACGGCCCGATCTGGAAACGTCTGGTGGCATTTGCCATCCCTCTTTTCTGGGGAAACTTATTTCAACAGCTTTACAACACTGCCGACTCTGTGATTGTCGGCAATTTTCTTGGCAATAATGCGCTGGCTGCCGTCAGCTCTTCGGGCAACCTGATTTTTCTGCTGGTAGGTTTTTTTAACGGGATTGCTATCGGAGCCGGTGTAGTGACAGGAAAATATTTCGGTGCAGGGAACACTGAAAATCTGAAAAAGTCTATCCATACAACAATCGCGTTCGGCGTAATCTGCGGAATTATCCTGACAATCGTCGGGATCGTAGCAGCTCCAAAGATACTGGTACTGATGGGAACACCTGCGGAAGTGCTGCCGGAATCGCTTTCTTATTTCCGGGTTTATTTTGCAGGATCTCTTGCATTTGTCATGTATAATTTTTTCGTAGGGATCCTGCAGGCCATGGGTGACAGCAAGCATCCACTGTTCTTCCTTATCATTTCTTCTATTACAAACATCGTGCTGGATCTTGTATTCGTAGGTGTATTTGGCCTGGGAGTATGGTCGGCTGCATTTGCTACAATCATTTCACAGTTTTTAAGCGCTTTCCTCTGCCTGTATCAGCTGAAAAGGGGGAATGGAGTATTTAAACTTGAGATTTCAAAAGTCAGGATGGATCCAGGCATGCTTCGTCAGATTGTAGTCAATGGCGTGCCTGCCGGGGTGCAGAATTCAATCATTTCTGTGGCAAATGTGTTTGTACAGGCCCATATCAATACCTTCGGCGCGACGGCGGTAGCCGGCTGCGGATCTTATTCAAAGATTGAAGGATTTGGATTCCTGCCGGTGACTTGTTTTGCCCTGGCGCTTACGACATTCATCAGTCAGAATCTCGGTGCCCGGGAATATGAACGTGCCAAGAAAGGAGCCGTCATTGGGGCAGTCTGTTCCCTGTCGATTGCAGAGATTATAGGTCTGCTGATCAATCTGTTTGCGCCGGTATTGATCGGAGCTTTCGGTGGCGGAAGCGAGGCCGTAGGATATGGAGTTACCTGGGCAAGAACGGTTACCTGGTTTTACTTCCTCCTGGCATTTTCCCACTGCATGGCGGGAATCCTAAGAGGGGCCGGCAAATCGGTGGTCCCGATGTTTGTCATGATGATCTGCTGGTGTGTGATCCGGGTAAGCTACATCAGCATTGTAGTACAGTTTATCCCGAGCATACGAGTAATCTTCTGGGCATATCCACTGACGTGGCTTTTAAGCTCCGTGGTATTTCTGGTCTATTTCCTGAAATCAGACTGGATTCATGGACTTGAGAAGGTCCGGTAAGTGTGAAGGGGGACGTACACTTTTTGCAAAGGTGTACGTCCCCCTTCCAGTTAGCAGTGCTGCAGAAATTCGGTCAGTTCTTTCTGCATGTCTTCTTCTGTAGATACCAGTTTTTTGGCAATGGATAGTCCTGATTTTTCCGCGCCTGCGTATTCACGGATGTGGCTGCTGATAGTCTTGATCCCCATATTGCAGCCGTCCATGAGTATTTTTGCGGCCTGCCTTGAATCGTTGTTTACCATGAGTTTCATCTCTGTTGAGATCCAGGACATGGCCTGGGCCATCATGCCGGGCTCTTTTTCCTCGTTCCCGGATTCATTCAGGAGCTGGGCTGTCTCGGATGCAAGCTGCCGGTGCTTCTGCTGATATTTCTGTATCAGATTGGACAATTTCTGATCCCCGGCTGAGTTTTGTATCTGTTCCATACTGTCTAATGCCATCTGGCAGCCTGCGCTGCATTCTTGTAAAAGTTTTCTGGTCTGTATATTCATGTATGCGTCTGATCCTTTCTTTTTGTTTTCTTTAGTATCTGCAATGTATCTTTTTTTATGAGCCAAAATCTATTTGACAACAAATCAAGCTGATTTGACAATGTTTCTTTTTTTCTTCTACGCTATAATAATATTAATATATTTATCTGAATTTGGTATGACAGGAGGAAAGGACAGTGGAAAAGCAAAATTTGTGGCAGATTTATGATGATGCCGAGATTCAGAAATTGGAAGCAACAAATCAGTGCTACCGGGAATGTCTGGATGAGGGAAAGACAGAAAGAGAATGCGTAGCAAAGACAATCTGTATGGCAAAAAAGGCCGGATATCGGGACCTTAAGGATGTGATCGCGCAGAAAGAGACGCTAAAGGCAGGAGACAAGGTATACGCAGTCTATGCTGAAAGAGCGATCATTTTGTTCCAGATCGGAAAGCGTCCGATTGAAGAAGGGATGAATATTCTGGGCGCGCATATTGATTCTCCGAGAATCGACCTGAAGCAGCAGACTCTGTATGAAACAGAAGGGCTGGCTTATTTTGATACACACTACTACGGAGGTATCAAGAAATATCAGTGGCTGGCACAGCCGCTCGCCATTCATGGCGTAGTCGTAAAAGAAAGCGGAGAAAAGATAGAAGTAGTGGTCGGCGAGGATCCGGAAGATCCGGTACTGGTAATCACTGATCTTCTTCCCCACCTGGACAAGCCGTATCGAAAAAAGGCAGCAGAGGAATTTGTCGATGCAGAGAACATGGATCTTCTGATTGGAAACCGGGCGAAAAAAGGAGAGGAAAAAGATTCTGTCAAAAGTTATATCGCAGATTTGCTGAAAGAGAAATATCAGATTGAGGAAGATGATTTTATTTCAGCAGAACTTGAGATTGTTCCGGCAGGAAAGGCAAGAGAATGTGGATTAGACCGCAGCATGATCCTGGCATATGGACAGGATGACAGGGTATGTGCATTTACCTCTCTGATGGCAATGTTGGAAGTAGAAGCCCCAGAGCGGACCAGCTGCTGTATTCTGATTGATAAGGAAGAAATCGGAAGTGTGGGAGCCAGTGGTATGACTTCCAGATTTTTTGAAAATATGGTTGCAGAGATTGTAGCACTTCTGGGGGATTATAATGAGCTGACAGTGAGAAGAACTTTGTCATCTTCAAAAATGCTTTCTTCTGACGTCAGTGCTGCTTTTGATCCGATGTATGCGGAAGTCTATGAAAAGAGAAATTCTGCGATGCTTGGCTGCGGACCTGTTTTCAATAAATATACCGGACATGGCGGAAAGAGCGGATCGAATGATGCGAATCCAGAGTATGTTGCCAGATTAAGGAAAGTGATGAAAGAAAATAATGTCCGATTCCAGACGGCAGAACTTGGACGTATCGATATAGGAGGCGGTGGAACAATCGCCTACCTTTGTGCGGTCTATGGCATGGAGGTGATAGACAGCGGAATTGCGGTTCTGTCTATGCACGCTCCATGGGAGACGACCAGCAAAGCAGATATTTATGAAGCTGTAAAAGGATATAAAGCGTTTTTGAAAGAAACTTTTTAGTTTCTACCGGGGGGAGTGAGGTCTTCCGGACGTTTTAAGGAATTTGAAATCCCTTTCACAGAGGAAGCATATTCAGAGGGAGACATCCCGGTAGCATTTTTGAATTGTTTGGAAAAATATTGGAGAGAGCTGTAGGAAAGAAAATAAGCAATCTCCGTAAAATTCATAGTGCCATCCCGGATGATCTCTCTTGCCCTCTGGATCTTCAAGTCGTTAAAATATTCCATGACTCCGCAGTTCTTTTCTGTGTGAAAAAGGGACTGCAGTGCAGAACGGCTGATGGAAAGGGCATCACAGATTTTAGAGATTGACAGCGGTTCACAGATATGAAACTGCATATATTCAATGACTTCATTGATCCGTCCGGATTTTGTGTCAGAAGGATCCGGAAAAGGTGGGATGGATTTGGAAGCCGTCAGGCTTGTGTTGTCATCGTGATCGCGCTGCAGAGTAATCAAAAACAGTTCCAGATAAAGAAGAATCAGCTGTTCAGAACCAAAGGGGGCATCCTGGCGAATCTGGATCTGCTCGACAGACGGCAGATGCATAGGAGTAGATAAGGTCTCCCTTGCAGTGCTGATAATGTGAGAGATCACTGTCCGTTCCTCCATTGTCAGAGTCCAGCTTTTCTTTCGGAAAAAGTCGATGGACGGAGAGTGTGTCGTAAAGGAGATTGCTACGAGATTTGGGGATGCATTTCCCACGGAACGGATGGCATGAAATTCATTTGGCTCATGGAAAATGATGTCTCCGGCATCCAGGTGTACCCGGTCTTCCCCTGACCGTACCTGCACGCTTCCTTTATCTACATAAAGGAGTTCCCAGAAGTTGTGGGATTCCCCATGGAATACAAAATCTTTCATATATTCGAAATAGTGGATGGTAATGATTGAATCGATGACAATCTCTCGTTTGAGGGGAGTTCTTACATAAGTCATTGGTCTGCCTCCTTTATTTCAAACATTCTAACATAAAAAGATATCCGGGTCAAAAACATAGAGGAGAGTAAAAAGAGATGAGAATAGAAAAAGAAAACATAAGTATTCTTTTTGATGAAACAACATTAAGATTTACAATTGAAAAGGATACAAATACATGGACTTGGAAAGAAAATTATGTCCCACATATGATGTGTGAAGATCAGAAGATCCCTTTTTCTCAGGCAGAGAAAATCACGCACAAGGAATATGAAACAGGAATCGGAACCGGAATATTGAGCAGATATGAAGGATTCTGCATCAATGGAAAGGTTTATGATTATTGCTTTGAAACGTTTGTCTGGGTGGAAGATTCTACTCAGAACATATACTTTGAATGGATCCCGGTAAAAGAAGAAAACCTGCATGTGCAGAAAGTATACTGGCCTGGAGAAATGGCTTTTGATGAGCCAAAGGATGACTGGTATACTCTCCTGACACATCAGCAGGGTATGCTGATTCCCAATACCTGGAAGACAGAGCTGTCCCCCGTTGTTTTTGATGGATTTTTCGGGACAGCAGGAGGATATATGCCCTGGTTTGCACAGGTAAAGGAGCGGGCCGGCTACATCGCGATTTGTATGACACCATGGAATGCAGGATATTATGCAGAACATCCGGAAGGAGGCCCATATACACATGTAGGAGTCTGGTATGAGCCAAGTCTTGGAAAAATGGATTACCGCAGAGTCTTAAGATATACATTTGTATCGGACTGCGATTACAACGATCTTTGCAAAATATATCGGAATTATGTGGATGAGCAGGGAAATTTAAGAACCCTTGCAGAGAAAGCTGCAAGAAATCCTTCCGTTGACCGTCTGATCGGATGCGCTTTCATTCATAAGGGAATCAAGACGGTTGTTCAGCCAAACTCGGATTTCTTTGATGCAGACAACCCGGAAAAAAATAACCATCTGACTACCTTTGCACAGAGAGAAAAGGAAATCAGACAGCTCCATGAGGCAGGTGTTGAGAAGCTGTATCTGCACCTGGATGGATGGGCAGAGCCGGGATACGATAATCAGCATCCGGATTACAGTCCGGCCTGTGAGGCCGCCGGAGGATGGGCAGGAATGAAATCACTGGCAGATACCATGCATGAGTACGGATATCTGTTTGGTATCCATGACCAGTATCGGGATTATTATCTGGCGGCACCTACCTATGATGAGAACTTTGCCTGCGTACTTGCAGACGGAACGATTCCACAGCATCAGCGGTGGGCAGGAGGGCCACAGGCTTTCCTTTGCGCAACGCAGGCTCCATATTATCTGAAACGGAATTTTAAAAAGATCGAGGATAACGGCATTCATCTGGATTGCGCTTATCTGGATGTCTTTACCTGCAATGAGGGAGATGAATGTGACAATCCGATGCATCGTATGACGAGAAAAGACTGTTACGATTACCGCCGTAAGTGTTTCGAATATCTGTTGTCCAGGGGAATTCTGCCAAGTTCCGAAGAGGTCAGTGACTGGGCGGTACCAAGTCTGGTATTCTGCCACTATGCACCTTATGACTTCATGATGCGTAAACCTGGCACACCAAAAGAGGGAGTACCTGTTCCGCTTTATAATCTGGTCTACCATGACTGTGTGATCCAGCCATGGATGATGGATAAGGTCAGCGATGAGGAAGATTATATGCTGTATGCACTGCTGAACGGAGGCGCACCCTATCTGATCAGGGATGCCGCATATCCTAATACGGACGGAGCCTTTGAGGATGGTGTCGATCTGAAGCTGGAGGAAGACATACAAAGGAGCAGGATCGTCAGCAGACTTCATGAAAAAGTAGGAAAATGTGAGATGGTACGCCATGAAATTCTGGACAAAAATATAAACCATCAGAGAACTGTTTTTTCAGATGGAACAGTGGTAACTGTAGATTTTGAAAAGCAGACTTATGAAATTAAATAGAAATGGAAGACGAAAGACAGCGCATTTTTGGCGCTGTCTTTTTTTACATTTCGCATAAAAAACATCAAGAATTAAAAATTTAACTATGCAAAAAGAACAAAAGCCGGACGATATGACAAGTAAACAGGATGATAAGAAAAGCTTTTGACATAGAAAATCTATATAATTATTTATAACAGGAAAATAAAGGAAATGAAGGGGGTGAGGAAAGTGGGAAACAAGATTTCATTTGCTCTGGCAGGGTTAGGAAGCCGGGGAAAAGAAGTATATGCCCAGGCAATTGCTGCACATCCGGAAAAGATGGAAATTACTGCCATTGCAGACCCGGATCCGGAAAAGGTAAGGATTACGGCGGAATTGTACCACATCCCCAAAGAACGATGCTTTTCCAGCGCTGAGGAAATGCTGGAAAAGGAGAGACTGGCAGATGTCTGCGTGATCGCAACCCAGGACCGGCAGCATGTCGGACATGCGATACCAGCATTGAAAAAAGGATATCACCTCCTTCTGGAAAAACCGGTTTCGCCTGATCTGGATGAATGCCGCAGGATTGTAAAAGCTGCCAGGGAATGTGACCGGATGGTCGTTGTCTGCCATGTGCTCAGATATACACCAATCTACCGGAAGGTAAAGGATATTCTGGATTCTGGAAAAATCGGAGACGTGGTGTCGATCATGGCAGTGGAAAATGTGGGATGGTTCCACATGGCTCACAGTTTTGTGAGGGGAAACTGGAATAATTCAGATACTACAAGTCCGATGATCCTGCAGAAGTGCTGTCATGACATGGATCTTTATCTGTGGCTGGCAGGGAAGAAATGTGAATCTTTATCTTCTTATGGAAGTACATACTTATTTAAGAAAGAAAATGCCCCGGAAGGATGCCTGGAAAGATGTACGGACGGATGCAGATATCAGGGGACATGTCCGTTTGATGCTGAGGCAGTTTATCTTAACAATAAACTGATCGGATACAACAGTGGAAACCGGATCTGGCCGCTGGATGTGCTGACCCAGGATGTGACGGAAGAGAATATCCGTAAGGCGCTGAGGACAGGACGGTTCGGCAGATGTGTATACCACTGTGACAATAATGTGGTAGACCATCAGGTCGTGAATCTGAACATGACAGACGGATCTACGATGAGCTTTACCATGAGCGGTCTGACGGCGGATATTGCAAGATATGCCAGATTCTATGGGACTAAAGGTGAGCTGATCGTTAATATGGATGCTCATGATATGGACAAAAACGAAATTTATGTCCGACTGTTTGCACCGGATATTCCGGAAAAACATTATGAGATCAAGATTCAGGAGGATGACTATGCCACACATGGCGGTGGCGATCCGGTAATGGTAGAAGAGTTTGTGGATATTCTTCTTGGAAATATGAAAGAAGGAAGTTCCATCACATCGCTGGAACATTCGGTGGAAAGTCACTACTGCGCACTGGCAGCAGAAGAGTCCCGGATTCATGGAGGCAGAGTGGTCTGTCTTGATGATTATCGAAATGGATAAAAAATGGAATTCCATTTTTATATAAGTACCAAAAAATAAAAGAGAAAGGGAGATGGTATTATGAAGAACAGATTAATGAAACTCGCATCACTTGGTTTTGTAGCAACCCTGTGTGTCGGCCTGCTGGCTGGATGCGGCGGAAGCGGAGACGGAGGAAGCAGCAGCGGAAAGACAGAGCTGTCCCTTGGTATCTGGGATGAGAACCAGAGACCGGCGATCGAAGATGTGGTTGCAGCTTATGAGGAGGAAAATCCGGATGTAAAGATCAATATCGAATTGACTCCTTACAGTGGAAGTGAGTACTGGACAAAGCTGGAGGCGGCAGCTGGCGGCGGTACAGCACCAGACGTATTCTGGATCAATGTCCTTCACCTGGACAGCTATGTAGAGGGTGGAATCCTGGCAGATCTGACAGACGCTGTTGCTGAGTCTGATATCAATGACGCTTATTCTGAGACACTGGTACAGAACTATGTACGTGATGATGTAAACTATGCTGTTCCAAAGGATTTTGATACCAATGCACTGTGGTATAACAAGGAAATGTTCGATGCAGCAGGCGTTGCCTATCCGACGGACGATATGACTTATGATGATTTTGTAGCTCTGTGCGCAGAACTTAAAGACAAGCTTCCGGAAGGCGTATATCCGTTCGTTTGCCCGGTAGACTTCCAGACCTGGTATTATCAGACCGTATATGCAAATGGCGGATGGATTATCAATGAAGATGGAACTGAGACAGGATATGATGATCCTAAGACACAGGAAGGTATCCAGTGCTGGATCGATCTGATCGATGAGGGATATGCTCCAAGCGCAGCAACTGTTGCTGAAACAGGTTCTGACGCTATGTTCCAGGGTGAACAGGTAGCTATGACATTTGCAGGATCTTATATGGTACCGGAATATGCAAACAACGAAGCAGTTGCAGACAAGATCGACTGCGTAGAGATTCCGGCTTACAATGATGTAGAAGACAACTGTATCAATGGTCTTGGATATGCAGTATACGAAGGCTCCAAGAATAAAGATGCAGCAATCGACTTTGCAATCTGGCTTGGAAGCCAGGAGGCTCAGGACATTCAGGGTGAGTCTGGCGTTGTTATTTCCGCAAGAACAGATTCTCAGCACCTGTTTGCAGAGGCAAAACCGGAATACAACCTGGCAGCCTATACCAATCATGCAGACGTTGCTTATCCACTTCCGATGGGCGGCAGCAGAACCGCAGAGATCTATGATCTTGAATCTACATGGCTTACAAAAGCATATACAGGAGAAATGTCCCTGGCAGATGCATGCAGCAGCCTGAAAGAAGAGGCGGATGCACTTCTGGCAGAGTAAGCAGAGAAGGTTTTTTGATAGGTTAAGTAGGTGAGAGAATGACTCAGAAAAGTGCAGTAGCAGTGAGGACGCCAAAGAAAAAGGCGTCCTCCTGGCAGAAAAAGGACTGGCTTGCGGCATACATATTTATCGCGCCAGTCACCATAGGCCTTTTGATATTTTATATCTGGCCGTTTTTCCAGAATATCTGGTTTAGTTTCAATGATGTAAATAAATTTAATATGACCACCTTTGTGGGACTTGACAACTATGTCAAAATGTTTTCGGATAAAGAGTTGTGGAGTGCTCTTGGAAATTCCCTGAAATATGTAGTGATCACGGTGCCGGTAGGACTGTTTCTGTCTATCTTTATTGCGGCGCTGATGAATGCGAAGATCAGGGGAAAATCCATTTACAGAACATTGTATTTCCTGCCGTCCGTTACCATGTCTGCCGCAGTAGCCATGGTATGGAAATGGATCTACAATGAGCAGATGGGTATTTTAAATACAGCGATCAAAGCTGCAGGCGGAGAAGGCCATGCGTGGCTGACTTCCCCAAGCACTGCTCTTTACTGTATCATGCTGGTAGGACTCTGGATGACTGTTGGCTATAACATGATCATCCTTCTTGCCGGTATGCAGGGGATTTCCCAGACTTATTATGAGGCGGCTGCGCTGGACGGGGCAGGTCCGGTACAGCAGTTCTTTAAGATAACGATTCCGATGCTGACACCTACCATCTTTTTTGTATTGATTACCTCTATTATCAGTGGATTCCAGGTATTCGATACTATTTACATGATGATCGGCAAGACGAATCCGGCATATGATGACACGCAGACACTGGTAATGCTGTTCTACCGTCAGGCGTTCGATTACGGATACAAGGGATATGCAGCAGCGATCTCTCTGTTTATCTTTGTGATCATTATGATCGTGACGGTGATCCAGCTGATCGGCCAGAAGAAATGGGTAAATTACGATTAAAGGAGGAGAGAAAGTATGAGAGGAAAATCGAATATTTATCACTTGATCGTGCATCTGCTCCTTCTTGCAGGTATTGTTATCGTAGTATTTCCATTTGTCTGGATGGTGCTTACTTCATTTAAGACCAATGGAGAAGCGCTCCATATTCCGCCGACAATCCTGCCAGAGCAGTTTGTAACGGCAGCATATACCGAGATTTTGGGCGCACTGCCATTTGCGACCGTGTATATGAACACAATTATTTCCACGGTCATCACGACAGTAGGACAGGTTCTGTTCTGCTCCATGGCGGCATATGCGTTTGCAAGAATCGAGTTTCCATTTAAAAATGCTATTTTTGTTTTGGTTCTTTCTGTATTGATGGTACCGGGACAGATCTTCCTGATCCCTCAGTATACCATTGTGCAGAAGCTGGGACTCCTTGATACGATCCCGGCGCTGTTCCTTCCAAACCTGTTCAGTGCGTTCGGAACCTTCCTGCTGCGCCAGTTCTTTATGTCGTTGCCAAAAGAGCTGGAGGAAGCGGCGGTACTTGACGGATGCGGACGTTTCCAGATCTTTGGAAAGATCATGCTGCCGCTGGTAAAACCGGGAATCGTGGCCCTGGTTATTTTCACAGCAAAGTTTGCATGGAATGACTTTATGTGGCCGCTGATCGTCAACACTTCAACGGATAAGATGACACTTGGTCCGGCATTGTCTACATTAAGAGGACAGTACACGACCCAGTACCCGATGCAGATGGCCGGCGCCGTTATGGCGGTGCTTCCGCTGATCGTACTGTTTTTCATCTTCCAGAAACAGTTTATTGAAGGTGTTGCACAATCCGGTATCAAAGGATAAAATATGTCTAAGACAGACGGTCCCAGGGAAAACTCTTTGGGGCCGTTTTTTTGAGCGATACGCCGCGAGATGACTGAGCGGATAGAGGAGGGGTTATGAAAAAATTATATTACCTGATACGTATTACATTTCAGACAAAATTTGCATATATCAAAGCCTTTTGGTTCAATATCTTTGGGACGGCTGTTTCTATTCTGATTTATTACTTTCTCTGGCGATATGTGTTTATGTCCAGGGAAGAGTTGAATGGTTTTACAGCAGTAGAGATGACGGCCTACGTAGTTCTGTCCAGAACCCTGTCTTCTCAGTTTTCCGGCGGGATCAACCGGGAATTTGCCGACTGGGTATACCGGGGAAATATCGTGGTAGAGCTGCTTCGGCCCATCCATCTGATCTATAATCTCTTTGGAAAACGTCTGGGAGAATTTTTCTTTTTCCTGCTGTTCAAAGGGATCCCGGTCATTATTCTTGGAACGCTGATCCTGGGAGGCTGCGGCCCGGCAGGGATTCCCGAGCTTGTGCTGTTTCTGATAAGTGTAGGGATATCAATAGGAATCCTTTTCTGGATTGAGGTGGCGGTAGGGATTGTATCCTTTTTTACTCTGAATACCTATGGACTTGCATTTACCAAGAGCGCTCTGTTGTCAATCTTGTCCGGAGGGGTGGTGCCTTTGTTTCTGTTTCCTGAAGGAGTGGCAAGAGTGCTGGATTACCTGCCTTTTGCGGGAATGGTTACAGTGCCGGTATATACCTATCTGGGGAAATATACGATACAGGAGTCAGTATATTTTATCTGCCTTCAGATCGTATGGTGCCTGATACTGGGAATCCTGGTTATGCTGTTCTATCAGCGCGCCATTAAGAAAGTCGTGGTACAGGGAGGTTAGGCGATGAAAAGAGTGAAATACAACTGGGAATTGTGGTGTGCCTACATGAGAGTAGGATTTCTTACCATGACCCAGTACCCGGCAGATACGATCATTATGCTGATATCCATGCTGGTAAGAGAGGCATCCGGCTTTATCGGCATTTTGACTATCGCAGGCGTAACCGGAGGTGTGGGAAACTGGAATGTTTACGAAGTCTGTATTTTGTTTTCTATGTGTGCTGTGATCGAGGCGATCGGCCAGGCCTTTTTCGATAATGTGTGGGGACTGGATTATATAGTCCGCAAAGGGGAACTGGATGTGTTTCTGACCCGTCCGGCGTCTATTGTTATACAGATGCTGGGGAAGGTCATGCATTTTCAGGCGGTGCTTTCCATGTTCATCTATATCGGAATTTTTGTCTGGGCAGCCATGAAGCTTTCCCTTGTCTTTGGACCGTATCAGATCCTGATTCTGGCTGAATATGTGATCTTCGGCACCATGGTAAACTCTGGGATCTATATGATCTTTAACTGCCTGAACTTCTGGATCGTGCAGGGAGAGGATATTGCGGTGCTGGTACAGACCTGCCGGGAATTTGTAAAATATCCGCTGAATGTCTTTCCAGCGGCGATCCAGGGATTCTTTACCTTCCTCCTTCCCCTTGGATTTGTGGCTTATTATCCGGCCATGGCACTGCTTGGAAAAACCAGCCTTCCGGTACCCGTGCTGATGCCGGTAGTGGCGGCAGTGGTGATACTGCTGGCGGCATTGATCTGGAATGCCGGGCTTAGGGGATACAACAGTACTGGAACATAAGGGAGGAGAGACATAAAATGGAACGAATCAGGCACCTGGCATATGGCTGGCGGCTCTGGAAAGGGTATATGCGAGTTGGATTCTTAAAAATGACCCAGTATCCGGCGGACACATTCATCTGGCTGGTGTCCATGCTGATCCGGGAGGCATCCGGCTTTATCGGAATCCTTGCCATAGCTGGCGTGACAGGTGGGATCGGAAGCTGGAATATTTATGAGATCTGTATTCTGTTTTCAATGTGTGCAGTGATCGAGGCAATCGGCCAGACCTTTTTTGATAGTGTGTGGGAACTGATCAATATGATCCGGTGGGGGCGTCTGGACGTGTATCTGACCCGTCCGGCGCCGGTGCTCTTGCAGGTTCTGGGAGAATATATGTTTTTTCAGGCAGTCCTTGCTACGGTGGCCTATATGGGGATATTTATCTGGGCCGCGCTGCAGCTTGGATTGTCCTTTGGAGGATACGAAGTACTGCTGCTGCTGGAATATCTGGTATGTGGAACCATCATAAATTCCGGCATTTATCTGATATTTAACTGTCTGAACTTCTGGCTGATCCAAGGTGGAGATATCGCGGTACTGGTGCAGACCTGCCGGGAATTTGTAAAATATCCGCTGAATGTTTTTCCGGCGGCAATCCAGGGATTCTTTACCTATATCCTGCCGCTGGGATTTGTGGCCTACTATCCGGCTATGGCACTGCTGGGGAAAACCAGACTTCCAGTGGCAGGACTGATGCCTCTGGCGGCAGCAGTGGTGACGCTATTGGCCGCATTGATCTGGCGGGCAGGACTTAGAAGTTATGACAGTACAGGGACGTAAGAGAGGAGAGAAGATTATGCAGATTGAAGTTTCACATCTGGTAAAAGAATATAAGCGAAAGAAAAATCCGGGAAGTATGCTGAAAGCTGCCGTACAGATGTTTCATCCGCAGTATGAAACGCTCCGGGCAGTGAACGATATAAATTTTGGCATCAAAAAAGGAGAAGCGGTAGGCTATGTGGGGCCTAACGGCTGTGGCAAATCTACAACTATTAAAATGCTTTCCGGCGTGCTGACGCCCACGGAAGGGAAAGTACTGGTAGACGGAATGGAGCCTGCAAAGAACCGGAAGAAGATTAACAAAAAGACAGGCATTGTTTTCGGCAACCGGTCAGTACTCTGGTGGGATGTACCTATTATTGAGTCATACAAGGTGCTGCAGAAACTCTACGAGATCCCGGAGAAACGCTTTCAGGAGAATCTGGAAGAATTTGCAGATATCATCGGAATCCGGCAGCTTCTGGGGGTGCCGGAGCGACAGCTTTCCCTGGGACAGAAGATGCGCTGCAACATTGCGGCGGCCTTTCTGCATGATCCGCAGATCGTCTATCTGGATGAACCGACCATTGGCCTGGACAGCGAGTCTAAGCTGAAGATCCGGGAATTCATCCGGCAGATGAATGAAGAACGTCATACCACCTTTATTGTGACCTCCCACGATTTCCAGGATATCGAATCTCTCTGTAAGAGGATCATTCTGATTAACCACGGGGAAGTGGTAGTGGATGACGGAATCCAAAAGATCCAGAAAAAATATCAGAGCAAGAAACAGATTCGTTTCGAGATGGATCAAAATCCATGGATAGAAACAGAAAAATTTACAATGGACGGTGTTACAATTCTGGATAAGAGTCCTTACAGCCTGGTGCTGGAGTGCGAGATCCAAAAGGTGAATGCCATGGCGGTAGTAGACTATGTCAGCAGATCCTGCCAGATTCTGGATATCAGTATCCAGGGGCAGGATATTGAGTCGATCATACGGGAGATCGTGACGGAGAAGAGATAAGAAGAGGCTTTCGTTGCAATCGATTTGCAACGAAAACAAAATCGTTGCAAATTGTTTGCGATGATTTTATACTATAAGCAGGAGGTGAAAAAATGGAGGAGAGCAGACAGTTAGAATATAAAGAAACGATTGGCTCCAATACTTTTTTGAAAACTGTTAGTGCTTACGCCAATTACGGAGGAGGAAGAATTCTTTTTGGAATTTCGGATGATGGTGAGGTACTTGGGATTCAGGATCCGGTGAGAGCAAAATTAGATCTGGAAAATAAAATCAATGACAGTATCAGACCGGTGCCGGAGTATATGCTGGAAATTCAGAAAGGGAATATTATTTCTTTAACAGTTTTTGAAGGAACGTATAAGCCTTATATGTATAAAGGAAAAGCTTATAAAAGAAATGATACGACAACGATAGAAGTCGATAGACTGGAATACAGCAGATTAATCTTAGAAGGGCAGGGGCAATCCTTCGAAGAATTGCCGGCGTCCCGGCAGGAACTAACATTTTCCAGACTGGAAGAAGAGTTCATCCGCGTGTTGGAAGTGGAGAGGCTGGATAAAGATATTTTGAAGACATTGGAACTTTATTCTGACAAAAAAGGCTATAATAATGCAGCAGCGCTTCTTGCGGATAAAAATGATTTTAAAGGCGTAGATATGGTCCGGTTCGGAAAAGATATTGATGAAATCATGGACAGGGAATCTGTAGAGCAGGTCTCGCTGTTGATCCAGCTTGAGAAGAGCGTGGAAATGTACCGGAAATATTATCAGTATGAAAAAATAGACGGTGTGGAGAGAAAAACAATTGAGAAGATTCCGGAGAAGGCTTACAGAGAAGCGATTGCAAATGCCCTGGTCCACCGGGCATGGGATGTAAAGGCATCTATAAAAGTAAGTATGTTTGAAGACCGGATTGAGATCAGTTCACCCGGAGGTCTCCCGGCAGAACTGAGTGCGGATGAGTATGTGAATGGCCAAATATCCATTTTGAGAAATCCGATTATAGGGAATGTTTTCTTCCGGTTAAAATATATTGAAAAATTTGGAACAGGGATTCTAAGGATTAACCATCTGTACCAGAATTCTATGAAAAAACCGGTTTATAAAGTGTTTGAGAATTCCATTAAAGTAGTTTTGCCGGTTGTTGAAGAGCTGGGCGAACTTACAGAAATGGAAACGATTGTCTGGAAGCAGATGCAGGAGCAAAAAGAAATGACAAGGGTACAGATAGAAAAAAATACAGGAATAAAGAAGGATACCTTGATTCGAACACTGAATGGAATGATAGAAAAAGGTTTGATCCAAAAAACAGGGGCCGGAAGAGGGACAAAATATATACGAAATATATCAATCGATGATTAGTGGTTTTCGTCGTAATTGATTTACAACGAAAACAAAATCGTCGCACGACGATTGCGACGATTCCAAAAGATATACGTTATTCATTTTCTTCCCTGGTCTGAGCGGTATTTGTCTGATACCGGGCAAAGATCTTCAGAAAGATCTTTCCGGTGATCCATGCAGTCAGGGAAAAGCCTCCTGCCATGCTTACAGCAACTACGATCCCCAGAGTCAGAGTGCTGCGGGTCATGATGAACCAGACCAGAACAAAATACAGAAGCAGAAGCGCAGTCCAGGGCAGATGGCCCAGGCACATATACAGTGCATTTTTCACTACCTGCTTTGTGGTGCATACAAAGTAAGAGAGAATCGGCCAGATGTAGAGGAACATGGCAGCCAGCACCAGGACGATGGTGTAGAACAGGATGCTTAAGATCTGTCCCATGCCGCCTCCCATGGAGCCGATGATCAGGCCGTCATACTGCAGGAAGAAAAAGAGCACC
Source organism: uncultured Lachnospiraceae bacterium (assembly GCA_900553355.1). GTDB lineage: Bacteria > Bacillota > Clostridia > Lachnospirales > Lachnospiraceae > Merdimonas. The sequence goes on from USDK01000057.1 coordinate 16,451, forward strand.
AGGCAGATGAGCCAAAGAATGGTTCCTTGCTTGAAATTTGCCAGGAATGCTTTAAAATATCTTTGGAGGACATAGCCGTCTTCCTTGCGGATCATCTTAAAACTGACTGTGTATAAGGCAGAAAGAGCAGCTCCCACGGTAAAGACGGGAATACAGCTGAGGATAAATACAACGTTGAGAATCAGGTAATCACAGACTCTGGAGAGGAACTGCATAACCGTATTTTCCGGATTAAAAAGATGATTCATATATTGGTACCTTGATATGCTCCCTTCTAAGTAGACAAGTGAAATAATAAAAACTTGTCACTTAGG
>USDK01000058.1 GCA_900553355.1 uncultured Lachnospiraceae bacterium
ACAACCAAAAAACTTTATATTTTTTTCACTGTCTACTTGACGGGGAGCACACCACGAAAGTGTACGTCCCCGTTTGTGTTTCAGGGTGTCCCTTTTTGGATTTTCCCCTGTCCCCTTTAGAGTTTTTCTATAAATCTCAGGAATGCTTCCCGGCCTTCTTCGGTGCATTTGTACACGCCTGCGTCTTCCAGAACGTGTACGAATGTCTGCCCTACTTCTTCTTTCAATATGTCCATTACATTTTCCTGACTGATTTTTTCGTATTTCGGCAGGAAGCTTTCGGTCCATGCCGCATGTTTTTCGATTTTTTCGTTGCTGCGGATATCTTTTCCTTCCACCAGATATTCTGCCAGGATTTCCAGCTCTTCTTTCAACCTTGCCGGAAGCACGGCCAGTCCCATGACTTCAATCAGGCCGATGTTTTCTTTTTTGATGTTATGGTACTGTGCGTGTGGATGGTATACTCCCAGCGGATGCTCTTCGGTGGTGATGTTGTTCCTGAGTGTCAGATCCAGCTCATACGTATCACCAACTTTTCTGGCGATCGGTGTGATAGTGTTGTGGGGTTCTCCGTCCGTCTCAGCATAGATGAAGGCGTCCTCGTCTGTGTAACCTCTCCACACACCCAGGACATGGTCTGCCAGATCGATGAGACGCTTCTCGTCTTTGTGACGAATCCTCAGTACAGACAGCGGCCATTTCACGATGCCGCACTCCACATCCTCATATCCGGGGATGGTTACCGCTTTTTCAATCGGAGCCTTTGCCATGGCGAAGGTATAGTTTCCTCCCTGGAAATGATCGTGGCTCAAAATAGATCCGCCTACGATCGGAAGATCAGCGTTGGATCCCAGGAAATAATGTGGAAACTGCTTTACAAAGTCGAACAATTTGGTAAATGCAGCACGGTCAATCTTCATCGGAATGTGCTCGCCATTAAATACGATGCAGTGTTCGTTGTAATATACATAAGGGGAGTACTGGAATCCCCATTTTCCACCGTTGATAGTCAGTGGAATGATGCGGTGATTCTCTCTTGCCGGGTGATCCAGCCTTCCTGCATACCCCTCATTTTCCATACACAGCTGACACTTGGGATAACTGGATGTCTTCGCGTTCTTTGCCGCCGCAATCGCCTTGGGATCCTTTTCCGGCTTGGACAGATTGATGGTGATATCAATCTCTCCATAAGGGGAATCCACCTTCCACTTCATATCCTTCTTCACCCGGTAACGCCGGATATAATCGCTGTCCCGGCTGAATTTATAATAAAATTCTGTCGCCTCCTGCGGTGAATGACTGTAATGCTCCCAGAACTCTTTCTGCACCTGCGCAGGCCTTGGAAGCAGGCAGTTCATAATCTTTGTATCGAAAAGATCCCTGTATCCAATACTGTCCTCAATGATGCCCCGTTTCACGGCCTCATCAAGAAGAGCGGCAAGAATCTTCTCAAGCCCTTCCCCGCCTTCATCTGCCTGAACCTCTTCCACTTCCACGTCCTCATAGGAGTCCTCATGAAACATTTCCAGAAGGAGATTCGTCGTATAGATCCTCTCGCACTCCGGAGTCAGGCCCGTCTTTATCCCATATTCTACTAATTTTTTAATATTTTCATTTAACATATGCACACTCTCCCATACCTTATGAAAGCCTTGCGGCCCCGTCTCCAATCTCTACCACATAAAACTCTGCTTCGTGTTTTACCTTCTCCTTGTAGGCCTTTCCGATCTCATCGATGAAACGGTCCACCGTATCATTTTTTACGATGCTGACAGTACATCCGCCAAATCCGCCTCCGGTGATCCTTGATCCTAAAACGCCCGGCATCGCCTGTGCCAGATCTACCAGAATGTCGATCTCCTCACAGGAAACTTCATAGTCATCCCTCAGAGAACGGTGAGAATCATTCATCAATTTCCCGAACTGCTCCACATCATTGTTTTTCAAAGCCTCCACTGCACGGATAGTCCGCTGGTTCTCATAGACAGCATGTTTCGCCCTCTTCTGGCGTACCGGATCAGCAATCGCAGTTTTGTGCATTTCAAACTCTTCTTCTGTCAGATCTCCCAGTGTCTGGATCTCTACTACCTTTTGAAGCTCCTTAAGGGCCGTCTCGCATTCCTGTCTTCTGTCGTTATATGCAGAATCTACCAGGCTGTGTTTTACCTTGCTGTTGGTGATCACGATTTTCGCATCCGAAAGGATCACCGGCGCATACTCATACTTCAGTGTATTGGTGTCCAGGAAAATGGCATGATCTTTCTTCCCCATAGCGCTGGCAAACTGATCCATGATCCCACAGTTGCAGCCGTTAAAGTTATTTTCAGAATCCTGCCCGATCAGAGCGATATCCACCATGCTCACCTGATCCAAACCAAACATATCTTTTAAAATAATCCCTGCCAGAACTTCCAGAGATGCCGAAGATGACAGCCCGGAACCGTTCGGGATATTTCCATAGATCAGAATATCCAACCCATGCTCCAGATGATATCCTCTCTTCTCAAAGGCCCACATCACGCCCTTCGGATAATTGGTCCAGGACGCTTCCTTGTGGGGAACCAGATCATCCAGACTGGTTTCTACCACACCGATCCTGTCAAAATTAACCGAATAAAACCGCAGCGTACGGTCCTCTCTGCTGCGTGCAAGGCCATAGGTTCCCAGCGTCAGCGCACAGGGAAATACATGTCCCCCGTTATAATCTGTATGTTCCCCGATCAGATTCACACGTCCCGGTGCGAAATAAGTACGGATCTCTCCCCCGTCTCCATAAAGCTTCTGGAACGTTTCCATCAATTTTGTCATCATGCTCATCGTCTCCTCTACTCTACTTGCATAATTTCTCTTTCTAATTTATGATTATAATGAGATACAGCAAAGTCCACAATAAGAATATTAGAGAAAATTATCAGGATATTGAGGAAATGAGGGGACGATATGCAGATACACACCGAGAAAAACCAAAAAGAGATCAAACAGCACGGAAATTATGCCTTTCCGGTGCATGTAAGCCCTGAGTCCATCCGTTCTTATGAGCAGGGCTCTTTCATGTGGCACTGGCACCGGGAGATTGAACTGACCTGGTTCCAGTCCGGCCAGATTGAGTACTATGTCAATGACAAAAAGTATCTGCTGAAAGGCGGAGAAGGACTTTTCTGCAACAGCAATGCCCTTCACTCCGGCTATATGGTAGACGGACACGACTGCCGTTATATTTCCGTCACCTTTTCTCCCCGTTTTATCTATGGCTATGAGAACAGTCTTCTGCAGACGAAATATGTGGACTTTATCACCTCCAATGAACTGTGGCACTCTCTGAAATTAAGCCCCCAGGTGGACTGGCAGGACAAAATCATCCAGGATATACGGAAAATCTATGAACTTTCCCAGAGTCCGTCCGATGATTATGAACTGGAGATCCATCTGATCCTGACTGGCATCTGGAAACGCCTGTACCGCTACTACTCCTCCCTTCCGGAAAGGGAGCATCACCCCCAGAAGCATCTGGCAAGGCTGAGAGAGATCCTGACTTATCTCCAGGAGCATTACCAGCAGGAGATTTCCCTGGATGACGTGGCCTCCCACGTCAATATCTGTAAAAGTGAATGCTGCCGCTTCTTCAAAAAATATATGAAAATGACCATCTTCGAATATATATTGTTTCTCCGCATCCAGAACAGCCTGCCCCTGTTGATGAGCGGAGAGAGTATCACAAAAACAGCCGGCATGGTTGGATTTTCCACGCCGGCCTACTATGGTCAGATCTTCAAACGCTATATGGGATGCTCTCCCGGTCAGTACCGGAAAAATCATCTGAGTTCCTGATAAAGCTTTTTCACTTCTGCAAGCGGACGCATCCCGTCTGTTCCGTTTACTTCAGACAGCGAACAGGCCGCACAGGCAGTGCCAAGGATCATGGCGTCCTTAAGCGTCATGTCCCGGTAAGCCCCGTACAGAATGCCGCTGCAGTAAGCATCTCCGGCCCCGTTGGTTCCCTTGATATACCCCTCGGGAAGCTTCAGGCTTGGAACCTTCACAAATTCCTCTTTCCGGCAGTCATAGCCATATCCGCAGCTGGGACAGTGGATCACCGCCCATGTGGTCACGCCCTTTTCCTGCAGTTTCCTTAATGCTTCTTTTACCTTCTCATCATCCATCTCGTCTTTACCGGTAAGCTTTACGCCTGTGGCCGCCTCTGCCTCTACCTCATTGATGGCACAGTAATCTGTAAACTTAAGCGCAGCACTTACAATGCCCGGCGCCCGGTCACTCTGTTCTGAGACGATGTCAATGGACGTCTTCATCCCCCGTTCTCTGGCGTCATGAAGGATCCGCGCCCCATGTGTGCCGTACTCCTCATCAGGCGCATCTACCTTATCCATCAAAAGCAGGTATTCCAGATGAAAAATATCTGCGTCCAATGCCTCCCAGTCAATGTAACTCTCATCATAAACATCACTGGCTCCGCCCTGATAGAAAAAAGTACGCTGCTTGGTGTCCTGAGCGTTCATGACATGGGTAACCGAACTGTATCCTTCCACCGTCAGATTCGCCGTGTCAATGTTCGGGTATTTCGCCAGTTCCCGTTTCATCATCTGCCCCTGGGTATCGTCGCCGATCAGCCCGCTGACCTTCAGGGGCAGTGACGCATCCAGCTTCGCCAGATCCAGAAGCATATTTCCGGTCCCTCCGATATAGCTTACAATATCACGGATATTCGTAAGATTTCCCGGATCCGGATAAGTATCGATCTTATAAAATGTATCTGCGATCAACGTCCCTGCGACCGCAATTCCTCTGGTTCCTTCTGCCACTTCTCTCACCACCTATACTTCCATGCTGAATACCTGGATTGCTTTCTTTACATTTTCCTTCATGGCTTCCACCGCGATCATCGGAAGATCATGGAAAAAGATATTCTCCTCGGCGCTCTTCTGATCCAGAGCCTCCTTCACTGCCCGTCCACCGGCCAGAGTCATATATGTATAATAATTGATCTTACGGATTCCATTTTTAATGGCCGTCTGAAACTCTTCCTTGCTAAGTCCGGATCCGCCGTGCATAACAAATGGGATATCAACCGCTTCTTTAATCTTGGTAATCCGGTCCAGGTCCAGCTTCGGCTTCTGTGTATAAATGCCATGGGTCGTTCCAAAAGCAATTGCCAGTACATCTACCCCTGTTCTCTCCACAAAATCTCTGGCTGTGGCAGGATCCGTATAGACATCCTCGGCACTATCAAAAGAGTCCAGCGTCTCCGCCTCCTTCGGTGACTCCGCAAGCCCCATATCAGAAGAAAAGATGTGTCCAAGCTCCGCCTCCACGGTCACATCCACACTGTGGGCAAGGCGTACAATCTCCGCCGTTTCCTGCACATTTGTCTCATAATCTTCAGCAGACGCGTCCAGCATGACCGAAGTAAATCCCAGACGGATCGCCCGGATACAGGACTCCATAGAAGAGCCGTGGTCTAAGTGGACACATACCGGCACACTGGCCTTTTTTGCAGCATCAAGCATAATAACCGCCGCCTGTTCCATGGACAGAAACGGTGCGTGGACTTCTGCATAATTCAAAATCACCGCATGCTTCGTCTCTTCTGCCGCGCCCATGATTGCCATCAGCGACTCCAGATTTGATACATTAAACGCGCCGACTGCATAACCGCCTTTTTCGGCCTCTTCCATAATTTCTTTCAGTGAAACTAACATCTCTTTTCCCTCCTGTATAATTGATTATTCCAGATCCGCATGACGCCCAAACATCTCCTCTGACGTCTGTCCCATACGGTCCATCAGTTCCAGAATGATCCCGTCACAGACCAGAAAACACATCTGTTCAAATGCCGAGCCCATGGGCTGGATCGAGGTCACCTGATTTTTTTGCTGTCTGAGTTTGGGCGAAACTCCTGGCAGCACGGCCACTGCATCAGCCATCCGGCCGATAGAGGAAGTTTCATCCATCGTGATCAGTGCAATACGCACCCCACCGCGTTTTGCCTTTCCAGCCATCGCCACAAGACTTTCTGTCTCTCCCGAACCAGAGCCAATGAGCAAAAGATCTCCCGCCTTTGTATGCGGCGCGGTAATCTCTCCCACATGGCTGACCGCCAGGCCCAGATGCATCAGACGGTTGGTAAACGCCTGCACCACCGTCTTACTCCGCCCTGCTCCTGCCGTGAAAATATGCCCGGCCTTCAAGATCTCTTCCACGATTTTCCGAAGCTGTGCCTCCTGAAGATACTGCTGATTTCTTTCCAGCTCTTCTATGATTTTTTCCGTGTAACTTTTAACACTCATCCTGCTGCTTCTCCCATCTGTGAATCTTTTCCGCCAGCCTTTTTGCCTCGTCTGCCGGATCATCTGCGCGTACAATCCCGCCTCCTACGATGATGATCTCCGGCTCATATTCCAGATACTCTCCCAGCGTAGACGACCGGATGCCTCCGGCTACTGCCAGCTGTGCCCTGGAGACACATGCTCTGAGTGCTTTTAAGTCTCCAAGAGGCGTACGTCCCAGTGCCTGCTGATCCACGCCGGTATGGACCGTGATCACATCTACTCCCAGCTTTTCCAGCTCTGTTGCCCGTTCTTTCAGGTTTTCCACACAGATCATATCCGCTGCCGTTTTCCCTCCGTACTTCTGGCACGTGGATACCACATCCCGGATTGTCTGGTCATCTGTCACGGCAAGCACTGTCACATAATCGGCTCCGGCCTGAAGCGCAAGTTCCGCTTCACAGACTCCGGCGTCCATGATCTTGCCGTCACAGAGTACCTTAAGAGAGGGATACCTGTTCCTGATCTTATGTACCGCTTCCATGCCATATTTCATGAGGAAAGGGGTTCCCGCCTCTGCAATATCGATATAATCAGATACCTGATCCAGCAATTGAAAAGCCTCGCCCATAGAAATATCATCCAGTGCAAGCTGCAGCTGCATTTTCTCACCTTCTTTCATTTGTTTTCCAATTAATCACAATTATATTCTTGTTTTTTCTTGTAGTCAACAAGTATTCACAAGAAATAAATTGCTTTTTCTTGTTTTCCAGAGAATATATGTTAAAATATTTCTCAAAAGGGGGATTTTCCATGAAAAAAAGAATGACCGCTGAACGCAGAAATGAGATTGCTCAGCTGTTATTAAAGAACGGTAACATGAAAGCCAGCGCACTGGCAGAATATTTTGACGTATCGACAGAAACTATCCGAAAAGATCTGATCTATCTGGAGGAACAGGGCATCGCACAGAAAAGCTATGGCGGAGCCATCGCCAGCAGCGAACTTCTCCTGGAACGTCCTGTTTCACAAAAAGAAATGGAACGTATGGAGTTCAAGAAAGCAATCGCAGAACGGGCGGCTGAAATGATTCCCAAAAATGGAGTCATCTTTCTGGATGCCGGAAGTTCTACATACGCACTGGCCAAGCTTCTGACTCTTCGAAAGGATCTGACTATTTTTACCAATTCGATCATGGTCCTCAACCTGCTCTCTGGCTCTGAAAACCAGGTATTTGCTCTCGGCGGCCGTGTCCGGGGAAGCAGCAAGGGCATCGTAGGGGCATGGACCACTCAGGCGGTCCGTTCTCTCCACCTCGATCTTGCATTCCTTGGCAGCGACGGCTTCCGTGATCTCTCGGGCCCTTCCTGCGTTTCTTATGAGGAAGCAGAGGTAAAAAAGGCCGTACTGAAAAGCAGCACGCATTCCGTGATCCTGTGTGATCACACAAAATTTTTGTCTTCCTCTTTATTTCAGTTTGCAGATTGGGAGGAGATCTCTGTCCTGATCACAGATGACTGCAGCCAGCTGGAATTTAAAAGCCTGGCTGAACAAATCAGCCAGGCTGTGGAATTAATCTATGTTTAAGATCCGGTAGGCATATAGCGTCTTAAGACTCCTGCCACATTGCTGAGCGGCATAGTCTGGAGCCAGATCTTTCCAGGGCCTGTGATCAGTGTGTTAAAGATCCCTTCGCCGCCGAACAGCATGTTCTTTACACCCGGAACACTTTTCACTTCCATGCTGCAGGTAGCTTCCATAGCCGCCAGATATCCGGTGTCAACCACGATCTGCTGTCCCGGCTGGAGTTCATACTCGATCACATGTCCGTCAAACTCTGCAAATGCAGTTCCCTGTCCGGAAAGCTTCTGCATGATAAAACCTTCGCCTCCAAAAAGGCCGGAGGTAAATTTTTTATTAAAGAACACGGAGAGCTGAACGCCTGCCTCTCCTGCCAGAAATGAACTCTTCTGGAAGATCATTTCTTTTCCCGGCTCGATCTGAAACGCACGGATAGATCCCGGAAAACTGGAGGCAAACGCGATCATTCCTTCGCCGCCCTGAGCGGTATAAATATTCTGGAAAATATGCTCTCCGGCGAACATTCTTCCTAATGCCTTTCCGATCCCGCCATTGCTTGTCGTCTCCATCTTCATGTTGGGCGACATCCAGGCCATGCTGCCGCTTTCTGTGATCATCCGTTCACCGCCGTCCAGCTGGCATACAACTACCGGCAATGTGTCGCCTAAAATCTGATACTTCATGGTGTTACCCTCCTCGCTGATAAATATGTACTCTATTGTTTTATTTTATCTTATTTCTGATATGCCGTAAAGCAAATTAAAAAGCTCTTAATAATTTTTAAAAATCCTTCATAAAGGCCGTCAAATAGTCCATTGCTTCAAAGCTTTTCCCATAGGTCCAGTTTAAGAATCCATGCAGCATTCCTTTCATGATATGGCACTGTGTCTTTACACCTGCATCCTCAAGTCTGGCCGCATACATAAGCCCCTGATCCAGCAGTGGGTCGCACTCTGCGAATACAAAACATGCTTCCGGCAGCCCTTTCAGATCCTCTTCTCTTGCCAGAAGAGGTGACGCCAGCGGATCTTTTCTTTCTTCCTCTCTGGTAAAATAGGGAGCCATCGGATCTTCCATGCAGTGATATTCCAGGAAGTATCCCCGTCCGTACCGCCTTTCGGATTCGGTCATCTCTTCGGCATAGTTGGAAACCAATGGATAGACCAGCATCTGATGGCGGATAACAGGGCCTTTCCGTTCTTTTGCCAGCCGCGCCACGACTGCCGCGAAATTTCCACCAGAACTGTCGCCTGCCACATTCAGATTCTCCGGATCTCCGCCATAGTTTCCAATATACTCCTTCGCCCACTCAAGGGTCGCGTAGGCTTCTTCCAGTCCTTTTGGAAACTTATACTCCGGCGCCAGGTGGTAATCCGGAGCCACTACCAGTATATGCCCGGACGCAGCAAGATACCGGCATACATATTCATACACTTCTATGCTGTTAAAGGAAAAGGAGCCTCCGTGATAGTAAAGCAGTACCGGGAGATGCTCTCCCAGTCCGTTTTCAGGTCTGTAGATGCGTACCCGGATCGGACCGTTTCCAAAATCGCAGTGGATATCCTCTGTCATCACGCGCATAACTTTTGGATAAATATTACATTTCTGATAAGCTGCCGTCATCGCCGACAGGGACTCATAATTACTCTGCTGGCGCCAAAGCTTTGTATGGCTCATGTCCATGACCTGCGGCGCCATGATCTCTACCTCCGGCGCCACATCTCCATATTCCGGTTCCAGATATTTCCGATATTTCTTCATCCTTCACATCTCCTTTTACTTCGCTTTTTCCCGCGAAAATGCACAATAGACCACAAATCCCAGCAACAGCACGGCAAACGTCATCCATCCGGCCAAAACGGCAGTGCCCATCGTGCTGAATTTATCGTAATACCCTTTCAGATAAATGATCATGATGATCAATGGGATGCCATAAGATACATATCCCTTCAGCCACGCAGGGAACTTCAGCCCCTCGCCGGTATTTGCCTCTGCAAGGAAGTTGTCCCATCCCCAGCCATTTTTTCTGGTACAGAAGAGAAGGTAGCCCAGGCTTCCCAGCGGCAGCAGATTATTGGATACGATAAAATCTTCCAGATCCATGACAGAACTTCCCTCGCCTACCGGCTGAAAATCTGCCAGCACATTAAATCCGAGGATACAGGGAATACTCAGGACGGTGATCAGCACAAGGCTTACGATCACGCTTTTCTTTCTGGACCAGCCAAGCATATCAATATCGAAGGAAATAATGTTTTCAAACACCGCTACCAGCGTGGTAAAGGCCGCAAAGGTCAGGAACAGGAAAAATAGTGCTCCCCAGATCTGCCCGCCCGGCATCTGAGCAAAAATATTCGGAATCGTAAGAAAGATCAGGCTCGGTCCGGATCCCGGCTCGATCCCGTAGGCGAAACAAGTCGGGATAATGATAAAACCGGCCATGGTCGCCACAAAAGTATCCAGAATCGTAATGCTGAAAGCTTCTCCCGTCAGGCTTCTTTCCTTTCCCAGATAGCTTCCGAAGATCATCATCGCGCCGATACCGATCGACAGTGTAAAGAACGCCTGACTCATAGCGCCAAAGATCACATTGCCTATTCCTATCTCCTGCATTTTCTGAAAATCCGGGATCAGATAAAAACGAATGCCTTCTCCGGCTCCTTCCAGGAACACAGACCGCACTGCCAGAATGATCATGATCAGAAACAACGCCGACATCATCACCTTCGATACCTTCTCAATCCCGTTCTGGATTCCGAACCAACAGATTGCAAATCCGGCCGCGATCAGAATGAACGTCCAGAGCCCCATTACCGGCGCATTCCCCATCATTTCCGCAAATCCAGCCTCCACATCTGCGGTGCTGGCGCCGACAAAATCTCCCCGGATGCTGCGGTAGCAGTAGTACAGCATCCAGCCGGCCACCGTTGTATAAAACATCATCAAAAGATAACTGCCCAGGATCCCAATCCACTTCGTCCAGTGCCACTTCGTCCCTTTCGGCTCCAGCGTCTCAAACGCCTCCGCAATACTGTAATGACTGGCCCGGCCCATGGCAAACTCACACACCAGCACCGGTATCCCCATGATAAGCAGGAACACCAGATAAATCAAAATAAAGGCAGCACCGCCCATCTCCCCCGCTAAATACGGGAACTTCCATACATTTCCAATCCCGATCGCACATCCCGCCGACACCAGGATAAACCCGATACGGGAACCAAACTTCTCTCTTTTCATACTCTCATCCTTTCGTTGGGGACGTACCCTTTTGCATTATACTACGTCCCCATCTGCATAATCCCCTGTCCCCTTTTGACAAATCCTATGTCCCAAACACGTCTTTCAGTGCCGGATACAGCTTCTTAAATCTGGCGTACCTCTCCTCGTACTTTGCCACCAGATCCAGCTCTGGCTCTATCGTATCCACAATGTGTATCAGCTTTTCTGCCGCTTCTTCCACGCTTGCAAATTCACCGCATCCTACGGCCGCCAGGATCGCGCCGCCAAGGCCGGGACCTTCCTCGCTGGCGATCACATCCACCTTCAGGTTCATCACATTGGCAATGATCCGTTTCCACAGAGCGCTCTTTGCCCCGCCGCCGCAGATCTTGGTCCGCTCAAGATGGATTCCTAAACTCTTTGCCACTTCCAGAGAATCTCTCAGCGCAAACGCCACGCCTTCCAGGACAGCCTGGGTCATCTCCTCCCTGGTGGTATCCATGGACATACCGATAAAGCAGGCTCTGGCGTTTGGATCATTATGTGGAGACCGCTCGCCCATCAGATAAGGAAGATAGAACACTTGATTTTCACCGAGTCTCTGGATTCCTTTTTGTTCTCCAGAATAATCCTTTGTCTTCAGGATCTCTTCCAGCCACCATTTATTGCAGGCTGCCGCGCTCAGCATACAGCCCATCAGATGATAGTGTCCGTCAGCATGGGCAAAGGAGTGCAGCGCATTATGTTCATCCACCCCAAACTTCCTGCTGGAGATAAAGATGGTCCCCGATGTCCCAAGGGAAATGTTGCACCGTCCGTCTCCCACCGTCCCGGTGCCTACTGCAGCAGCCGCATTATCCCCGGCTCCTGCCACGATCTTCACATCCTTCGAAAGCCCCAGATCTTCTGCCAGCTCCGGCTTCAGCGTACCAACTACCTCGTAGCTCTCATACAGCCCCGGCAGCTGTTCTTCCGTAACGCCGCAGATCTCCATCATTTCCCTGGACCAGCATTTATGCTCCACATCCAGGAGCAGCGTCCCTGATGCATCCGAATAATCCGTACAGTGAACTCCGCTTAATCGATAGGACAGATAATCTTTTGGCAGCATGATTTTTGCGATTTTCTGAAAATTGTCCGGCTCTTCTTCTCTCATCCACAGAAGCTTTGGAGCCGTAAATCCCGCAAACGCAATATTCGCAGTGTATTCTGACAGCTTTTCTTTTCCAACCTTCGTGTTCAGATCATCTGTCTGTTTTGCCGTCCGCCCGTCATTCCAGAGAATCGCAGGGCGGATCACCTGATCTTCACGATCCAGCGCCACCAGACCATGCATCTGTCCGCCGCAGCCAATCCCTGCCACCAGATGTTTTTCGCAGTCCGCCGTCAGTTCACGAATCCCGTCGATTGTCTTCTCAAACCAGTCCTCCGGATTCTGCTCTGACCAGCCCGGATGGGGAAAATACAACGGATATTCTCTGGATACCACCTTGTGGATCCGGCCGTCTTCGCCCATAAGCAAAAGCTTTACCGCCGAAGTTCCCAGATCGATTCCAATATAATACATAGCCTTTCCTCCTGATCTTTCATACTCCTAGTCTAGATTCTATCACAATCCTTCTTATACAGCCACACACTTTCTTAAGAAGTTCTTATCTCTTCCTAAACATTCTGTAATATCTATTGAGACTTTTTCATAAACATAATAAAATGGAAAACGTTTTAGGAGGGATTTACCATGAGTATAAAGAGAGCATCATCTGACAACAAGCAGGAAGACTACAGCCAGTATTTTGATGATGATTTTGAAGTCATATATGACGGAGATCTTCCGGATCTGTCTGTGGACGAGCCTGAAGACGATGATTATTATGATGTGCTGTCCAATCTTTCAGAGCTGGACCACACAAAGAAAATAGATTATGTCAAAGAAAATGCTGACACCGCAATGCTAAGAAAGCAAAAAGAAAGACAGGGGAAAAAGCGGCGGATGCCAAATCTTTTCTCCCCTGCCGGTAAAACCGTCAAAACCGGAGCGAAAACCCTGAAGGCCGGAACAAAGGCGGCTCTTCGGATTCTGAACCTGATCCTTCGGTGCGCCGCTTTGATCCTGTCAGCCATCATCCTGTGGATGCTGGCCCAGAACTTCTGGGAAAACTATCGTCCGCTTGGAGATATCGCCTCTGCAGCCACAGAACAAAATTATGCGCTTGCAGCTTATGGAGGCATAGCTCTTTTTCTGCTGCTTATTGAAGGGATCACCTGCCTGTCCCTGCTATTTAGCAGATATGGTAGCGGCCTGTTTTCCTTTCTCTTTATCTACATCGGCTCCTTCCTGTCCGACCTTATGTATCCTCTGATCCCGGCATCGCCGGAACCACTTCAGGGCGTACAGGCGGCGCTCCTGGTATACGGTAATCTTAAAAATTCTCTGCTGCCGCTCTGCGCGGCGGGCGTGATCATCTGTCTGATCCGCCGTCTTCTGAACCGGAGGCATTAGCCTCCTTACGTTCCTCTTCAATAGCCTTTTTCAGAAAATCTGCATCTCTGGTCTTCAGCCGTGGAATGAACTTCCGGGCAAATCTCCCCTTTCCACGGCTCTTTACATAAAAGTAACCGATGATGGAAAAGATGACTGCCCCCACAAAGTTGACAAATAAATCGTTCATCGTATCCAGAAGACCAATATCCAGATATCCCCCAAGTCCCAGTTCTTTTCCGTTGACCATAACGTCCGTGATATCCCGGACGTGAACAGGGATATTGGTATTCGTCGGATCCAGCATGACCGAAGAAAAGCTGTGGACCACAGTGTCTTTCTGCATATCCAGGCCAAAAAACTGATCCATCCCAAACTCAAAGAACTCCCAGATCACGCCGATGGTCATAGAAAAACAAAACGCAACGATGGCTAAGAACACCGGGGACAGCTGGATGGAAAAGCGCTCGCTCCTGTTTAAGATATCCACCAGTGCAAATCCGATGGCCGCCATCAGAAATCCGTTCAGCGTGTGCAGCACAGTATCCCAGAATGGAAACTTGATATAATACGCCTGGATCTCTCCCAGGATCTCCGCAGCAAAGATAAACACCAGGATGGTGATTTCCAGGGCTGTGGGCAGTTCGATCTTCAGGTTGATCTGGATCAGGCTGGGCATGACGAGCAGAACCAGAGTCAGCAGGCACAGGAACACATTTTCATAATTCCGGTTAAAAATCTGCAGGATCATCATCAGAATCACCAGAGCTCTCAGCACGAAATACACGATAAAAGAACTCTTATGTTCCCTCAGCTCCATATGCAGGGCTCTCCCCATCACGCGCATTCTCTTTTTTATCTTCATAAATTATTCTCCGCCGGACCTGATCAGTTCAGGAAGTTTTCAATGATCACACCTTCTGCTTCTTCTTCCGTCATTCCCAGCGTCCGAAGCTTGATCAGCTGTTCATCATTGATCCTTCCGATGGCCGCCTCATGGATGATAGCGGCATCCAGATGCCTGGCATTGATCTCCGGGATCGAGCTTACTTCTGCATGATCCATGATGATCGAATCACACTGGATATGTGCATGGCATTTGGTATTTCCCACTGCCTTGGGATGGAAGACCTGTCTGGACGTTCCCTTGGCAACGGAACGTGACACGATCTGAGCAGAGCTTCCTTCCCCGTCCAGATCTACTTCCATATTGGATTCCGCCGTCTGCTGGTCGTGGGTCATCAGCCTTTCCAGCACATAGAGCTTCGATCCGGCTCCCATGTGTACGTCTGTCTCACGTACCGTAGAGTCTACACCCTTGATCTGTGCAGTATCCAGGGTAAACATGGAATCTTCTTCCATATAGATCCTGGTCACAGGATTGAGTACCCTTGCTCCGGTGCCTTCTCCTTCCCCGTAATGCTTCTCTTCATAGCGCACGTTGGCATTTTTTCCTACATGGAAGGAATGGATCCCGTCATGACGGCTCTCATTGCATCCGCTGTTATGGATCCCGCATCCGGCAATGATGGTCACGTCTGCGCCATCCGCAATGTAAAAATCATTATATACGATATCTGTCATTCCAGAAGCATCAACTACTACCGGAATGTGTACCTGTTCTCCCTTCGTCTCTCCGTCAATGTAGACGTCGATTCCTGGTTTGTCCTCTTTTTTCCGGATCTTGATATGCTCACTGTCGCCATGGCACAGTGCAATCCCGTTATGGCGCAGGTTAAATGCACCTTTTTGCTGGAATCCTGCTTCGTCGATCTGTTTCAGAATCTTTTCTGTAATTTCATCCAATAATGTCATTTCCAAACGCCTCCTTTATTCTCGGTCCATACATACGCAGCTGTCACCTTTATCCAACAGTGTGGGAAGGATCTCGTCTCTTGGTCCGATGGCGGATATCTTTCCGTCTTCGATAACCATAATCCGGTCTGCCATCTGAATGATCCGCTCCTGATGGGAAATCAGGATCAGACTTTCCTCTTTCTTTTTGTGTATTTTTTCAAACTGCTGGATCAACATGGAGAAGCTCCAAAGATCAATGCCCGCCTCCGGCTCGTCAAATATACACAGCTTATGCGACTTTGCCAGGACGGTGGCGATCTCCAGACGCTTCATCTCTCCGCCTGACAGTGTTCCGTCCACTTCTCTTGTGATATATTCTCTTGCACAGAGTCCTACGGCGCTTAACATTTTGCAGCATTCAGGCTCTGTCAGTTCTCTCCCTGCCGCCAGGGACAGCAGCTTATTCACCGTCATTCCCTTGAATCTAGGCGGCTGCTGAAACGCGAAACCAATCCCGGCGCCTGCCCGGTGATCAATATCATAGGAAGAAATATCTTCACCGTCCAGGATGATCTGGCCTGCATCTGCTTCCTCGATTCCCATCAGGACCTTGGCGAGAGTTGATTTTCCGCCTCCGTTGGGTCCGGTGATGACCAGCATCTCTCCATCCTCTACCTGAAAGCTTATATTTTTAACGATACTTCTCTCTACGCCATTTTCATTAACTTTAAACGTCAGATTCTTAACTTCCAGCATTTTATCATCCGCTCCTTTTCATGCTTGTCTCTTTCCACACAGCACATTATATCTTTTTTTGCCCCACGATTCAACCCGGTAAAAAAAAAGAACCGCAGCCCCTGAAGTAATATCAAGAATCACGATCCCAATGCGGATGACAGGAATCGAACCTGCACACCGAAGTACTAGATCCTAAGTCTAGCGCGTCTGCCAGTTCCGCCACATCCGCCTGTAATATTTATAATACAAGAGCGGAAACCTGAATGATTTCCGCTCTTTTCTGACTGAGCGTGCGGGGATTCGAACCCCGGACAACTTGATTAAAAGTCAAGTGCTCTAC
>USDK01000059.1 GCA_900553355.1 uncultured Lachnospiraceae bacterium
TCCGCAATGTGGACAGGTTTTTCCATGTTTTACCGTTGGATATGTCTGCTTGCAGTCTTCACAATACGTGAGTGCAGGTAATGTTTCCACCACTAATTCAGATTCATCGAACAGAGGCCGCTTTTTTGCAGCCCATGTCCAGCAATTCTGTAAATAGGACTCGATCACTGTCGAGACCTCTCCCAGTTCAAGTGTGACTTTTCGTACATGTGTCACTTTATTTTCAGCGGCCACCTTTTCCAGATGGTCCATAATATGAAAAGTTACTCCAAGCTCGTGCATATTTTTGCTCCTTTATCTGAGAGCTGCTGCACAGCTCCTATTTTTTCTTTTTGAATTTCACTTTGATCGACTGTTTCACCATGTTTGGAAGAATGTATTTCAGCTTATCTTCCGAAGCACGCATAATGGAAGCTCCCGGAATCTCTCTGTGCAGGTGGATTGCGTCAAACATACATTTCGTTGTACAGACACCACATCCGATGCATTTATTCGGGTCGACAACAGATGCTCCGCAGGACAGGCAGCGGGAAGTTTCTTTTTTCACCTGCTCTTCTGTCAGACTCTGTGACAGATCACGGAAGGTTTTTGCCTGTTCTTTTACATCCGCTTTTGGCGGAATCTGACGACTGGATGAGTCATAAGTTTCCACTTTGATGTTTTCTTTGTCCAGTTCGATGAAATCACGTCGATTACGTCCGATCGTCAGTGTACAATGTTCATGCACATATCGATGCAGGGAAACCGCCCCTTCGCGTCCGGCCGCAATCGCATCAATGGCAAATTTCGGACCTGTATAAACGTCACCACCTACGAAGATATCCGGTTCGGAAGTCTGGTAAGTCAGTTTATTAGCAAGTGCACCGCCGTTCGGACGGAGTTCCACATGGAGATTATCCAGCATATGTCCCCAATCGATTGCCTGTCCTACTGAGAAAATGACATGGCGGCACGGCACAGTTACTGTATCGTTCTCATCATATTCCGGTGAAAATCTGCCCTGTGCATCAAATACGCGGGTACATTTTTTGAAAACAACGCCACTTACATGGCCATTTTCTTCCAGAACTTCTTTTGGTCCCCAGCCACAGTTCAGTTCGATCAGATATTCGCCGGTCATTTTCTTTAATACTTCGATAATTTTATTTGAAATCGTGTTGTTCGATTCATTCTTTCCAAGACGGGTCCAGCCCTGGTAACGGCTGCCGTCATATTCAATGGTGAGTTTAATATTTCTCATAGCAGACACCCTTTCGTAAAAATCAGTTTTAGTATATCAAATCTTATGATATAATAAAAGAGCGTGACGGGAAATCTAATAAAAATATTAGAAATAAAAAGCAGGAGCAGAACAAATGGAGATAAAAGCGAAAAAGGTATCAGATTCTGCCACAGAGACGCTTCATATTGTACGGCCAAACCATCTGAATGCTGCCGGACGTCTTTTTGGCGGCGTGTTGATGCAGTGGATTGATGAGCTGGCGGGACTGGTGGCAAAGAGGCATTGCCATATGAATGTAACGACGGCGTCCGTGGATAATCTTCGGTTCCTCAAGGGAGCCTACCAGAGAGACGTAGTAGTGATCTGTGGGAAGATTACCTATGTGGGGAATACATCCATGGAGGTCCGGGTGGATTCTTATGTGGAGGATTTGGATGGTGTCAGGACACCGATAAACAGGGCTTACTTTTCAATGGTTGCCCTGGATGAAAATGATAAGCCTTGTACCGTTCCACGTCTGGAACTTACCACAGACGAAGAAAGAGAAGAGTGGGAGAAGGCAAAGCTTCGGAAAGAAGTCCGCATGATGCGCAAAGAAGTGGGAATCTGAGCGATTCCCACTTCTTTATTTTTTCATAAATTCACGCATCATTTTAATCATCTGATCGATCTGATCCTGCTCTTCTTTTGGCCTGCCTTCTTTCAGAATCGAGACGATCATGGTCATTTCATCCGGGGTAAAGTGAATGCCCTGTTTCCTGGCTCCGGTGATCAGAGTCATCATAACGGGAGCAAGCGCCTTCCCGCTTTTCCCCGTTGTTTTACTGGCTGCCCGGCGGATCAGTTCCAGTTTCACCGGATCCATATCCTTCATCATCGGGTGATCGATCCATTCGTTCATCTTCTTCAAATCCTCCTTTCATGAGATCCTGCATAAAATCTGCGGCGTCTGTATTCTGCATCATTTCCATCATATTCATCATTGTTTCCATCTGTTCAAACGCATCCTGATCTTCCTGGCTCATATAGGGTTTTAGTTCACTCAGGATTTCAGAAGTATGTAGAGAAGACGGGAATCCATGAAAATATTCTATCGTCTGGCGAAGCTCGGAAAATTTGATGTAGACCGCCAGGAGATGCTGGATGTAGGGCGGAGTGTATGGAAGCAGAAGTTTCATAGTATAAAGTCCTGGCGGCGTGACCAGGCTGTCAAAGGGCGTCATAAGTCTTGGGGGTTTTTGTTCCATGAGCACTCCCTCTTTAAGCGTTGTAAATATATTATGAAGAAAGTATAAGAATTATGAGAAGTGGAAACATATATTAATGAGAAAAGAGTCTGAAAAGGAGGAATATCCATGGAGAGGCGTCTGATCATTGACGGGAACGAGGTATATGAGATAGATGAAGCCTGTATGCTGAAAAAGAAAATAGAGGCAAAGGAAACAAAAGAAAAGGAGAAGAGAAAACATGAATCACATCTGAACAGGTACCAGCATGGACACCAATAAAAGGACGGCGGGATGTTTTACCCCGCCGTCTTATGCTGTTTGGGAAATCAGCAGTCGCATCCGCATCCGTTGTTGCCGCCGAAGCCTCCGCAGCAGCACAGAAGAAGGATGATCCACAGACAGCTGTTGTCACCCAGTCCGCAGCCGCCTCTTCCCATTCCAGAATCACAGCCGCATCCACAGTTTGTAGCACTTAAATCACTCATGTTAAAAATCCTCCGTTATTGATGTTTACAGTACATAATATGCGGAGGGTTTTGATGTGTGAGATTTCCTTTTTTAATATTTTACCAGCCGTTTGACGGAATGCTGGAACTGATAGGACTTTTTCTGGAGTTTCAGCTTGTCCAGAGCAGAGACACTCTTTTTTACATGGTCATCATACAGAGTCAGCAGATAGGAGATGGTGATGTTTCTGTTTTTATACCAGGTAAACAAAAGCCAGTTCATGATGTCTGGATGCCAGTAACGCTCCGGAATCTGGGCGCTGCGAAGCGTCAGCACATGCCTGATGGCCTCCATGGAAAGCTGGGCCAGGCGGGAGCTGCGATGCTTTTCCTTAAATAAGATATCGCTCTCTGCGATGATATC
The DNA here is from genome assembly GCA_900553355.1 of uncultured Lachnospiraceae bacterium. Taxonomy (GTDB): domain Bacteria; phylum Bacillota; class Clostridia; order Lachnospirales; family Lachnospiraceae; genus Merdimonas. Next base: position 3,322 of record USDK01000059.1, read on the forward strand.
ATACAGGTCATTGGCCGATTTCCAGTAGACGACAAATCCTGTCTGCTTATCCTCTTCGCCGTCGAAGCTGCGCAGATCGTAAGTCTGCATGACAGAGCGCCGTCCGGTAATCTTGCGGTCATATTCCGCTCTTTTTGCAGTGTCAGACAGTACATGATATGCCTCAAGGATCTCCTGCATCTTCTGCGTGGTATCGATGCCGTTTTTTAAATTGGCATCCGGATGAAATTGCTTTGCCAGAGCATTTTTAGCAGCGGTGATCTCTTCTGTAGTTGCTTTGACAGACACGCCTAATATATCATAATAATTCTTGTCTTCCATGACATCCTCCCCTTAGATTATCCCCTTACATCATTTTATACTACGACAAATCAGCCCGGAAATCAATAGGTGGTTCCAGATCGATTTCTTTCGGAATATTCTGATAAAAAAGGCTTTTTTTCTATGGACAGAGTGAAAAAAATCATTCATTACTGGTGTAAAGATACCAGGGAAAACAGAGTGAGGGGAAGAGGGAGTGTGGTTGCAGTTCTGGACACCGGCCTTTCGCCTCATCCGGATTTCGGGGGAAGGGTGGCTGGATTTCAGGACATGACCAGAGGTAGAAAAGAGATGTATGATGACAGTGGACATGGAACCCATGTGACAGGAATCCTGCTTGGAGATGGGAGGATGTCAAAAGGGATCTTAAGTGGAATTGCGCCGGAGGCAGAGGTGGCAGTGGTCAAGGTGTTGGATCAGAACGGGGAAGGGGATGTGGAGACGATTCTGGCAGGCATCTGGTGGGTGCTGGAGAACAGAAAACGTCTGGGGATCCGGATTGTGAACCTTTCGGTAGGGGCGAAGATGGGACTGGATCCCGGAAAAGAGAAAGAATTCCTGAGGGCAGTAGAAGAGATGTGGAATGCGGGGCTTGTGGTGGTCGTATCTGCAGGCAATCAAGGACCAGGAGAAGGGACGGTGGCTGTTCCCGGTACCAGCCGGAAAGTCATTACGGTGGGCGCACTCAAGACGGATGCAAGGATACAGGATTGTTCCGGGCAGGGGCCTACCGGGGAATGTGTAGTGAAGCCGGATCTTCTGGCACCGGGATATCGGATCTTATCCTGCAACAGCCGCTTTGGCAGAAGATATGGGTACTATACGGTGAAAAGCGGAACTTCTATGGCGGCTCCCGTGGTTTCCGGGGCCGTGGCTCTGTATTTGTCCAAATATCCGGAGGCGCAGAATGCAGAGGTGAAACTGAGGATGATACAGACCTGCCGCAGACTGGAAGAAAAGGGGACAGGAAAGAGATGTCTGGATGTAGAGGCATTTCTTAGGTGAAAAATATGGGTGTCAAGAAAAAACACTTGACACCCGTTTTGTTTTCATGTATGATAGCACAGGTGATAAAAGTGAATGAGATATTAGAGCAGGCATTACTCTTTGATTTTTATGGAGAATTGCTGACAGAACACCAGAAGGAAATCTACGGACAGTTTATCCAGGAGGATCTTTCCCTGGGAGAGATTGCCAGGGAGGCCGGGATCAGCAGGCAGGGGGTACACGATCTGATCAGACGATGCAGCCAGACGCTTGCAGGTTATGAGGAAAAGCTGCACCTGGTAAAGAGGTTCATGGCAGTAAAGGAAAAGGTACGGCAGATCGATGAACTGCTGGAAGACTACCAGGAGCACGACATCGCAGATGTGATTGCCAGGATCCGGAGGATATCCGATGAGATCATAGAGGAGTTATAAGATGGCATTTGACAGTTTGACAGAAAAACTTCAGAATATATTTAAAAATCTGCGCAGTAAGGGAAGGCTGACAGAGGATGACGTAAAAGAGGCGCTCAAAGAGATCAAGCGCGCGCTGCTTGCAGCAGACGTCAATTTTAAGGTGGTCAAGGACTTTATTAAGAATGTCCAGGAACGGGCGATCGGACAGGACGTGATGAATGGACTAAATCCGGGGCAGATGGTGATCAAGATCGTCAATGAAGAGCTGGTTCGTCTGATGGGCTCTGAGACAACGGAGATCGCACTCCAGCCGGGAAGCGCCATTACGGTGATTATGATGGCCGGTCTTCAGGGAGCCGGTAAGACGACCACGACGGCCAAGCTGGCAGGAAAGTATAAGCTGAAGGGGAAAAAGCCGCTTCTCGTAGCCTGTGATGTCTATCGTCCGGCAGCGATCAAACAGCTGCAGGTCAACGGAGAAAAGCAAGGCGTGGAAGTGTTCGCCATGGGCGAGAACAATAAGCCGTCTAATATTGCCAAGGCCGCCTTGGAACATGCGAAGAAGAACGGGAATAATCTCGTGATTCTGGATACGGCAGGACGTCTTCACATTGATGAAGATATGATGGCTGAGCTTCAGGAGATCAAAGAGACGGTGACTGTTCATCAGACAATCCTGGTCATTGATGCCATGACCGGACAGGACGCCGTGAATGTGGCTAAAGATTTTAATGACAAGATCGGCATCGACGGTGTGATCGTTACAAAGCTGGATGGTGATACCAGAGGCGGTGCGGCGCTGTCAGTCAAGGCTGTGACCGGCAAACCGATCTTCTATGTAGGTATGGGCGAGAAGCTTTCGGATCTGGAACAGTTTTATCCGGACCGTATGGCATCCAGGATCTTAGGCATGGGAGACGTGCTGACACTTATCGAGAAGGCAGAAGCCCAGATTGATGAAGAAAAAGCAAAGCAGATGACCCAGAAGCTTAAGAAAGCCCAGTTTGATTTTGATGATTATCTGGAGAGCATGAAGCAGATGCGGAATATGGGAGGTCTGGGAAGCATCATGAGTATGATGCCGGGCCTTGGGGCCATGGGCGGAAAGAAGATGAAAAATCTGGATGACGAGCAGACTGCCCAGGCAGAGAAGAATCTGGCGAGAATGGAAGCAATGATATATTCCATGACGCCGGCGGAGAGAAGAGATCCTGATCTTCTCAATCCGTCAAGAAAACACAGGATTGCAAAAGGCGCCGGAGTAGACATCAGCGAAGTAAACCGAATGGTCAAGCAGTTCGGTGAAATGCGCAAGCTCATGAAGATGGTGGGAAAAGGCGGAAGAAAAGGGAAGTTCAGGCTTCCGTTCTGACATACGGTATATCGCGCATGACGCGTTATATATATGATGCCAGGGGCAAAAGGTCTAAACCCACTTGAGCTTGCTCATAAGTGGGTGCTGGACCTTGGGACCCACCCCGATATGAGCATAAGAGTGGGATGTGTATCCCACGATATGCGAATATTGGGTAGGATTGTGGGAGTGCGCAGCACGGAACAATCCGCAGGCATCATAGTTAGGGGCTTTTGCTCCAATATAAAAATAAAATATTTTAAATTATGGAGGTAATGAAACATGGCAGTAAAAATCAGATTAAGAAGAATGGGACAGAAGAAGGCTCCTTTCTATAGAATCATCGTAGCTGATTCCAGATCACCAAGAGATGGAAAGTTCATCGATGAGATCGGAACCTATGATCCGAACTGCGATCCAAGTGCGATCAAAGTAGATGAGGAAGCAGCTAAGAAGTGGCTGGCAAACGGCGCGCAGCCGACAGAGACTGTCAGCAAGATTTTCAAAGTGGCAGGTATCGAGAAATAAAGCATGCTTTGGAGGTGCACACGATGAAAGAATTAGTAGAAGTGATTGCAAAAGCATTGGTGGATGATCCGGACAGCGTGGTTGTGACGGAACGGGAGGATAAAAAAACGACGATCCTGGAGGTTCGGGTTGCTGATTCTGATATGGGAAAGGTAATCGGAAAACAGGGACGTATCGCCAAGGCAATCCGCTCAGTCGTGAAAGCGGCCGCTGCGAAAGAGGATAAAAAAGTCATCGTTGATATTTTAGATTAATGGAATGGGACGGCCCATTCGGGAAGGGCAGACACGTAAAATGAGCGTCTGCCCTGTTTTTTGCACGATACGCCCGGAGAGCAAGGGCCGGAGTGAAATGGAGAGAGATATGGAACAATTACTTCAGGTAGGAGTCATCACACAAACTCATGGTATCCGCGGAGAAGTCAAAGTGTTTCCGACGACAGATGATGCCGGCAGATTCCGGGAACTGAAAGAGGTAGTCCTGGATACAGGAAAAGAGATGCTTCACATGGAGATTGAGCATGTAAAGTTTTTCAAACAGTTTGTGATTGTAAAGTTCAGGGGGATCGACAACATTAATGAGGTAGAAAGATTCAGAAGGTGTTCCCTTCTGGTTGCCAGAGAGAATGCGGTCCCGCTTGAGGAAGATGAATATTATATTGCTGATATGATCGGCCTGGAGGTAGAGACAGAGGATGGAGAGAAATTCGGTGTTCTGAAAGATGTGATCGAGACGGGGGCCAACGACGTATACGTGGTAGACAGTATTTCCCATGGAGAGGTCCTCATCCCGGCTATCAAAGACTGTATTCTTCATGTAGATATTGAGGCAGGAAAGATGACCGTCCATTTGATGGATGGATTGATATAGGAGTGCAGAGGATGAATTTTTATATAATGACCTTGTTTCCGGAGATGGTGATGGACGGACTAGGTACCAGTATCATCGGGAGGGCGTCAAAAAACGGCCTTTTGAATATTGAGGCGGTAAATATCCGGGATTATGCGTTTAATAAGCATCAGAGTGTGGATGATTATCCATATGGAGGAGGAGCCGGAATGCTGATGCAGGCCGAGCCGGTCTATCAATGTTATCAGGCCCTTAGAGAAAGGATAGGAAAGACGCCGAGAGTGGTCTATCTTTCGCCCCAGGGAAAAACCTTTCACCAGGAGATGGCAGAAGAATTTGCCCGGGAAGAGGAGCTGGTGTTTTTATGTGGACATTACGAAGGAATTGATGAGCGTGTACTGGAAGAGATCGTGACGGATTATGTTTCAATCGGAGACTATGTGGTGACTGGCGGAGAGCTGCCGGCGATGATCATGGTGGATGCCATCTCACGTCTGGTTCCGGGGGTCCTGCATAATGATGTGTCTGCTGAGTTTGAGAGTTTTCAGGGTCATCTGCTGGAATATCCTCAGTATTCCAGACCTGAGATCTGGCATGATAAACGTGTGCCGGAGGTGCTTTTGTCCGGACATCATGCCAATATTGAAAAATGGAGGCGTGAGCAGTCGGTGATCCGTACGGCGAAGAACAGGCCGGATCTGCTGGAACAGGCAGATCTTACAGAGAAAGAGCGAAAGCTGGCAGAGGAGATCCTGGAAGGGCAGTATGGAAAGAAACCGGAATAATGGTTGCAAAACCCGGAAAGCACGATTATAATAAGTCATATAAATACATGGGGAGCTGGCGGAAAAGCCGGCTGAGAGGAAGCGTATATCCCGTTTCGACCCACGACCTGATTTGGATAATGCCAACGTAGGGAGTCTATACCGAGAATGATAGAGACAGAGATGCCCTGCGCGTCTCTGTTTTTTTATGGTTCTGTACTCTGGCATGATTCTCATCTGCAAGAAAGGAGATGCATGCAGATATGACACAGCAAAGGACAACAAAAAAACTTGCCATGGCAGGAGTGCTGACAGCCCTTGCTACTATTGGGAGTATGATCAGCTTCCCGGTGGCCGGAAGCCAGTGCGCGCCGGTGCAGCATATGGTCAATATTCTGGCGGCGGTTACGCTTGGCCCCTGGTGGGGGACTGGGATCGCTTTTTGTGCCAGCCTTCTTCGGAATCTTCTGGGAATCGGAAGCCTGATGGCTTTCCCGGGGAGTATGATCGGGGCGCTCTGTTGCGGAGTGGTCTATGCAAAGTGGCGGAGACTGGGAATGACTTGTATAGCAGAGGCTCTTGGGACAGGGATCCTGGGCGGACTTTGTGCTTATCCTGTGGCGGAGTTCCTGATGGGAGCCGGGCCTGCAGGATTGTTCGTCTATGTGGTACCTTTCCTGATTTCTACGACAGCAGGGAGCATCCTGGCCTTTCTTCTGATCACCGTTCTGGAAAAAGGCGGAGTCATGAGACAGATCTGGGAATAAACAAGAAACAGATAAGACAGATAGAAAAATGGAGGTAGGAAAGATGAAAGATTACACGACACAGATGGATGCGGCGAGAAAAGGGATTCTGACGCCGCAGATGAAGACCGTGGCCAGGAAGGAACGGATGCCGGAGGAGCAGCTGATGCGTCTGGTGGCAGAAGGAAAAGTAGCAATCTGCGCCAATAAAAGGCATAAATGTCTGGACCCGGAAGGTGTGGGAAGTATGCTCCGCACAAAGGTAAATGTAAATCTGGGTGTATCCAGGGACTGTAAGGACTATGACATCGAGATGAAAAAGGTTATGAGCGCGGTAGAGCTGGGGGCCGAGGCGATTATGGATCTTTCCAGCCATGGAGATACCCAGCCTTTCCGCCAGAAGCTGACAAGTGAGTGCCCGGTGATGATCGGGACGGTTCCCGTATATGACAGTGTAATCCATTATCAGAGGGATCTTGCGACTTTGACGGCACAGGATTTTATCGATGTTATCCGCCTTCACGCAGAAGACGGCGTGGATTTTGTGACGCTCCACTGCGGCATCACCAGGAAGACGATCGAACAGATCCGGAAGCATAAACGGAAGATGAATATCGTAAGCCGGGGAGGCAGCCTGGTATTCGCCTGGATGAGCATGACAGGAGAGGAAAATCCGTTTTATGAGTATTTTGATCAGATCCTGGATATCTGTGAGGAGTATGACGTGACTATTTCTCTGGGAGATGCCTGCCGGCCGGGATGCCTGGCTGATGCGACAGATGTATGCCAGATCGAGGAGCTGGTGCGTCTTGGCGAGCTGACCAAGCGTGCCTGGGATCATAATGTACAGGTTATGGTGGAAGGACCAGGACATGTGCCGCTTGATCAGGTGGCTGCCAATATGGAAGTGCAGAAGAGTATCTGTATGGGCGCGCCGTTCTATGTACTGGGACCGCTGGTGACAGATATCGCACCTGGATACGATCATATTACCGGAGCCATCGGCGGAGCTGTGGCTGCCATGAGCGGTGCTGCTTTTCTGTGTTATGTAACGCCGGCGGAGCATCTGGCTCTCCCGAATGTAGATGATGTCAAACAGGGAATCATTGCATCAAAGATTGCGGCGCACGCGGCAGACATTGCTAAAGGCGTTCCTGGAGCCCGAGAGATCGATGACCGCATGGCTGATGCCAGAAGAAACCTGGACTGGGATGGACAGTTCGCCTGCGCACTGGATCCGGAGACTGCAAAAGCAATCCGCGACAGCAGAAAACCAGAGGACGATCACAGCGATACCTGCAGCATGTGTGGGAAATTTTGTGCAGTCCGCAGTATGAATAAGGCCCTGGCAGGGGAATATATAGATATACTGTAAGGTGGGGACACCCTGTTTTCCAGAAAGGGACACGGGGAACCGCGTAAGGGGACGTACACTTTCGCAGAAAGTGTACGTCCCCTTACGAAAAGTGCTTGCAATCCGTAGTGGGATATGGTAAACTATAACATGCTGTGAAGAGAAAAGAGATGGTCCTCTGGTACATTTGTATTTAAGAACATCCGATTAATTAAGGAGGTCACGCAGTATGAACGACATTATTAAGAACATTGAAGCAGCTCAGTTAAAGGAAGCTGCACCGGAGTTCCATGTAGGAGACACCGTAAAGGTATATGGTAAGATCAAGGAAGGAAACCGTGAAAGAATCCAGGTATTTGAAGGAACTGTCCTGAAGAGACAGGGAGGCGGAGCAAGAGAGACTTTCACCGTAAGAAAGAATTCCAACGGAATCGGTGTTGAGAAGACATGGCCGCTGCATTCACCAAACGTAGAGAAGGTTGAAGTTGTCAGAAGAGGTAAAGTAAGAAGAGCGAAACTGAACTACTTAAGAGACCGCGTTGGTAAGAAGGCAAAGGTAAAAGAATTAGTAAAATAGTTGTGAATGAAAAAAGGACAAGTACATATTGTATGTTGTCCTTTTTCTGATATATAGGGTGATGTGATGAAACGTACAGCAAAACGCAGATATCAGCCGAAGCGGCGAAGACCCGGAAAGCCGCGGCGGAAGTCCATCCTGGAAAGACTGGGGATCAAGCGTAGAAAGAGCAGAAATAACCAGCTCGGCTATATCGAACCGAGAAAAAAGCTGCGGCCGAAGTGGGAATACCTGCCTGTGATCGGAAAATGGGTGTTTGAGATCGCAGTCGTCTGTCTGTTTGCCTATGTGGCAGTCTGGTATTTCGGACAGAGAGTCAGTACGGTGGGAGACTCCATGAGTCCGATCTTAAGGAACGGGGATGTGGTGCTGGTCAACCGGATCGTATATAATGCGACGACGCCGAAGCGGGGGGACATTATCGTATTTAAACCCAAAGGCAATGAAAACGATCATTATTATATCAAGAGGATCGTGGGGCTGCCCGGAGAGACGGTGGAGATCATCGAAAACCGTGTCTACATCAATGGCGAACGGCTGGATGAAGACTATGAGACAACCAATATCGACGATGTGGGTGTGGTAGATGGGAAGCTGAAACTTGCCGGTGATGAATATTTTGTGCTTGGTGACAACAGGGAAAACAGTGAAGACAGCCGGAGTGCAGACGTGGGAAATGTAAAAAGAGAGTACATTTACGGGAAGGCCTGGTTCGTCATCTCGCCCAGAGAGCATTTTGGTTTTGTAAAATAACGGGAGTATCATAGATAGAAGAGGAGAGTATTATGCATTTTCAGTGGTATCCTGGTCATATGACAAAAGCAAAGCGTATGATGCAGGAAAATATGAAACTGATCGACCTGGTGATCGAGCTGGTGGATGCGAGGGTTCCCCTTTCCAGCAGGAATCCGGATATTGACCAGCTGGCCCAGAATAAGGCTAGAATGATCATTCTGAATAAAGCGGATCTGGCAGAAGAGAAATGGAATACTGCCTGGGAAGAGTATTTCAGAGAGCGGGGATTTGAGGTTGTAAAACTAAATTCCAGGAATGCAGGAAAGATGAAGAGCGTGCACAGTGTGATCCAGGAAGCCTGCAGGGAAAAGATTGAAAGAGACCGTAAGAGAGGGATCCTGAATCGGCCGGTACGTGCTATGGTGGTAGGAATCCCCAATGTGGGGAAATCTACATTTATTAATTCGCTGGCAGGCAAAGCCTGTGCAAAGACGGGGAATAAACCTGGAGTAACCAAGGGAAAGCAGTGGATCCGCCTGAATAAACAGGTGGAGCTTTTGGATACGCCTGGGATCCTCTGGCCAAAATTCGAAGATCAGAGCGTGGGCCTCAGGCTTGCGTTCATTGGTTCTATCAAGGATGAGATCATCAATACTGAAGATCTGGCGGCAGAGCTTCTCCAGTTCTTAAACAGCGCCTACAGCGGCGTTCTGGAAGAGAAGTATCAGATCGAATCTTCGGAAGATCCGTATCAGCTGCTGGAAGAGATCGCAAGGAACAGGAACTGCCTGTTAAGGGGGCAGGAACTGGATACCAGGAAGGCGGCGCAGCTTTTCCTGGATGATTTCCGTGGCGGAAAGCTTGGAAGGCTGACGGTGGAATATCCGCCGGAAGTATGATAGAATCATAACGTATAAGTCAGAAAGGGGCCTGTGTATTATATGGGACGACACAGAAGAGAAAGAGGCATCTTAAGAGAACTTCTGGGATGGCTTCTCTATATATTAATCATTGTTGGCCTTACTTATGTGATCATCACTTATGTAGGGCAGAGAACAAGAGTCAGCGGACAGTCCATGGAGACGACACTGAGTGACGGGGACAATCTGATCGTAGACAAGCTGACCTATCATTTTAAAGATCCGGAAAGATTTGATATTATTGTCTTTCCTTATAAATATGAAGAAAATACATATTATATCAAACGGATCATCGGTATGCCGGGGGAGACGATCCAGATTTCGGGAGGCTATGTCTATATCAACGGTGAGCTGCTGACTTCTGACATTTACGGTACAGAAGTAATGGAATCAGCGGGAATCGCGGCAGAGCCGATCACACTGGGGCCGGATGAATATTTTGTACTGGGAGATAATCGGAACCACAGCACGGACAGCCGGGAGCCGAACGTTGGAGTGCTTCACAGGGAGGATCTGCTGGGAAGGGCATGGGTTCGCATTTATCCCTTTGACAAAATCGGGGTGATCCAGCATGAATAAGCGAGAAGAGGAAAGGCTCCGCAGACGGGAAGAAAAACTGGAAAAGGAAAAGGCGCGGATCAAGGCCATGAGCATATACGAGGAAGAATATGCATCCTGCGCCTATATCTGCGGTATCGATGAAGTAGGCAGGGGACCGCTTGCCGGGCCGGTGGTGGCTGGAGCGGTGATCCTGCCAAAAGACCATACGATCCTGTATCTCAATGATTCCAAGAAACTGTCGGAAAAAAAGAGAGAAATGCTTTATGATGAGATCATGGAACATGCAGTGGCGACAGGAATCGGGATGGCAGGACCGGCGAGAATCGATGAGATCAACATCCTGCAGGCAACCTATGAAGCTATGCGCATGGCTATTGGCAATCTGAAGGTAAAGCCGGATATCCTGCTGAATGATGCGGTAACCATTCCGGAGGTTGATATTCCTCAGGTACCTATTATCAAAGGAGATGCAAAAAGTGTTTCCATTGCGGCGGCAAGTATCATTGCAAAGGTCACAAGAGACAGGCTGATGAAGGAATATGAACAGATCATCCCCGGATACGACTTTGCCAGCAATAAGGGTTATGGTACAAAGGCGCATCTGGAGGGGCTTAAGAAGCTGGGACCGTCGCCGATTCACCGGATGACGTTTATCGGAAAATATATTTGATAGGTGCGTATGGAGAAGAATTGTCGCAGGACAGGGGCCAGATATGAAAAAATAGCCGGAGAGTATCTGAAAACAAAGGGATATCAGGTCCTGGAATATAATTTTCGGTGCCGGCGAGGTGAGATTGACATTATCGCAAAGGACGGTGCATGCCTGGTGTTCTGCGAGGTGAAATACCGTTCAGATGGGCAGGCAGGATTTCCGGCAGAGGCAGTAAATGTAAGAAAGCAAAGAAAGCTGTCCATGTGCGCCCTTTATTATCTTACAGTAAAGGGAATGACGGATACAGAGTGCAGATTCGATGTAGTAAGCATCATGGGAGACAAGATCTGTCTGTACCAAAATGCTTTTGATTATATCGGTGGTTAGGAGAACAAGATGAGTCTTGGATTAAAATACAAAAATAGTGAAAAGATATTAGAAGAAAGAGTAGAAAACGGTGTCCCGTATCTGGTGTATCCGATGCTTGAGAAGACTGGTGTGGTAAAGCATGGGTTTACTACCAGGCTGGGAGGAGTCAGCAAGGGCTATTGCTCCACGATGAATATCAGCACTACCAGAGGAGATGATCCGGAGGCGGTGGAGGAGAACAAGCGGAGACTTGCAGGAGCCATCGGCGTCCGGGTGGAGGATATGACCTTTACCCACCAGACCCATACAGTCAACGTTGCGGTTGTAAGGGAAGAAGACAGGGGCAGACGCTTTATGGAAACAGACGGAATGGTGACGGATGTGCCGGGAATCTGTCTGGTAACGTTTTATGCAGACTGTGTGCCGCTCTATCTGGTAGATCCGGTACGCAAAGTCATCGGACTCAGCCATTCCGGCTGGAGAGGAACAGTGAACCGGATGGGGCAGGTGACGCTTGAGAAGATGCAGGAGGTCTACGGGACAGATCCAAAGGATGTGGTGGCTGCCATTGGACCATCCATCTGTCAGGACTGCTATGAGGTCAGCGAGGATGTGATCGACAGGTTCAAAGACAGCTTTTCCAGAAAAGACTGGAAGGATCTGTTTTATCGGAAGGAGAATGGAAAGTACCAGTTGAATCTGTGGCGGGCAAATGAGCTGGTCTTTTGGGAAGCAGGAATTCTGCCGGAGCATATTGCGGTGACAAATCTTTGTACCCACTGTAATCCGGATATTTTATTTTCACATCGTACTACAGGAGATAAAAGAGGAAATTTAAGCGCACTTTTGGCATTAAAGGAGGATGAGAATGATATATCAGATGGCACTGGCCGCGGCAGATGATACATCGGCGGCAGAGGAAGTTGCAGAGGTCACCCAGGATACGGTAGAAGAGGTCAGCCGTATGACTCAGCTGATCCAGGATAATATTCCCCAGATTATCGGCTTTGCCCTTCAGGTAGTCCTGGCGCTGGTGTTTTTTTTCATCGGCAGAGCCCTGATCAAATGGGTCCGGAAGATCGTCCGGAAATCCTTTGAACGCTCTAAAGCTGATGCGGGAGTGGCAACATTTGTAGATTCTCTCTTAAAATATGGGCTGTATTTTCTGCTGATCTTCAGCATTGCCGCCAGGTTCGGGGTGGATACTGCATCGGTAGCGGCACTGGTGGCATCCAGTGGAGTGACTCTTGGTCTTGCCCTGCAGGGGAGCCTTTCCAATCTGGCCGGGGGAGTCCTGATCCTGCTGCTGAAGCCATTTGAAGTGGGGGACTATATCGTAGAAGATACCAATATGAAAGAAGGAACCGTAAAAGAGATCCAGATTTTCTATACGAAGCTTTCTACCATCGACAATCAGACGATCGTGATTCCCAATGGCATGCTGACAAATAACAGTCTGACCAATGCAACGGCCAAGGATGAGAGAAGGCTTGACCTGAAGATTTCTGTTTCCTATGAAGCGGATCTTCGGAAAGCAAAGGAATTGATCGAAAAAATCGTAAGGGAAGATCCTTCCGTGATGCAGGATAAGGAGATTCTGATCTTTGTAGACGATCTTGCAGAGAGCGCCGTCGTCATCGGAGCGAGAGCCTGGGTAAGAAACGAAGAATTCTGGCCGACAAAGTGGAGGATCCTGGAGGAGATCAAGCTGAAGTTGGATGAGAGCGGAATCGAGATCCCCTATCCTCAGGTTACGGTGCATATACCGGAGAAAAGATAAGCGGATGGAAGAGTATTTTTCTAAAAAAGTTCTTGCAATAATCCGGAAATTCTGTATAATATTATTTGTGGCTGTCGACAGGACAGCCAATTCATAAATGCTGGAATAGCTCAGTCGGTAGAGCACTTCACTCGTAATGAAGGGGTCGTCGG
>USDK01000060.1 GCA_900553355.1 uncultured Lachnospiraceae bacterium
ATATCAGTTCATTATAAAAATCTCAGATTTTTGTCTTGACAACTGAGCCACTATATACATTTCCAAATAACCACATGTGACTGGATTTTTGACATTTTTAAGTCCCAAAGCTTCTGCCACTTCATCTTCATTTGCCAATTCAACCTTTTGATTATTAATCAGAGGTATATATATATTTCCCGTATTTCCTATAACTTTTGCTTTTACATAGTTCATTCCAATACGATGTGTATTTTCTGTTGCATCGACATCTCCAAAATCGTTCGACACATAATCTGCCAAAAAATTTGCAGTATCTGTAATATGAGATATTTCTTCAATGACACCATAAGAAACACTATGTTGAAGATGATTAACTTTCACAACATCGAAAGGGTTTAATATCAAATCCTGCTTTGTCCAAAAATAAAAATCATCTATTGTCGATGGATTCTTTTCTGTCGCAATTACTTTTCCTATCACTTTTCCCATAACACTATCTCCTAAAAAAGATTCAAAAACATTGTATCACTAAGATACTTACTTTTTGCAAAACACTCTGTCACATAAACTGGATACAAGTGATTTGCCCATCTACTATCAGCTCCATAGCAGACAGGATTTCTTTCATTTATTATGTTTGCTGAAATCAAATCCACTTCTTCTGTTTCTAAGCCATTATGAATCTGTTCATCTGTAACCAATATTTTTTCTATTTTTAAAATGCCATCAAAAGTATTTGTCGTATATCTTTTATCTCTTATTCTCAAATACCATACGGCATATCTCATTCCTTCAAGTCGTGGAGAACTATACATACTCACTGGAGTTCTATGATATAGCGGAAGATCAGCAATCATATTTGAATTATTCTTACCTTTCTTATCTTTACAATTTTCTGGATTAAATGATTTTGATACTCCAACAACAAAACTAAAATTCTTTTGAAACTGACGCTTTTCTCTGTCATTTCTTAAATGATCTACTCTGTATTCCAACGAGCCATCTTTGAGCAAATATCTTCTATTATTGATTTTATGTTCAGCTACCAATTTAGTCACCATGGCTACTTCTCTTTGAATCATCAGATCCTGAATAACCGCTATTCCTTTTCCTTCTATACGCTCAAACTCATCAACTTTTGTTGCATATGGAATAACATCTGTAAATTGAATGTCTATTGTTTCTAAATAAGATTCCTCATTAAGTTTTTTACAGAGATTTGCAAAAAAAACTTTTTTATTCCAATCACTCTGGCTTGCAACTTTAGGCAACGCAATTGCCAGTCTACGATCAAACTCATAGCTATGCATTACTTTATCTATACGCTGACAGCAGCTAACACCTACCTGCCCCGCAATAACTGGATATACCTTATTTTTGTATGCGATATCATCAACTTTATATGTGTGTCGTGATCCGTCTAAAAAAAATCCGAATAATGGTTTATCATTTGCAATAGAATCTGCCTTTCTTTTCAAATTAATAGACCCATTTGGCGGTACAGTTTCTCCGTATCGTTCCCATGTTATTTCTTGATGATCATCATAAGCAAAAGATAACACATCTGATCCTTCATAAGTATACTTAAATGTCTTATAACTTTTTCCATTTGTCTCTTTTGCAATAATGTCCATTATATTACTCACTGCTGTCACCCTCTTTCGCATTCGGGATAAAACAAATATCACTTAATTGGCATCCTAAAACATAACATAAGCGAACAAGCACCTCTAGCGAAACCATCTCATTCTTACTCAGCTTTGCAAAAGTACTTGTACTCAATTTTGCTGCCAATCTCAATTCCGTTTTGGTCATTTTCTTTTGCTTCATAACAACCCATAAGTTATTATAATTTACCATTTCTGATCCCCTATCAATATAGCAAAATATATGTACATTTTAGCATTAAAACTGCTGTTTTACAACCATGAAACTTTCGTTTTCTCGAAACTGCACATTTCGAATTATATATTTGACATTATTAAAATTTACTTTCACTTTTTTCAAAAAAAGGCTTAGGGGCGTATTACCTCTCTAAGCCTTCACTATCTTTTTTCCCACGTTACTTTTTCAAACGTTTCATCAATATGTTTAAGAATTCTGTGTTAGAGAGCAATCAATCAGAATGTAATCATACTGTTCTCGTATCGTATCCAGATAACTCTTCATAATTGTTTCCCGGCTGATCACATTTGTCAGAGAGACTTCCAGTCCAGACAATTCGATATTCGCCGGTATCAGATCTACGCCTTCATTGTGATGCAAAATTCCATATGCCGGTTCGTTCTCATCATCATTGATCACGTTCATCATGATATTGGCAATCGTCACATTAATATCATCCGGTTCCACATATCCAAGACTGGCTGTAAGAGATCCCTGTGCATCATTATCAACTAAAGCTACTTTATAACCCTGTCCTGCCAGACCAATTCCGAGATTTACTGTCACATTTGTTTTGGTGCATCCGCCTTTCTGATTTGCAATCGCTATAATTTTTGCCATTCTCATCTTCCTCTTCTTCATTATTTTTTCTTATGACTTCTGCATAAGCCCTAAAGAATCGAGAAGTTCCCCTGTTGCTGAACGTTCTAGAGAATTCTGTAAGTTTCAATTCTTCGGACTGTTGTAATATATTCTGGAACCAGCGAATATCGCTCTTTGTTCCCTGTAACCTGATTTTTAACATCGTGTATATTCTCCTTATACAGATCAGTTATTCTACGATTCGAAATGTTTCCAGATAGCGTTCCAAGATTTCAATATTAACCAGAACAAGTTTATCCACCTTATATGTAGCTTTTGCATCTTTCGCCAAACGCTCAAATTTACTCTGGCACATACTGTACATTTCCGCCCCTTCTTTATATCGGACATACTTTTTCATTCTCTGATCTGTTCTCTTACATTTTTTTCCTGCTTCTGTTTTTGGCTCATAATTTCTGCTCATTACGCTGTAATCTCCTTTCAGCTTTTCCTTTACCTGCAAGTTACAATGATAGTGGCAAGTGACCAACGCAAAAAAGAGAGGCCACTTCCTAAGATTTTTCTTAGAAAGTGACCTCTCTTCGTTACGTTTTTTCTTTGATTTTTCCGATGAAAAAGGTATTCAGAGGTATTACCGGATGGCTCAAACATCCAATTTGTGGTCATTTTATAGTCAAACCGGCTTTTTCCTCTTCTTATAATTGACTTTTTTCTTTCATGTTACCGAATAATACGGCATCCTACTTATCCAGGGACTTCATTGTCGGGAAGAGCAGCACGTCTCTGATTGCCTCAGCTCCTGTCAGAAGCATACACATACGGTCAATACCGAATCCAATACCACCGGTCGGCGGCATACCGATCTCCAGTGCGTTCATGAAGTCTTCATCTGTTGTATTGGCTTCATCATCGCCCTGGGCAAGCAGTTCTTCCTGGGCTTTAAAACGTTCTCTCTGGTCGATCGGATCATTCAGCTCAGAGTAAGCATTTGCCATCTCCCATCCATTCATGAAGAACTCGAAACGCTCTACATATTCCGGATTCTCCGGTTTTTTCTTGGTCAGCGGAGAGATCTCGATTGGATGGTCGGTCACAAAGGTTGGCTGGATCAGGTGCTTCTCTGCGAACTCCTCAAAGAAGAGGCTCAAAATATCGCCCTTCTTATGGCGCTCCTCATATTCCACATGATGCTCGTCCGCCAGCTTCTTTGCGTCCTCTGTGGTCTTTACTTCATTCCAGTCCACACCGGCGTATTTCTTTACAGCATCTATCATCGTAATCCGTTCAAACGGTTTACCCAGATCCATTTCCACACCATTATAAGTAATGGTGGTGGTTCCCAGAACTTCCTGTGCCACATGGCGGTACAGGTTCTCTGTCAGATCCATCATCCCATTATAATCAGTATATGCCTGGTACAGCTCCATCAGTGTAAATTCCGGATTGTGTCTGGTGTCCAGCCCCTCATTCCGGAACACACGGCCGATCTCGTAGACTTTTTCCAGTCCGCCTACGATCAGTCTCTTTAAGTACAGCTCCAGAGAAATACGGAGCTTAAAGTCTTCATTCAGTGCGTTAAAATGTGTCTCGAACGGTCTTGCTGCCGCTCCGCCTGCATTGCTCACAAGCATAGGAGTCTCTACCTCCAGGAATCCCTGTCCATCCAGATACCTGCGGATAGAGCTTACGATCCTGGAACGTTTGATAAAGGTATCTCTTGCCTCCGGATTCATGATCAGATCCACATATCTCTGACGGTAACGCATGTCCGTGTTCGTCAGCCCATGATATTTTTCCGGAAGAATCTGAAGGCTCTTGGACAACAGCTTCACCTCAGATGCATGGATCGAGATTTCGCCGGTCTTTGTCTTAAAGACCTCTCCCTCGATACCTACGATGTCGCCGATATCCATTTTCTTGAAATCTTTATAATTATCTTCCCCAACACTGTCCCGTGCCACATAGGACTGGATATTGCCGCTCTGGTCAAGAATATTGCAAAAAGATGCCTTTCCCATTACACGCTTCTGCATGATACGTCCTGCCAGAGAGACGTGCTTTCCTTCCATCTCTTCGTAATTTTCCTTCACCTCTGCCGCATGGCATGTCACATCGTATTTGGTGATCTCAAACGGATTTTTCCCGTTTGCCTGCAGGTCTGCCAGCTTTTCCCGGCGAACCTTGCGGAGCTGATTTACATCCTGCTCCTGGCCTTTTTTCTGCTGTTCTCCCATGACTCCTCTTCCCTTCTTATCTTACATCGAACGATTGATTTCCAGCACCTTATACTGGATATCTCCTGCCTGTGTCTCTACATCTACCACATCGCCTACGGATTTGCCCATCAGAGCCTGTCCTACCGGAGACTCGTTGGAAATCTTGCCTTCCAGGCTGTTGGCCTCTGTGGAGCCGACGATCTTAAACTCCATCTCTTCATCAAAGGTCACGTCAAACACCTTGACGGTACATCCGACGTTGATCTTGTCAAAATCTACTTCATCTTCCACTACTACTTCTGCATTTTTCAGAATGCCTTCCAGCTCTTCAATACGTGCCTCTATATCACGCTGCTCATCCTTGGCAGCATCGTATTCTGCATTTTCTGACAGATCGCCCTGCTCTCTTGCTTCTTTGATCTTGCCGGCCACTTCTTTACGCTTTACAACCTTTAAGTTTTCCAGCTCATCCTCCAGGGCTTTCAGTCCTGCATAAGTCAATAATTTTTTCTTTGCTTCCATGTGTGTCTTTCCCTTCTTATTTCATACTTTCTTTTTATCTGTCTATAAAAAAATATTCTTTTTGTACATCAGGACATGCATAAAAATATTGAAATTAAAGATACTTTCACAATTTCATTATTATACAGAAGCCGGTCCTCCATGTCAATATATTTTTCACTGATCAGCATGATAAAGTATATGTCAGACCCGTCCCTTTTATTATCCGTTTTCTATATGATTTTTTCTTCCAGAAGAGCCTCCAGTTCTTCGTAGGATTCCACCCGGTTAATCTCATCCCGGAGCTTTGAAGAACCCTTCAGCCCCTTGGTATACCAGGCTACATGTTTGCGCATTTCCCGGATTCCCAGATAGTCGCCCTTAAATTCAATCTGCAGCCTTGCATGGCGCAGCATCATTTCCCTTAATTCCCTGGCATTTGGCCTTGGAGGCATCTGCCCCGTCCTGTCATACTCCAGAAGATCCCGGAAAATCCAGGGATTCCCCTGGGCTCCCCGTCCGATCATAATTCCATCGCAGCCAGTCTCTTCCCTCATCTTCACTGCACTCTCACCGGACGTCACATCCCCGTTGCCAATCACAGGGATGGAGACGGCCTCCTTGACCTGACGGATAATATCCCAGTCTGCCCTGCCGGAGTAATACTGTTCTCTTGTGCGTCCGTGCACCGCCACCGCAGCGCCGCCGGCCTCCTCAATGATCCGGGCGATCTCCACCGCATTGACATGGTTTTCATCAAAACCTTTGCGGATCTTCACCGTCACCGGCTTTTTTATCGCACGTGCCGTCTGATATACGATCTCATACACTAGCTTCGGATTGTTCATAAGCGCCGATCCCTCTCCATTCTTGACCACCTTTGGCACCGGACATCCCATGTTGATGTCCAGGATCTGGAACGGCAGCTCCTCAATTACTTTCGCCTGCTCACTGATGATCCCCGGATCCGAACCAAACAGCTGGAGCGATACCGGAAATTCCCCGGGATCAATCGATAACAAAGCTTTCGTATTCTTATTTTTATACTGCAGCGCCTTCGCGCTGATCATCTCCATACACAAAAGTCCCGCTCCCTGCTCTTTACAAAGCAGCCGGAACGGGCGGTCAGTCACCCCCGCCATCGGAGCGAGAATGTATGGATTCGCAAGTTTTACGTTTCCTATTTTCATTTGGGGACACCCTTATCATCAATTGGGGACGTAGCCTTTTGCATTTTACTACGTCCCCTGTTAATTTTTTCACTTTCTGTTTTTCTCAAAAATAAACTGCAGCCCTTTAAGTGTCAGCTGTGGATCATATACATCGACCACGTCGGTTTCTGCCACGATCATCTTGCCCAGGCCTCCGGTTGCCACGACTTTTGCGTTGGTGTATCCGGATTCTTCTTTCAGATGTTTGATGATGTATTCTGTCTGGCCTACCTGGCCGTACAGAAGACCGCCCTGCATGCTGGATATGGTCTCCTTTGCCAGAATAGACGCCGGTTTTCTGATCTCGATGGCCGGCAGCATGTCTGCCTCTCCCCAGAGAGCCTGGGCTGAGGTCCGAAGCCCGGGAGCGATCAGTCCGGCCTCGAAGGTTCCGTCCGGGCCGATGATATCATAGGTGGTTGCCGTCCCGAAATCTACCACGATGACCGGTCCGCCGTGCAGTGTGTAGGCTCCTACTGCGTCTACGATCCGGTCAGGGCCTACCTGTCTCGGATTCTCGGTCACGATCCGGATCCCGGTCTTGATCCCTGCCGATACGACCACTGGTTTGATATGAAAATACTTTATGATCGCACTTCCCAGGGAATGCATGATATCCGGCACCACCGACGCTACGATCACATGGTGGATCTCATAGCTGGGGATCCCGTGTCGTTCCACCAGTTCCTGCAAAGTAATTCCATACTCGTCAGAAGTACGGGGCTGTTTTGATTTTAAACGAAAGGTGCCAAGGATCTCTTCTCCCTTGAATACACCGACCGTAATATTGGTGTTTCCTACATCTATTACCATCAACATAATATTCTAAAACTCCTCCCCCAGGAAAAATACCCGGTAATACAGCTGCAGGGATTCCAGCAGATCCTGCTTCTCTGTCTGCAGCTGTTTGATCTTCAGCGCACTTCCGATATCATCAAACATAGGATCTCCCTCTTCCGAGGTTACCTCGAAGCAAAGCTCTCCATCCTCTTCGTACACCAGAGTCAGGATTCCTCCCACATCATGGACATACAGTACACACATGATCTTCAGTTCATTTTTAATATCCTCCGGAAGCTGTTCAAAATCCGGATTCAGATAATATTTCTCCGTATAAGAATTGGCGCCGCAGAGCACCACCTTATCTTCGTACATACCTTATCCTCCCAAAATGTCCTGCTGTTTCCGGCAGAAACACTCTTATTCTTTTCCGCTCTTTTCAAGAGTGGCAGCCATCACCGCCTTAATCGTATGCATCCGGTTTTCCGCCTCGTCAAATACCCTGGACTGCTCCGACTCAAAGACTTCATCCGTGACTTCCATATCCTGAATGCCATATTTTTCATAGATCTCTTTTCCGATCGTCGTCTTCAGGTCGTGGAAAGCAGGCAGGCAGTGAAGGAAAATAGCATTTTTCCCTGCATTCTGCATAACTTCTTTTGTCACCTTGTAAGGAGACAGCTCCCGTATCCGCTCTTCCCATACTTCATCCGGTTCTCCCATAGACACCCACACATCCGTATAGATCACGTCTGCGTCCTTTGTCCCGGTCTGCACATCTTCGGTCAGCGTAATGGTCCCGCCGCTCTCAGCCGCATATCCCTGACAGGTCTTTACCAGCTCCTCATTGGGGAAATATTTCTCCGTCGTACATGCCACAAAGTTCATTCCCACCTTTGCACAGGCAATCATCAGAGAATTGCCCATATTATAGCGCGCATCACCCATATATACAAGCTTGATTCCCTGAAGCTTTCCAAAATACTCCCGGATCGTCAGAAGATCTGCCAGCATCTGAGTCGGATGGTATTCATTGGTCAGTCCGTTCCACACTGGAACACCTGCATACTTTGCCAGTTCCTCGACAATCTCCTGCCCGAATCCACGATATTCAATGCCGTCAAACATCCTTCCCAGGACTCTTGCCGTATCCGGGATACTTTCTTTCTTCCCAATCTGGGATCCCTTCGGATCCAGGTATGTAGTTCCCATTCCCATATCATGAGCTGCGACCTCAAATGCACATCTGGTCCGGGTACTGGTCTTTTCAAAAATCAGCGCCACATTTTTTCCCCGGTAATCATCTACCGGGATCCCCTTTTTCTTCTTTTCCTTAAGGTCTGCAGCCAGATCCAGAAGATAGGTGATCTCTTCCGGTGTAAAATCCTTCAGCGTCAGAAAGTTTCTTCCTATTAAATTCATGTCCATCTCTCCCTTTCTCTGTTTTATCTGATCTTTGTCAGCACACAATATAAATGAGGGGCGCCCTTTTTAAGCGCCCTTTCGTTCCTGCTATTCCTGATCCTCTTCCTTTGCTCCGACCTCCGCCAGAGATTTTACCAGTCCGGCAATTCCCTGGATCTCAGAAGGAATGATGATCTTCGTTGCTTTTCCGTCAGCCGCTTTCTCAAAAGCTTCCAGGCTCTTCATCGTAAGCACAGCTTCATCCGCTCCGGCCTCCTTAAGGAACCGGATACCGTCCGCCGTTGCCTGCTGTACCTTCAGGATCGCCTCCGCCTGACCTTCCGCCTCACGAATAGTCGCCTCTTTCTCAGCTTCTGCACGCAGGATGGCTGCCTGCTTATCAGCCTCCGCATTCAGGATGGCCGACTCCTTATGACCTTCTGCAACCAGAACCGTGGACTTCTTCTCTCCTTCTGCACGCAGAATCGCCTCACGTCTTTCACGCTCCGCCTTCATCTGCTTCTCCATGGCATCCTGAATAGCTGCCGGAGGAATGATATTTTTCAGTTCCACACGAGTCACCTTGATGCCCCAGGGATCGGTCGCCACATCCAGGGATGCGCGCATCTTGGTATTAATAGTCTCTCTGGACGTCAGGGTCTGATCCAGCTCCAGGTCTCCGATGATATTCCGGAGAGTCGTGGCCGTCAGATTCTCGATCGCCATGATCGGATTGGCCACTCCATAGCAGAACATCTTCGGATCCGTGATCTGATAAAATACAACCGTGTCGATCCTCATGGTAACATTATCTTTTGTAATCACCGGCTGCGGAGCAAAATCCACTACCTGCTCCTTCAAATCCACGCGCCTCGCCACACGGTCGATGATCGGAATCTTAAAATGAAGTCCGGTGCCCCAGGTCGCCTGATATGCCCCCAGCCTTTCTACCACCAGGGCCTGCGCCTGTTTTACAATCTTAACACAGGAAATTAAAATCAGTATGATGATAATTAATAAAATAAGTCCCAAAATGCTTCCTAACATGTTTTCTCCTCTCTGGCTCTCACAATAAGATGTACGCCTTGAATCCCATCAATAATCACAACTGTATTTTTTGCGATCTTCCCATCTGGTTCGTCTGTCTTCGCCGACCACTCCTGCCCCTTCACTTCCACAACGCCTTTTGCATGGATCGTGTCGATATCTTCCACGACAAGGCCCTGCTGTCCGATCAGGCTCTCTGCGTTGGTCTTCTGCCTTTCCTTGTTGAAATACTTCACGGCGATCGGCCTGGTCAGTACCAGAAGCAGGACCGACACCACCAGAAATACCACGATCTGAACCGCGAGCCCGAATCCCAGCACACCTGCCAGGAATGCCGCCAGCGCCCCGCCTGCAAACCAGATTGTCGTCAGCCCCATCGTGAAGATCTCAATGACCAGCAGTATCACAAACAATACCAGCCAGTAAATTGTCTGCATAGGCACCCCTCTTTCATGCATTGATTAGTATTACTTTTTCAATATATTACTATACTTTGTGCCAGAAATCAAACAATTAAACCCGTCTTCTCTGTCTGCTGACCTCAAACATCAGAACTGCCGATGCAATGGCGGCATTTAAGGACTCTACGCTGCCTGCCATCGGAATCTTGATGTAAGTATCCGCCATATCAGCAATCTCCCTTCGAAGGCCATTTCCTTCGTTTCCGATCAGAAATGCACAGGGCTTTCGATAGTCCTCTTCATCATAAAAGTTCTTCCCCTCCAGATGGGCCGCATAAGTATGGATTCCCTTTTCCTTTAGCCTTTGGATTCCTTCCTCCAGATCGTGCATATAACAGAAAGGCATCCGGAAAATCGACCCCATTGTAGAACGGATCGTCTTTGGATTATAGATATCTGCACATTCGCTGTCCAGCAGAATGCCTGTCACCCCTGCTCCTTCTGCTGTGCGAAGAATCGTTCCCACATTCCCCGGATCCTGCAGGCGGTCCAGCACCAGCACATGAGGACATCTTCCCTCCGCAACATCCTCCAGCGTATATCTGCAGCGCGCCACAACGCTTAAGATCCCCTGAGGCGTCCGGGTATCCGACAGATGCTCAAAGACTGTGTCTGACACCAGTTCTGCCCGGATACCGGCTTTTCCTTCCATTTCCTGCACCAGACTTCTTTCTTTGTTTATACAGCTTTCCGATACATAGATTTCCCTGAGAAGCTCCGGCGGAACCTCCCGGAACATCCGGATTCCTTCCACCAGGAACACGCCCTCTTCGTCTCTTGCCTTTTTCTTTTTCCGCAGCTGTATGATCCTCTTTACTTTTGCGTTCGCCGTACTTGTAATCATTTTATCCTCTCCAGATCTTCATTGTGTCCCACCAGGATCAGCATCGTCCCGGACTCCAGTGCCTTCTGTGGGTCCGGATTGACCTCTACCTCTTCCCCCAGCTTTGTGCCTACCACGTTAACCCCATAATTTTTCCGGACGTCCAGCTCCTGCAAAGACTTGCCCGCCCAGTGCTTCGGGATCATCGTTTCTACAATACTATAGTCATCTGACAGGGTGATCCAGTCCGCAAAATTGGCAGACATCAGATTCTTGGCCACCCTTGCCCCCATCTCCATTTCCGGAAAGATTACCGCGTCGGCGCCGATCTTCTGGAGCACCTTCGCGTGAAGCTCCGTCTTTGCCTTTGCCAGCACGTAGGGTACCCCCAGTTCTTTTGAAACCAGTGTTGCCATCACGCTGGCCTCCATGTCATCAGCCACAGCCACCACTACGCCGTCCAGATTCCGGGTCCCCAGCGACCGGATCACCTCCGGATCCCCTACATCCGCCTTCATGGCATATGACACACGATTGGCAATCTCCTCGATCCGTTCCATATGATTATCCACTGCCACAACCTCGCATCCAAGACTCTGCAGCGTGACAGCCACACTTTCTCCAAAGCTTCCCAGTCCAAAAACCGCATACTGTTTCTTCATTTTATCCTTTCCTCCTAATCTCATTATCCGACCATGATCCTCTCCTGCGGCAGTTCTCTTATCTTATCCCGCGGATTGATCTTACCTGCGAATACCAGCATCAAAGTCATGGGCCCGATCCGGCCAATATACATCAATATCATCAATACTGCCTGACTAAGTCTGGTCAGATTTGGCGTAAGATCTGCCGACAGCCCCACTGTCCCGATAGCCGATGATGCTTCATAGATCACATCGATCGCGGAAATCTGGTCCGACTCAAAGGTTAAAATCAGAAAAATACCGATCAAATATGCCGAAAATGCCAGAATCGCAATGGCAAATCCGCTTCGAAAATTCTCTGCGGAAACTTTTCTTCCCAGACATTCGATATCATTTCCACCCTTGACAAAGGTCATACATCCTAAAAACAGCAGGACAAAGGTTGTCGTTTTTATCCCACCGGCCGTTCCGCCCGGCGAACCGCCGATCAGCATCAAAATACTGTTGACCAGCTTAGTCTCCGTATGCAGTCCTGACTGTGAGATGGTTGCATATCCCGCCGTTCTGTTTGTAACAGACTGAAAAAAAGACGCCATCACTTTATCTCCAAGCGACAACTCTCCAAGCGTCGCCGGATTTTTAAATTCCAGTATAAACACAAGCACCGCCCCCAGGATAATCAAGGTGCCTGTTGCCAGCAACACCACTTTTGACTGAAGCCTAAGCCTGGTAAACCACCATCTTCGCGGCACCTCATGCTTTAGGATTTTTTTCCCATTTCCGATCACATCAAACCATACCGTAAATCCAAGGCCGCCCAGGATAATCAAAAGCATGGTCGTCATATTCATCAGCGGATTGGCCGCATATTTGGTAAAGCTTCCACTTCCCAGGATATCGATCCCTGCATTACAGAACGCCGAGACCGAATGAAACACCGAATACCAGACACCGCGGAACAGGCCGTACTCCGGCACGAACTGGAAACTATAGAACACAGCTCCCGCCCCCTCCACTATAAAGGTACCGATAATAACTTTTTTTACCAGGCCGACCATCCCGCCCAGTTTATCCATATTGTAGGTTTCCTGAAGCACCACTCGTTCCTTCACCGTGATCTTTTTACGAAGGATCAGGAAAAAAGAAGCAGCGCAGCCTATAACTCCAAGTCCTCCGATCTGGATCAGAGCCAGCAGGATCACCTTCCCCAGAAGAGTAAACTGGACTGCCGGCGTGATCGTCACAAGCCCGGTCACGCAGACGGCTGTCACGGAAGTAAACAGCGCGTCCTGAAACGCGATCGGCTGCTGGTTACAGACGGGCAGCCATAAAAGAACTCCGCCAAGGAATATCACTCCCAAAAAACCAAACACGAGAATCTTCATGGTATTCCACCGGATCCTCCATCTTTTTTGATGCATCGTCTTTTCTCCCTTTTCATTTTTTCATAAATTTCTGAACATGGATCTTCCCCTGCTGAAAATCAGGGCCATACCTTTATACATTTTGGTACGGCCCCAGCTATTTGTCAATATTTCTTTTGTTCAGATTTTGTTTGTGTCAGGCAGTCTCCGCTTAATATGTAGCGGAAACCTGCTGCCGCTATCTGAGCGATCACATAGACGACAAAACCTTTCCCATCCATGCGTCTGCAGATCAGCATAGCCAGATAAACTGCGTCCACTCCTCCGGATACGGCGGCCGCCTCACAGCTTACAAAGAGCAGTACAAAAGTGTCGATCAATTCTGCCACATATTTTTTCATTTTCAAACCCTTGAAAACATCCCATCCCTCCCCTCTCTATTTTTGTGAATTTTGTATATTTTATCTACGTTTTTGAAGACAAACAAAAAAACAGGCGCGTCAAACGCCTGTTTTCCTGTGCTGATTCCCTTCTCTTATCATATGGTACAGCGGAAGAATTTTTCCATCAGCCGGATCATATATGCAGTGTCCTCTGCCCCGGCAGTCTCATAAGAAGAGTGCATGGCAAGCTGGGCAAGACCGATATCTGCCGTCCGGACTGGCACCTGGTTGGCCGAAAAATTTCCCAGTGTAGATCCGCCCGGCACATCCGCATGGTTTACATAGGTCTGGCAAGGCACCTCCGCCTCCTCGCACAGATCCCGGACCAGCGCTGCCGACACTGCGTCTGTGGTGTATTTCTGGTTGGCACTAAATTTCAGCACCACACCGCCATTCAAATACGGACGGTTTGTCGGGCATGCCTTTTCCGGATAGTTCGGATGCACGCCATGGGCATTGTCCGCAGAAAGCAAAAAGCTTTCCGCCGCCAGCCGGCGATATTCTCCCGGCGTTTTCCCCAGCGCTTCACAGATCCGAAGCAGGGTGTCCAAAAGGAAGGTCGAAGCCGCCCCCTGCCTGGTGCTGCTTCCTACCTCCTCGTTATCATAAACACAGTGCACCGGCATGGCCGCACCTGTCCTGGTCCCTAAGAAGGCCTGGAAGGAAGCGAACACATTCTGAAGATCATCCAGCCTTGCACTGGAAATATACTCTCCTGCCTTTCCCCAGACCATTCCTTTCATACAATGATATAAGAACAGGTCGCTTCCCAGGATCTCCGGCTCTTCTACACCGGCACAGGCCGCAATCCGTCCTCCCAGAGTGCCGGCCGCCTTTTTTCCTCCATACAGGGGAAGCATCGTTTTTTGTATCTTACGCTTCTGTCCCTCTTCCACAGCCTGCCCCATGTGGGGTGCCAGCCCTGGGATCACACAGACCGGCTCCTGCAGATCCACAAGGCGGACCTGCCGTCCCTCCTCTGTACGCACCACCACCCGTCCTGCAACAGACAGTGGGCGGTCAACCCAGGAGTTTCTCTCCATACCGCCATATGCTTCGATATTCAGCTTGACATACTGATCCTCCACTTCCATCTCCGGATGCTCTTTCAGCTTAAAACAGGGCGAATCGCTGTGGGAAGCCACGATCCGGAACCCGGAGAATTCCGCTTCCTCCGGAATCCGCAAAGCGATCAGCGAGGAACCATTTCTGTCCACATAATACTTGCCTCCCCGCCTGATATCCCAGGACTTGTGCTCCTGCAGCATCTGATACCCCTTCTTCTTCAGTTCTCTTTCCATTACGTGGACTGCATGGTAGGCGGTCGGGCTTTCTTCGATAAACTGGAGAAGTTCCTGATTGATGTCCATTTTCTATCACTTCCTGTCTAAAAAAATACCAGTATTATGTTTAATACCCATACAAAAATGGAAAGGCACAGTCCGATGATAGAGCAGATTTTTCCGGCCTTTGCACGGCCCGCGAAGCTTGAATGCTTTCCAAGTCTTGCTCTGGTAACCCCCAGGATTCCAAGAATCAGTCCTGCGATCGGAACCAGCCATCCCATCAGGATACTGCACACGCCAAATACAAGCGCCATCGTGGCCGCACTGGTATTATCAACCGTGTAGACCGGCACTCCCTGGGGGCCGCCCTGTGGCTGCTGTCCCTGAGGCGTCTGAACGGGCTGCTGCAGAGCCGCGTAAAGCTGTTCCAGGCTGTCTTTATAGGGCTTTTTCTGCAGTGTCCCTACGAAACCGTCCAGGCCCATCTCTCCGCCTACGCCTTTTAACCATGCCTCAATATGAAAAACTCCATTTACATAGGACCATTTCAGATATTTATAACCTTCCACCACGGCATCCCCTGCCCGATATACCGATTCTCCATTATAATCAGTCATTGTAAACTGATTCTTCTGCAGGAAATCATTCATAATAAACTGCACAAAATCTTCCGGCTGATTCAAAACCAGATCGTAATGATACCTCGCCATTTTACAATCCTCCTGTCATCTCATTTTTTAAAAGGGCCTCGCAGAGACTCTGCAGGGCCCTTCCATGGACAGTATAATATATCTGCGTCCTCTTGTCTATTTCAAATATTTATGCTATACTGCCTCTGCTATACAACAAAACGTCGTCATCGGAGAAGATGTCGGGTGCGCCCGGTTATTGTCATGATAATCGGGCGCTTTTTTCACCTATTTGTTTCTGACACTACTATGAAGGAGGATCCTATGAATTCTGCATCATTATTTTCCAAAACACCGCCATTAAAACTTTTTTTTCTTGCTTCCATTCCCGGAGCCGTCAGTATGCTGGCAAGCGCTCTGTATCTGACGATAGACGGTGTCTTTGTAGGGCAGTTTCTGGGAGGCAC
>USDK01000061.1 GCA_900553355.1 uncultured Lachnospiraceae bacterium
TCAGAGCCTCTTTCCCTTCTTATAGTAACATTAATTCCGTTTTTTTCAAGTTTATTTTTAAATTCCAGCGCATTTTCAGTGGTTGGACGCTGATAATCCCGTTCCTTAACCGGATTGACCGGAATCAGATTAAGATGGCAGTTCCGGTGTTTCAGGATCTGTGTCAGTTCCCGGATGTCTTCCGGCTGATCATTCACTCCTTTGACCAGACTGTACTCAAACGTTACTCTCCGTCCGGTCTTTGCAAAATAATAGTCACAGGCCTCCAGCACTTCCGGGAGCGGATACTTAAGTGCCACCGGCATCAGGTTCTGCCGCTTTTCCTGGGTGGAACCATGCAGCGACAGGGCCAGTGTAATCTGGAGAGATTCCTCCGCCAGCTCTCTCATCCTTGGAACGATCCCACAGGTCGACGCCGTAATACTGCGCTGACTGATGTTGAGTCCATGTCCATCGCTGATCATATGAATAAACTTTACAAAGTTGTCAAAGTTATCCAGCGGCTCCCCTGTTCCCATGATCACGATATTGGAAACCCGTTCTCCACTGGTCTTCTGCACCTGATAAATCTGGCGCAGCATTTCAGAGGTCGTCAGGTTCCTCTTCAGGCCTCCGATGGTGGATGCGCAGAATCTGCAGCCCATCCTGCAGCCTGCCTGAGAAGAAATGCAGACCGAATTGCCATAATCATATTTCATCAGAACACTCTCGATCATATTCCCATCCGAGAGTTCGAACAAAAATTTCTCTGTCGGATCTTTTCTGGACACCTGATGGGCAGCTATCTGAAGCCGTGGGATTTCGTAGTTCTCCGCAAGCTTCTCTCTGAGATCTTTGGAAAGATTTGTCATCTGCGAAAAATCATCCACAAGCTTCACATGCAGCCATTCATAGATCTGGCGCCCCCGGAAAGCTTTTTCCCCGATCCGCTTCATCTCTTCCTGGATTTCTTCATAATTCAAAGAACAGATATCCTGTTTACTCATCTTCTTTCCTCCGGAACATTGCGATATAAAATCCATCTCCAGCCTGTACCCCCGGCAGCCTCTGCTCCTGACGGATCAGTGAGAACCCGGGGCTGTTTTTCAGAAACCACCGGGTATTTTCCTCATTTTCCTGACAGCTGATGGTACAGGTACTGTATAAAAGCTTTCCTCCCGGCTTTACATAATCCCGGACCACCGAAAGGATCTGCCTCTGCAGGGCTGCCAGCTCTCCTTCCGTCTCCTCTGTCACCCGAAGCTTCAGGTCCGGCTTTCTTCCCAGCACACCCAGCCCGGAACAGGGAAGATCCGCAATCAGAATATCTGCCTTTTCTACAGAATCCGGATCCGGTACCAGGGCATCCCGACAGACAGCATCAATATTCGCAAGACCGCTCCTTGCAATATTTTCCCGGATCAGCTCCACCTTATGATCCGTCAGATCCCGTGCTTCCACATGCCCGGTCCCGGAAAGAAGCTCCGCCATATGGATTGCTTTCCCTCCCGGTGCGGCACATACATCAATGACCTCATCTCCCGGCTGAGGATCCGCCCAGAGCGCCACCTGCATAGAACTTACGTCCTGTACCTGGTAATACCCCTTCTGAAAACTTTCCAGGGCAGACAAATGATCCAGTCCGAAAAGATAAAGTCCGCAGGGTACTTCCGGGATCCGGCATGCTCTCACGCCTTCCTTTTTCAGCATCTCTGTCAGCGCCGCTTCGGTGATCCTCCGGGGATCGAACCTGACGGACAAAGGCGCCGTCTCCAGAAATGCCTCCCCCATCTTTTTCACCGTCTCTGCATCATAGGTCTTAAGCCACTCGCGGACCAGCCACTCTGGCAGCGCCTCCCGGACAGACAGGAATGCTACGGTGTCCTCCTTCCCAGGATATGTAATCTGATCCAGATTTCTGCTGATGCCTCGCAGCACGCCGTTGACAAATCCCTTCAGACCGTGAAATCCTCTTTTTGCGGCCAGCTTTACCGCCTCATTACAGACGGCAGAATCCGGGATACTGTCCATATACTTCAACTGGTAGACGCTGAACCTTAAAATGGTCCGGATCACCGGCTTCATTTTGTTTACCTTCACCTTGGAAAACTGATTGATGATATAATCAATCTCAATCAGACGCTCAAGCGTGCCATTTACCACTCTTGTGATAAATGCACGCTCCTTTTTGTCCAGATATTGATAAAGATCCAGAAGATTCTTTAAAACGATATGACTGTATTCCCCGTCCCGGGTAATCGAAAGCAGTGCCTCCAGCACCAGTTCCCTTTCATTCATCTCCTATCTTCTCCTCGAATTCGACAATAAAATGATCCTAAGAAGCTGCAGGATCGCAGAAGCTGCTCCTGCCACATAAGTAAGAGCTGCTGCCGTAAGTACCTTTCTGGTAGCGCGGACCTCATCCTCGTAGAGCATGCCATTTCCACTCAGCATATGGATCGCCCGGCTGGACGCATTAAACTCTACCGGCAGTGTCACGATCTGGAACAATACCGCCAGTGAAAACGCCAGGATCCCCAGATTCAAAAATAAAATGGAAGACTGGCTGTTGAACAGCAGACCGATTAAAATCAAAGGCCAGGCAATGGCGCTTCCAAAATTCGCCACGGGAACCAGCGCACTCCGAAACGACAGCGGCGCATACCCGGTAGCATGCTGGATGGCATGTCCGCACTCATGGGCCGCTACGCCCACTGCAGCAACAGAAGTCGATCCATATGTTGCATCAGAAAGCCGCAGCACCTTTGTCCTTGGGTCATAATGATCCGTCAGGTTTCCCGACACATGTTCCACTCTGACGTCATAGATACCGGCGCGGTGCAGCACCTGCTCCGCTGCCTCTCTTCCCGTTATCCCCGCATGATTGCGCACTCTGGAATACCGGGAAAATGTGGAACGCATCTTCGCCGATGCCGCCAGACAGATGATAAGTCCAATCAGGACCAGAACGTATGTGGGGTCAAAATATATTGGATAATACATAGTAAACGCCTCCTAACAAAATCTAGCATTACTATTATACTTGAAAACTACCGAAAAAAACGGCCCTTCATACAATTTTAACAATTCTTAATAAAGTTATTATTACAATTTCTCCAATACCAGTCCGGCTTCCATCGGGTAGCCCCTTAAGAATGCCCCGGCGTCCATCCGCTTCTTTCCCGGGATCTGGAGGGTGCACACCTTCAGAAGTCCGCTTCCTGTCTGTACCAGGAATCCATTCTTTTCTACCCGTACTACGGTACCAGGCTCTTGTACAGCAGTTTCGCCCTGAGGCGCTACTTCTGCCTCCCAGATCTTCATGGTTTTTCCATTCCAGCCGGTATAGGCGCTGGGCCAGGGGTTCAGTCCTCTGATCAGGCGTTCGATTTCTTCTGCCGTCCTGCTCCAGTCAATATTTCCCAGGCTCTTATCCAGCATCCTGGCATATTCCGTGGGGCTTTCTCCCTGCTTTTCAGGATGGATCGTGTGGGCTTCCAGCCCTTTTAGCGTCTCTACGCACAGGCTTGCTCCAGCTGCAGCAAGCTTATCGTGCAGGCTTCCTCCGGTCTCATTTTCATCCAGGACTACTTCCGTCTTCAGCAGCATATCTCCTGTATCCAGCCCGGCATCCATCTGCATGGTGGTCACGCCGGATACCTTCTCCCCGTTGATCACTGCCCACTGGATGGGCGCTGCTCCGCGATATTTCGGAAGCAGAGATGCATGGACATTGATACATCCATAGGGCGTCATATCCAGGATCTCCTGGGGAAGAATCTGACCAAAAGCGATCACTACCATGATATCCGCCTGATAGGTCCTCAATTCTTCAATACATGCCTCTTCCCGGATCTTTTTTGGCTGATAAACCGGGATCCCATGCTTCAAAGCAGCCTCCTTCACAGGGGTATACTGCATCTTTCCGCCTCGTCCTTTTGGCTTATCCGGCTGAGTCACCACAAGCACCACCTCATGTCCTGCATCGATCAGAGCCTCCAGCGTCCCCACTGAAAACTCCGGTGTCCCCATAAATATGACTTTCATCCAGGTTCCCTCCTTTATGCGTCTTCCCCATCGCCTTCTTCTGCATATTCCACGTCATGCAGCTCGCCTTCTACCAGATCCACATACAGGTGTCCGTCCAGATGATCAATCTCATGGCAGAACGCGCGGGCCAGAAGTCCTTCTCCCTCCAGCTCGATTTCTTCCATATCCTCATTTTGAGCCGCTACTTTTACATGGTCCGGCCTGGTCACCTGCCCGGATTTGCCCGGCACGCTTAAGCACCCCTCTTCTCCGGTCTGCTCTCCGGAAGTCTCGATGATCCTTGGATTGATCAGAACGATAGGTCCCTCTCCCACATCGATCACCACGATTCTTTTTAAGATCCCCACCTGAGGCGCCGCAAGTCCGACTCCCATGGCCTCATACATGGTATCCAGCATATCTTCGATCAGGATCTTTGTCCGAAGATTCATCTTTGTTACTTCTTTGCAGGGTTTCGTCAACACTTCATCGCCGATTTCTCTGATTTTTCTCGTCGCCATACTTTTTATTTACCTCTTTTCTGTTATGATTTGCTGATTACAATCTCCTGATACCAGGAGACACTTAAAAGACTCCCATGGGATCCAGGTCAAACTGGATCTTAAGGGACATAAATCCCCGGTTTGCCTCTATATACTGTTCCAGCCGATTTTTCACTTCTATTAAAATATGCTCATCCTTTTCCTTGATATACAAAGCCTTCCGATATACATCGCTGACCTTTGCCACATACGGACTGGCCGGTCCGATGACCTGCATCCTTCCACCGGGATCAAGCCTTCTTAAAAATTCTTTCAGGTATCCGGCTGCTGCCGCCAGATGCTCCTCTTCCGGTCCGGTCATCAGCACAGCCAGCAAATGTGATGCCGGAGGATAGTCCATCAGGCTCCGGTAACGCATCTCCTCTTCATAGAATCCTTCGTAGTCCTGAGCTGCTGCCATCTGGATGCTGTAGTGCTCCGGGCTGTATGTCTGGATCACCACTTCACCCGGTACAGACCCCCGCCCGGCTCTTCCTGCCGCCTGGGTCAGAAGCTGAAAGGTCCGTTCCCCGGACCGGTAATCATCGCTGTACAAAGAAAGATCTGCCGCCAGGACTCCTACCAGTGTGACCTTGGGGAAATCATGGCCTTTCACGATCATCTGCGTCCCGATCATGATATCAGCCTCTTCATCTGCAAAGGCCTCCAGGATCTTTTCATATCCATCCTTTTTCCGGGTGGTATCCAGATCCATCCGAAGTACTCTGGCCTTCGGGAACTGCTTCCGGATCAGTTCCTCCACCTGCTGCGTCCCTGCCTTAAATCCTCCGATATAAGAAGATCCACAGGATGGACAGGTCCGCACCGCCGGTTCCTCGTGGCCGCAGTAATGGCACACCAGCTTTCCGCCCCGGTGTGCCGATAAGGAAACGTCACAGTGAGGACATTTTACTACATATCCGCAGGCCCTGCAACTGATGAACCCGGCATACCCACGGCGGTTTAAAAACAACATGGTCTGCTCTTTTCGCTCCAGCCGCTCCTTTATCATCTCCTCCAGACGCCTGCTTAAGATGGAACGGTTGCCCTCCCGCAGCTCTTCACGCATATCTGTGACATAAACTTTCGGAAGGCTTCCTTCCCCGGTCCGGTTCTTAAGCTTCAGCATCCGGCAGCGTCCGGTCCGGCAGGCATAAAAGGTTTCCAGCGATGGTGTTGCAGAGCCTAAGACCACACTTGCCCCCTCTTCTTCCGCCCGGTGAAGAGCCGTCTCTCTGGCATGATATCTTGGCACCTGCTCACTTTTATAAGTCCCCTCATGTTCCTCATCGATCACGATCAGTCCCAGTTTGTCAAACGGGGTAAACAGAGCAGACCTGGGGCCAATCATCACATCTACCTCTCCTGCTTTCACCCGTTCCATCTGATCATAACGCTCTCCCTGGGACATCCGGGAATGAAGGATCGATACCCGGTCTCCGAACCTTCCGTAAAAACGCATCACCGTCTGGTAAGTCAATGCGATCTCCGGAATCAGTACGATCGCCTGTTTTCCCCGTTGCAGCACCCGATCGATCATCTCCATATAAACTTCTGTCTTTCCGCTTCCCGTCACTCCATATACCAGGTAAGCCCCACGCTTTCCTTCTTCATAGTCCTGCCAGAAGGTGTCCACGGCTCTTTTCTGCTCCTCCGTCAGCGTAACCGGATCACTTTTCCTGATCCGTGTGTGGATCGGATTACGAAACATGGTCTGCGTCCGGATTTCCAGTACGCCTTGTTCTTCCATCGTCCGGATCACGGCGGCTGTCACATGCAGCTTCTTCGTCAATAGATCATATGCCTGCTCCGGCTGTTCCAGAAGCCCTTCCAGCACTCTGGCCCTGGCCTTCTGATTCTTGCGGCGGTAAACTTCCAGCCGCTTTCTTCCTTCCTCATCAGAAAGTCTTAGGACAACCGTCCTCTTTTCTTTTGTCCGCTCCCTTTTTTTGATTGGAATCACCGTCTTAAGCGCCTGGATCATGGTCCCTCCATAATATTCCTTCATCCAGGCAGCCAGCGCCACCATTCTGGCTTCGATGGCAATACTTCCTTCCACGATTCCGCTGATCTCCTTGACCTTTCCCGGATCATAGTCTACCGTTTCAGATATCCCCGTCACATACCCTTTAGTCTCTTTGTTGCTTCTCCCAAAGGGCACCAGCACCTCTATACCAATTTTAAGCATCCCCTCCAGATGAGAGGGGATGCGGTATTGAAATATTTTATCCAGTTTCTCATGCGTAATATCGATGATAATATCAGCGTACATGTAACTCCTCTAATACTTCTTTAATCAGGACACGATCATCCATATCATACTTGACGCCCCTGATCTCCTGATAGGTCTCATGTCCCTTACCTGCCAGCACAATGATATCTCCCGGCTGTCCATGTTCGATCGCGTAACGGATCGCTTCCTTGCGGTCGCAGATATCAATATATTTTCCGTCCGTCTTCTTCATCCCTACGATAATATCATTGATGATGTCCTGAGGTTCTTCAAACCTGGGGTTGTCCGAAGTGATGATCGTAAAATCCGAAAGCCGTCCGGACACCTCGCCCATCTCATATCTTCTGGTCTTGGAACGGTTTCCGCCACATCCGAAGATCGTAACAATCCGTCCAGGGTTATAATCTCTGAGTGTTTCCAGAAGACTTTCAAGACTCATGGCATTATGGGCATAATCAATCAGCATGGTAAACTGATCAGATACCTTGACCATCTCGACTCTTCCCTTTACTTTTGCCTTTTTAAGCGCCGCCTGGATATTTTCCACTGGCACGCCAAAATGGCGGCACACAGCGATGGCAGTCAGTGAATTATAGACACTGAAATTCCCCGGAATATCGATCTCCACGTCAAAATCCATCAGTCCGCTGACATGATACTTGACGCCCAGATATCCCGGCGTTGCGATATGCTGTACGTTCGTTGCACGAAGATCCGCTTTCTCAGAAAATCCAAAGGTCTCCACCTTACAGGTGGCATTACGGAACACGTCCTCAAACCACTGGTCGTCCACATTGGCGATCCCCAGCTTGCACTGGGTAAACAGAATCCCCTTGCAGCGCTTGTAATCTTCAAAATCCTTATGCTCATTCGGACCGATATGGTCTTCTCCCAGGTTGGTGAAGATACCGATCTCAAACAGGATTCCCGCCGTCCGGTGGAGCATCAGTCCCTGGGAAGATACTTCCATCACCACACAGTCACAGCCTTCCTCTACCATCTGTGCAAAATACTGGTGGATGGTGTAGGATTCCGGCGTGGTATTATTGGCCGGGATAGACTTGTCCCCGATCAGCGCTTCAATCGTTCCGATCAGGCCCACCTTATGTCCCACTCCTTCCAGGATGGACTTAACCATATAGGTGGTAGTCGTCTTTCCTTTCGTTCCGGTAATACCGATAACTTTCAGCTTCTCTGCCGGATATCCGAAATACGCAGCAGACATCAGGGCCAGCGCATACCGGGTATCATCCACATGGATCACCGTCAGCCCTTCCGGCGCGTCCACCGGGCGCTCTACGATTACAGCGGCCGCCCCCTTTTCTGCCACATCTTCTATATAGTCATGTCCGTCTGATACGGCTCCGCTGATGCAGACGAACACACTTCCCTTTGTCACTTTTCTGGAATCATTGATCAGTTCCGTAACCTCGATCTGGTCGCTTCCCTGTCTGACTTCATATTCTAAACGTTCCAGCAGTCTGGTTAATTTCATCATGTTTGCCTCCCACATTTCTATACATGTTTCTTATATAGTATAACATTAATTTTATGTGCCGCAAAGATGAATTTGTGCTATAGTATATGAAGAAAAATCACAAAGCAAAGGGGAATCATAAAATGAAAGCTTACGAAAGACTCTTAAAGTACGTCGTTGTGCGTACACCAAGTGATGAAAACAGCGAGACTGTTCCTTCCTCCAGATGCCAGTTTGACCTGGCAAACCTTTTAAAGGCAGAAATGGAGGAGCTGGGTCTGACAGACGTGGTGCTGGATGATCAGTGCTACCTGTACGGAAAACTGCCTGCCACCGCCGGATATGAGGACAAGACTTCCATCGGATTTATCGCACACATGGATACGGTATCCGACTTCTGCGATCAGGAGATCCATCCGGTCATCACCGAAAACTATAATGGTGAAGACCTGCCTTTAGGCGACAGCGGACTGGTCTTAAGTACCGAGACCTTCCCACACCTGAAGGATCTGAAGGGCCGCACACTGATCACATCCGACGGACACACCATCCTCGGAGCAGATGACAAGGCCGGTATCGCCGAGATCCTGACTCTCATCGAGATTTTAAATGAGACAAAAATGCCTCACGGACCGATCTCTGTTGCCTTTACTCCAGACGAAGAGATTGGTACCGGTGCTTCCCATTTTAATGTAGAGCAGTTTGGCGCTCAGTATGGCTACACCCTGGATGGTGACACCGAAGGCGAGATCCAGTATGAAAACTTCAATGCCTGCAAAGCTGATTTTGAGATCACCGGATTCAGTGTACATCCCGGATCTTCCAAGGACACTATGATCAACGCATGTCTGGTCGCTATGGAAATCAACCAGATGCTCCCCGGCTGTGAGACACCGCGCGGTACTGAAGATTATGAAGGATTCTTCCATCTGGTATCCATGTCCGGAGACTGTGGACACGCAGAGCTTCATTACTTTGTCAGGGATCATGACAGCCATCTGTTTGAAGCCCGGAAAAAGACACTTCAGCTGATTGAAAAAGATCTGAATGAGAAATGGGGCGAAGGCACTGTAAAACTTACCATCACAGATCAGTATCAGAACATGGCTGTGATCATCAAAGACTGCATGCATCTGATCGACAATGCAAAAATTGCCTGTGAACACGCGGACGTTACTCCGCTGATCCTTCCGATCCGCGGTGGTACAGACGGCTGCCAGTTAAGCTTCAAAGGACTGCCATGCCCGAATCTTGGCACCGGCGGACATGCTTATCACGGACCATATGAGCATATCACCGTAGAAGGAATGGACAAGGCGGTTGATGTGCTGATCGAGTTAGTAAAACTTTATGCTTAATTCAATCGGGGACGGGGGATTTCTGAAAATCCCCCGTCCCCGGTTAATTCCGGTTCATTCAATTTTCCTGCTGCCAGTACCTGTATGATCGGCGTTTTTCCGTCGCT
Source organism: uncultured Lachnospiraceae bacterium (assembly GCA_900553355.1). GTDB lineage: Bacteria > Bacillota > Clostridia > Lachnospirales > Lachnospiraceae > Merdimonas. The sequence continues at coordinate 9,726 of USDK01000061.1, forward strand.
GTCCATCCCCTGAAACTGGCCACAGATGATATATTCTTCCCCTGGACTGATCTCAAGATTTCCGGTCTTGTCCTCCATATAAGCGATAAGATCCCCGTCCTCAGTCTGAATCTCTACCTGACGCCTGCCGCTTCTTGCATCGGAGACAGCTTTCACAGTTCCGGAAAGAGCCACCGTCGTTCTTAGCTGATATGTTTCCGGCTCTTCGACCAGTTCTTTATAGGTCACTCCGGAATCATACTCCTCCAGGACCTCCTCTGACAGCGCTTCTTTCCATCTTTCCCTGTCATCCCCACTCTGTTTCCTGTTGAAACTCCAGCTTTTTACATAACACGCTCCTGCTGCCGCCAGCAGCAAGAGAAGGATGATGGATAAGATTACGATCCATTTTCTTCTTCCTGCCATCCTGCTTCCCTCCCCTCCAAAACCATTCTCAGTCTCTTACTCGACTTTTGTCCAGGCAAATCCACCCGTAACATCATACAGCGTCTGCTGCGCTTCATTGTATGTAAAGCTCCGCTCTGCTCCGCCGTCCAAGGATGTAAGCACATAGGTGATCACGCCATTCCCAGATGCACTGCTGTCTACAGACATCTGATATGTGCTCTTGTATGTTTTCCCGGTCCCGGACATCATTTCTGTAATCTCGGCATTTCCTGCTTCATCGATCGTAAGTCCTGCCCGCAACCCTCCTGCCGGAGCCACATAACTGTACGAACCAGCCGGGAACCCTGGCGCCTGCTGTGCCTGTTCTTCCTGTCCGGCCTGATCCCCGGCCCCGGTCACCTCAATACTGACGACTTTGTACAGTCCATCCTGATCCGGCCTAAGCACTGCCTTTTTCTGAACACTCTCCTGCCCGCTCTCTCTCCGACATTCATAGTTGTAAGATACTTCCATCATTTCTTCCGTATATTGTGCCGACGTAATCTCTGCTTCGCAGACGTAATTAATTGTCGCCGGAACAAATGTGAGTACGTCACCGTCAATATTAATGCCATATTCTGCGCCGTCCTCATCGTTTTCCTCTGTAAACTGATAGTCGCTAAAGGATGCAAACAAACGATTCACATCTGACGCAGAGTATCTGGGGCGCCAGTTTTCATCCGGACCGTAACTTTCTATGATATCTCCGCTGCGGCTGGATGCATCGCAAAACGCATTTAAAATCTCCCTGATCTCCTCCTCTGAAAATCCCTGCTCCGGAATTTCCTGAGGCCCGTAGGCAAACACATACTCCAGTTCTTGCTTTGTAAGATTTCCGGCGATCAGTTCCGGATAATCCTCATCTCTTACCTCTGCCGGTGTTTCCTGGGCCGGTTTTTCTTCTTCCTCCTGCTTTTCTGATGCTTCCGGCTGTTTCTGTTCCTGGACCGCCGGTTCTTCCTGAGGCCCCAGGATCTGAGAGGCCGCAAAGTATCCGGCGCCGCCTGCCAGACATAATCCAACTGCCACCACCGCTACTTTTCCCAACGTCGTGTGCAGTACTCCGGCCTTTGCCCCGGCTTTGGCTGCCGCTCCTGACGTTTTTGCAGCAGTCTGTGTTTTCGCAGCAGTCGGCGTTTTTGAAACGGCCTGTGCTTTTGCACCTGTGATCCCTTTTTGTACAAGTTCCCGGAATATCGGCCCGGCCACGGATTTTCCAACGGCAGACAGACTTCCGTCTGCAAGAAGATATCCTTCCTGGGTCCGCAGCAGATAGAGGAACAGCGGCAGCGGAGCCACACTGTACAACTTGTATCCCTTCTTCTGCAATTCTTCTGCTTTCTTTTTCAGATTCTTCCGTCCATAATTCAGCCGGGATTTAACCGTATTTTCCGAACATCCGAGAGTCGAGGCGATCTCGCTGATCGGCACTCCCTCAATATGGAACATCAGAATGCACATCCTCTGCTCCTCTGAAAGCGAATCAATCAACTGACGCACCAGTTCCTGCGTCTCCTGTCTGGTATAGGATAATTCCGGCTGGCTTTCAACCCGGTCATCCTCAATCCTGTACTCAAAATTCTCCTCCTCTTCCTTCGTTCCCATATCGGGAAACAGCATGGGATTCTTTTTGACCAGTGTATTTTTTGCCGTATTTGCAACAATCTTTCCCAGCCACTTTGGAAATGCCTCCGGTTCCGTCAACATATCTAATTTTGTAAATGCTCTGATATACGATTCCTGAAGTACATCCTTGGCCACTTCCTCGTTTTTGACATATTGAAGTGCCAGATAATACTTACTTTTATAGGTCATCTCATAGAGGAAGCCATATCCTCTCTCTTCCCCGGCCTTTGCAAGCGCCACCGCTTCTGTATAATTCACGCCTTTTCCTCCTCTGTCTTTATAGAAATTATAATGTAAATGCCATATACCGTCAATCACCCCTGACTATCGCCGTAAATTCATCTTCCGTTTCAGAAACTGATACAGTTTTCGTCTCTCTGACTTATTTTCTTCATAGTCATCCATATCCCTTCTGAAAAGATACACAAACCATTGGATCACATTTTTATTTTTCTGTTTTTTCATCTTTTCCACCACTTATTGCCCCATCACGTAGGCTTCTCCTTTTTCTGCAGTCTGGGTCATATAAGATGTTTCAAGAACATAATCAGAAACGTCTTTAATCATGGAAAATACCGCTTTCCCCTCCGTAAAAACCTCTCCTGCATTTAATTCATAGACTTCCGGCCATTCGGTAATATCACAGACGCCACCGGTATAAAACTGGAAACTGCCTCCATCTGCTTCAAGACAGTTGAATCCATCCGGGTTCTCAATATAAAACGAGATATCTGTATCAATGATTCCTCCTTCCTTCTGTGGATAATCTTCCGGAAAATATACTTCATAAGTCAGCATACAATATTCCAGATGTTCATCCAAAGTTTCCGGCTCAAAAAGAGTATCTGCTTCCTCTACCGCGGCCAGAACTTTCGCTTCATCTCTTTCCACGCCTGTCACCCGGTAATATACGGTGTGATACTGGTAATCCGCCGAAGACTGTTTCATCGTCTTAACCCACTCCCCGATTTTCGCCGGTGATTCAAGGGTTGCTTCTACCGGCGTAATTTTTTCTGCCGGATCCATATATTTCTTCTGTACCGTTTTCTCTTCTGACACCACTTCCTTTTTTACAGCTTCCTTCTCCTCTGCCGGCCCTTTGACTGCCTCCGTCTTCTGTAGGTTCTCGTCTGCCTCCCGGTTCCCACAGCCCCAGATTCCCACTGCTGTCAGGCTTACTATCAGCCAAATCGCTATTTTTCTTTTCATCACTTTTCCTCCGTCATATTCCTCTTCCAGTTACCAAACCTTATCTTCTCTGATAAATATCTGCAGTCCAGCGGCTATTGGCAGATTCTACCGTTATGAGGCTTTCATCAGAAGACATCGTCACGATCAAAGGCTCGCTGGTGCTGGAAACCGCTCCGTCAAAATCAAGCTCAATACTGTGATCGTTTTCTTTCCATGTTCCTTCTTCCACATCGCCATCATCGTTATACTCCACCGTACCATCCTTGTTGACCGTGATTTCTACCTTGTGTCCATTGGAACTTGTTCCTCCATACACTCCTACCCACTTGTTCGCTCCGCACGCGACTAATATGGCCGCCATACTCATGATAATCATTCCTCCACACAGCTTTTTCCAGATTTTTCTTTTACTCATGTTTTTTCTCTCCTTTTTTCATGGTATTTTTTTGTTTTCACTACCAGGACAGGCGAAGTTTCAAAAAAGTTTTATAAAAATGAAAAAAAATTTTTTTTGCAGAAAAAAAAGAACCGAAACACTGTTTCCAATGTCTCAGTCCTTATACCAGATCCTGTTTTACAGATCTGAAATTTCTTCTTTGAATCCTTCTCCTACCACCTCATTAGATTCCATAATAATGGTGAAGGCTTTAGGGTCGATCTTGTGCACCATTTTTTTGATCGTATACATCTGCTTATTGTTGCAGGCGCACATGACCACGTCTTTTTTATTTTTGCTGTAGCTTCCCATTCCTTTCAGGATGGTGGAGCCTCTTCCGGAGTATTCATCGATCTGTTCTGCCATCTCTTCTCCCTTCTCTGTTACGATAAGGGTCAGTTTACCTTCGTCGATTCCGTACATGATCCGGTCCATTACAATGGCCATCAGATAAGTTACGATGATACCATAGATCAAGCCATCCACGTCATGGAATACCAGCACCGTACCAAGAATGATGGTCACCATATCCAGCACAAAGGTAATGATTCCCAGCGTGATATGCGGTTTTACCTTCTTGATGGATACGCTGATGAAGTCCTGGCCACCGGTAGAGGATCCGCGCATAAAGATGATTGCATATCCGATTCCACACAACACACCCATACAAAGCGCCGCCAGGAAACGGCTGCCGTCATACACCGGCAGAAGGGGAGCTATATAGTCCATCACAGCGGAGGTGATGATGATCGATTTGATCGACTTCAGGAAAAATGTCCTTCCCAGAAATTTATAACAGAAGATTGCCACCGGGATATTCAGGATGACAGTTCCGATACCTACCGGGACGCCAAATAAATGATACAAAATAATAGCAATACCTGAAAAACCTGCCACCGGGAAATCGGCGTTCAACGCAAAATTATAAACGCCCACTGCGATCAAAAGGCCTGCTGCCAGATCCACAAGTATATCAATTCCCAACTCTTTCCAATCCAAATGCTTCATCGGATAATACCTCTCTTTCTTTTTATTATCTGTATTTTCACGTTCCATATCCGCAAAAAAAGAACACCTGCAAACTATAAAAATATAATTCGCCGATGCTCTTATGTATTCAAGTATACGTAGGATCCCAGGATTTGTCAATACCCTGTACCCTTATGTATCACATCTTTTCCATATTTTCCCTTCAGCTCTTTCATGGCATTTCTCAGTTTTTCCTTTTTCCTGCGTTTTTCTTCCGGCTCTATTTCCAGATCAAAAATACTGAGCTGTTCCGGTTCGCTTTCCTCGGAAAGTTTGGAGCTTCGGATTCCCAGAAGCCGGATAGGCTGATGGTTCCAGAGCTCCAGAAAAAGTCCCGCTGCCTCTGTATAAATATCCTCTGCCCGATTTGTAGGTTTTGGCAGCTGCCGCTGGTGGGAGACATTTTCGAAGGTATGATAGCGGATCTCCACACTGATCATGCCGGCCTTCTGCCCCGCCTTTTTCAGCCGCCGCGCCACGCTGCCGGCAAGCTCTTTTAAGACTTCTCTTGCCTCTTCTTCCGTGACAGCATCTCTTGGAAGGGTAACCGAATTTCCAATTCCCTTGGCCTCCGCCGGTTCTGACATGACCCGGTCATCTCCGATGCCGTTGGCAAATTCCCAGAGCCTCCGTCCCTGACTTTTCAGGTGTAGTTCCAGAATCGCAGGGTCTGTCTGCGCCAGATCGCCGATCGTATAGATTTCCAGTTTTTTCAAGGTTTCAGTACTGGATTTTCCGGCCATATACAGCTCTCTTACAGGGAGCGGCCACATTTTCACCTGGATCTCCTCCGGGAAAAGCGTGTGTACCTTGTCCGGCTTTTCAAAATCCGACGCCATCTTTGCAAGTAACTTGTTGCTGGATATTCCCACATTGACCGTAAACCCGAAGCGGCGCTTTACTTCATTTTTCAGCTCCAGTGCCCCCTCCACCGGAGACGAAAATCCAGACGCAGCTTCCGTAAAGTCCATGTAGCATTCATCCACACTGACCTGTTCGATCTCTTCAGAATAAGTCCGCAAAAATTCCATCAATGCCTGGCTGTACCGCCGATACATCTTGTGATCCGGTGGTTCCATATGAAGATTCGGGCATTTCCGCAGCGCGCTCGCCACAGGTTCCCCTGTCACGATCCCGTACTTTTTTGCAGGGATAGATT
>USDK01000062.1 GCA_900553355.1 uncultured Lachnospiraceae bacterium
CGTCTCTTTTCTGAGTATGTCCTTTACGTGGCACGGTCCTTCCCTCCTTAAACATATTGATTAATTCATCGGTACTCACATGTGTCTTTCTAATGATACAGTGTAGTGCTGGGCATACATCGTATATATCCCTTGCAACTTACATAATCATAGTTCTGTTTGTGACTACATTACTTTGTTTCTACTTTTTCGCGTCTTTTGGTCTCTTAGCACCGTATTTTGAACGCGCCTGTCTTCTCTTAGCAACACCTGCTGTATCCAGTGTTCCTCTGACGATATGATATCTGGTACCCGGAAGGTCCTTTACTCTTCCTCCACGGATCAGAACAACGCTATGCTCCTGAAGGTTGTGTCCCTCGCCCGGAATGTAGCTTGTTACCTCGATACCGTTGGACAGACGTACTCTGGCGATCTTTCTAAGAGCTGAGTTCGGCTTCTTCGGTGTAGCTGTCTTTACAGCTGTGCAAACGCCTCTCTTCTGAGGAGCAGATGCATTGATACTTCTCTTTCTAAGAGAATTGTATCCTTTCTGAAGTGCCGGAGCTGTAGACTTCTTTACAGATGTCTGACGTCCTTTTTTTACAAGCTGGTTAAATGTTGGCATTCTCTTTCACCTCCTACGATTATAATAAGTTGCCATTCATTTCCATGAATCCGCGCACATAAAAATAGAATGCATTTTCATGCACGCTCAACTAGTGTATTACGATTTTTCGCCGTTGTCAAGGGATTTTTCCCTAATTTCCCTTGATTTTACAGGTAATTTACAGTCGCATCATAAAAAAAACGGCAGCGCCGTTTCCCGGCTCTGCCGTATCTGTTTCATCTCTTTTACTCATATGAGGCCTGTCAGTTATGCCTCTTCCTCTTCTTCATCCTCAGCCGCTGCGTTGTGAACCTCCTGTACTCTTACAATAACAGCCTCCGGATCTGTCTGCATTTCAATCTCCGGATTCTTTGCGATATCCAGATCTTTTACCTTGACTGCATCTCCAACTCTTAGTTCGCCTGCGTCAATTTCCACCTTATCTACCAGCGCATCCGGATAAGCACGGAAGGAAACTTCCTCCAGCATCTGCTCCAGCACTCCTGTCGTTACTTTCTCATGGTTAAGCAGTACGATCTCTGCCACTGAATGTACCTTCTCGCCACTGACCAAGGCCTGGAAATCAACTTCATCCAGCTGCCCTTTCATAGAATTATATTCTACGTCCTTGATCAGTACATTATATGATGTTCCTTCAATATCAAGCGTAATCCTGCTGCCTTTTCCGTTGGTTTTCAGCAGACGCTCTACTTCTCTTTTATCCATCTTGATCGGAATCGATGTCTCAATCTCTTTGCCAAACACGTTTCCGGTAACAAAACCTTCTCTTCTTAATTTTTTTGCCTTTACATCCATTGATCTTTTTTCAGCTTTTAAAGTATTCATTTATCTTTTCCTCCAAAAATCTGACCGGTTTTCTTGTTACACATATATTATAACACCTATTACAATTTCAGATTCACCAATTTCTCAGATTTTATCAACCGATTTTTGTACATTTTTCTTGTACATCATTAAGGAGGCGCCCTGGATTTTAGAAAATTCCAGGACGCCTCCCATTCCTATTTACCTTTTTTCAATTATAATTTTACATCTGACGGCGGAAGTATTTTCTCTGCCCCATCGCCCGGGACTCCTTTTCCTTTTGTTCCTGTACATGTATGATCCTGCTCTCTGCACGACTGTCACCCGGTATAAACCGTTCCGCCTGTTCTTTCAATGTATCCTCCGGGATCTCTTTTGCATCGTCCACCGCTTTCCAGAAATGGGTAAATGCAAATGCTGCTTTTGATACCAGATACAGGCCTTTCTCAAGGCCCTGTTCCTTTCTGTAAAACCAGTATTCTAAAAGCAGCCAGCAGAAAAAGAGCAGCGCCACAGCAAATACAATGAATTGAATCCAATAACCTGACATATCAGACACTCCTTTCCGCTTTTTTGATTATTATAATTGTAAATCTTTTATGCTGATATGTCAATTATTTTCAGATAATTTAGAGTCTGCAAATCGCGTCCATTGCAAGGGCGGAGCGCTCGCATTCCTCTGCTGACATCGTGACCTGCCAGCACAGAGGACTCCCCTTCATCTTTTCCGATGCATAGCTCAGTCCGTTCGTCCTTTCATCCAGGAAAGGCTTGTCGATCTGGTTCGGATCCCCGAGAAGAATAATCTTTGTGCCTGCACCGGCCCTGGTAATAATCCCTTTTACCTGGTTCGGCGTCATATTCTGGGCTTCATCGATAATCAGATAGGTCTTCACAAAGGACCTTCCTCTGATAAAATTCATGGCCTCCGTCTGAATTATGCCTCTGGCAAAGATTTCTTCAATCTTTCCATGTAGCTCCTGTTCGTCTTTATAACGTTCTTCTTCGTTAGAATCGATCAGCTGCTCCAGGTTGTCGATCACCGGCCGCATCAGCGGTGATATCTTCTCCTGCTCGTCTCCCGGCAGGAACCCGATATCCTCATCGAATTGTGCGTTCGGCCGGCAGATCAGGATCCTCCGGTACTCCTGAGTCGGATTATTAAGAATCTTTTCCAGTCCTACTGCCAGAGAATAAAAAGTCTTTGCCGTTCCCGCCATTCCTTTTACGATAACAAGGGGAGCTTCCTTTGCCGGCTTCATCAACGCCTCCTGAAGGAAATATTGTCCCGCATTCCTTGGCGCCACTCCGTATGGCGTACTTTTCCGGAACTCCAGCGGCACCACTTTTCCACCTGACACCCTGCCAAGATGCGTCTTCTTCACCGACTGGTCCGCTTTCAGGATCACAAACTCATTTTCCGTCAGTTCCGGTATGCTCCGGTTTCCCTCGTCATCCGCCTGATAAAGTTCTCCAATCTCTATGCCTTTTTTGCGGAATTCTTTAAACTTTTCCTCCGGGACATAGCACTGGATACGCCCACTGTATTGTCCTTCCTCAGCGATCACCTGTTCCGTGCTGAAATCCTGCGCCTCGATCCCCATGATCTGCGCTTTCATCCGAAGGACCAGATCCTTGGTGACCAGCACCACCGGAGTTTCCCCTTCCGCCAGTCCCTTACAGACCTTCAGGATCCGGTTGTCTGCTTTATCATCCGGAAGGCTATCCGGCAATGCCACTCCTACACAATTAGCCTCCACACGCAGGAAGCCTCCATGATCCAGTTCCACCCCTTCCAAAAGGTCTCCTCTGCTCCTGAGCTTTTCCAGAAAACGGATCGCACGCCTTGCGTTCGCTCCACGTTCTCCCTCAGACTTTTTCAGTCCGTCCAGCTCCTCCAGCACCACCAGAGGAAGGATCACCTGATTGTCTTCAAAGCATTGCAGCGCGTACGGTGCCTGAATCAGTACATTTGTGTCGATGACATAGCTCTTTACCATATGCAGCCTCTCCTTATACACTTTTTTCTTTCATTATAACAAAATGTAGTAGAGGCTTCTTTATTTCCCCGTAAATATTGTGTTAAACCTTAGTAATCCTTCTCAGCTTCAAAAATCGGTGATGAATAGTAACGGTCTCCGCTGTCTGGAAGGACCGCCACGATCGTCTTTGCCTCGTTCTCCGGTCTTTTTGCCAGCTCGATAGCCGCAGAAAGGGCGGCTCCAGAGGTGATTCCTGTCAGGATGCCTTCCTTTTTCGCCAGAAGCCTTGCTCCTGCAAACGCTTCTTCACTCTCAGCCCGGTAAATCTCGTCATAAACGTCTGTATTGAGGACACCGGGCACAAATCCCGCTCCAATTCCCTGCAGCTTGTGTGGTCCTGGCTTTCCGCCGGATAGTACAGGAGAATCCGCCGGCTCTACAGCCACAATGTGAACAGAAGGATCCTGGGATTTCAGATATTCACCTGCTCCTGTAATGGTCCCTCCGGTTCCGACACCGGCAACAAAAATATCAATCTTCCCTTCTGTATCTTTCCAGATTTCCGGCCCCGTCGTCTCTCGGTGAGCCTTTGCATTAACCGGGTTGTCAAATTGTCCCGGAATAAAGCTTCCAGGAATCTCCGAAGCCAGCTCTTTTGCTTTTTCAATGGCCCCTGTCATTCCTTTTGCCCCTTCCGTCAGAACCAGTTCCGCCCCGTAGGCTTTCAGAATATTCCGCCGTTCCTTACTCATTGTATCTGGCATGGTCAGAATCATCCGGTACCCTTTTGACGCTGCAATGGAGGCCAGCCCGATCCCGGTATTTCCCGATGTAGGTTCGATGATCGCCGCACCCGGTTTTAGCAGCCCTTTTTCTTCTGCGTCCTCGATCATGGCTCTTGCCACCCGGTCCTTGACGCTTCCTGCCGGATTCAGATACTCCAGCTTTACAAGAATCCGGGCCTGAAGTCCCAGATCTTTTTCTATATTCACCACTTCCAGCAAGGGCGTATGCCCGATCAGCTCTGTTACATTCTGATAAATTCTTCCTGTCATAAAAAATCCCTGCCTTTCCAGTCTGTTTGTTGGCAGTTTAGCCTGCTTCCAGACATTTGTCAAGGCAGGGACCTTTCGTCCATCTCTCTCCATCTCTTTTTTTACAGCATATCCTTCTTTTTAAAAAAGAGGATACACACAGTCACTACGATCAGACTTAAAATGATCACTCCCGGATAGCCCTTATGGAGCTCTGGCATATTCTCAAAATTCATACCATACCACCCCGTAATCAGGGTAAGCGGAAAGAAAATCGTAGAAACAACAGTCAGAAACTGCATATTCTTATTCTGTACCGCATCCACCTGGGCCTGATATGTATCCCGGACCTGCTGGGCATACTCCAGAAGATAGGCCGTCCTTCCCATCAGCCGGTCCGCCCGGTCTGCAATGGTTCCAAAATATTTGAGCTGTTTTCTGGCAAAAAAGCCGTTTTCATTTTCTTCCAGATCTTTTCCCAGGTCCATCAGTTCATCATAATATCCCCGAAGAGTCAGAAGTTCCCTGCGGATCGGGCTGATCTGGCTCTGAAACCCTTCTGTCTTTCCATCTGCCACCTGCTCTTCCATGCCCATGATCATGCGTTCATAGCGTCCCAAAAGCTCCAGATCACGGCTCATGAACTGACCGATAAAATTATAAAGGAAGCGCTCTCTGGTATCTCCCTGATTGGTTTTACTGCGCCGGATCCGAAGGATCAGCCTTCTGGCAAAATCATCATCATCCACGATCACAATATGACGCTGGTTGATAAAAAACAGCATCCGGTAACGGCTTCCCAGCACATCCAGAAGCTTGGGAATGCAAAGAGACCCTGCCAGGCACTCCTGCTGGGTCTCAAGCTTGCAGAATCCCACTTCCGCCAGACTGATCTCTCCTTCATAGACCATTCCTGCCATCTCCATGGCTCTTTCGGCATGTCTGGAATCTGTAATAAAAACGGAAGGCCTCTCTTCTGTCATTGCCTGTTCTTCATTCATTTTTTCCAGAATTTCTCCCAGAGCGAGTATGATCAAGATTAGGACCTCTCTTTCGGCTGATTCTGTTCATATGCCTGTTCGTAAAAATACTCCTGAGAATTAAGCGGCGTCTTATCATTTTTCACCCGGATATACTCTCCATTGCTCATCAGCTCCCGTGCCTGCTGGTTGTCGCACAGCATGGTGTGGAACATCTCTTTCAATCTGCTCTTTAAGGATGGATCCAGAATCGGAGCCGCCACTTCTACTCTCCGGATCGTATTTCTTGTCATAAAATCTGCAGATGCGATATAAATCTTTTCCCTCTCTCCGGTCCCGAAAATATAGATCCGGGAATGCTCCAGAAATCTTCCCACGATACTGATCACGCGGATATTCTCTGTCATCCCTTCGACTCCCGGAATGAGGCAGCAGATTCCTCTCACGATCAGATCAATCTTGACTCCTGCCTGTGACGCATCAATCAGCCGGTCGATGATACGTTTATCTGTCAGAGAGTTAATCTTCACCCCTACATATGCCGGTTCTCCGTTCCGGGCATGTGCAATCTCTTCATCAATCATATCCAGCACCTTATTCTGCAGGCACTTCGGCGCTACCAGAAGAAGGCTGCTTTCTTCTACCACTTCTCCCATCGCCAGGGCCTGGAACACCGCCGCCGCCTCATGGCCGATCTTTGGATTACAGGTCATTACGGATAGATCTGTGTAAAGCCGGGCCGTCTTTTCATTATAATTGCCTGTACCGATCTGGGTCACATATTCGATCTCCCCTGCTTTCTTCCGGGTGATCAGACACAACTTGGAATGCACCTTATATCCGTCCAGTCCGTAGATCACATGACATCCGGCTTCTTCCAGCCTCCGGGACCATTCGATATTATTTTCTTCGTCAAATCTCGCTTTCAGTTCCACCAGTACCAGCACTTCTTTTCCATTTTCTGCCGCATCGATCAGTGCTTCCACCACCTTACTCTGTCTTGCCACACGGTACAGAGTCATCTTGATGGACACCACGCTGTCATCATTTGCCGCTTCACGGAGCATGTCCAGAAACGGGCGGATGCTTTCGAACGGATAGGATAAAAGCTTATCGCCCTCCTCAATCTGCTGCAGGATGGGTTCACCGCTTCGAAACTGTGATGATTTCTGGGGAACTCTTTTTTCATAAAACAACTCTGGAACATGGCGCAGCATATCCTGGATCTGAAATACGAAGGACAGATCCAATGGGCTCTCTCCGCGGAACACATATTTTTTATCTACATCCAGATAATTGCAGAGAATATCCACCACATCGCCGTCCAGTTCTCTGGACAGTTCCAGGCGCACCGGCGCCAGACGCTTTCTCTTTTTGATCACCTCAACCATAAACTCGCGGTAATCCAGGTCCTCATCATACAGTGCATCCGCATCAATGTCCGCATTTCTGGTCACACGGATCAGGGATTTTGCCTTGACAAAATATCCCGGGAACACTTTCGGAATAAAATGAAGGATCAGCTCTTCAGAGAGCATATAAGTTCCCTCCTGCCCCGGCACTTCGATCAGGCGTGGGAAAACTCCGCTTCCGCAGGGGATCAGTCCCAGCTTTTCCTTTCCATTTTTCCGTTGAAGCACTACCACCGCATAGATCTCACGGTTACGCAGGAACGGGAATGGCTGTCTCTTACCTACTACTGTAGCTGAGATCAGCGGCGCAATCTCCGAATCAAAGTACCTCTCCAGATACTCGCTTCCCTTCTTGCCGATCTTGCGGAAATTCACCAGTTTGATTCCATACTGCTCCACCGCTTCCATCAGGTCACTGTATACCGAATCTTTTCTCCGGTTCAGCTTCGTAACCTGGGACAGGATCGCCGCGATCTGCTCTTTTGCCGTCATCTTTGTCTTATTATCACGGATATCCTTGGAAAGCAGCATCTGATCCACCAGAGATCCCACCCGGACCATGAAGAATTCATCCAGGTTAGTCTGATAGATCGAGGCAAAGGATAAACGCTCGCACAGAGGTACCTTGCCGCTCTCCGCCTCTTCCAGCACTCGCTCATTAAACTTCAGCCAGGACAATTCCCGATTCATATACACGTTCTTCTTCATCTGTACACCTACTCTTCCCTCATTATTCTTTCGCATAAACTAGTCTTATTACTACTTTACTAGAATTACGCAGAGATAGCCATGTTCTTTTTGTTAAATCTATGTAAATCGTCCGATCAGAGCATATTCGATCAACTTATTGATTAATTGTGTCCCGATTCCCTGTCCCTGATACTTCTTCGCCACCACAATTCCAAGCTCGCCGTCGTGTCTGGCCTTGATCTTGTGAATAGAACTGATGGTTGCAATTCCGGCAATCTCCTCTCCGTTCATAGCCAGCAGCATAATATTATTGATGTTTTTTGTCAGATTTGTTCTTTTTCAAATATCCTGCGGAAATGTTCCGCTTCTTCTATCGTATTCTTCCAGCCATACTTTTTCAAGTCTGTCTTCCAGCCTCTATCTGTCCGCCAGACTTCCACACCTTCTGCTTCCAGCAGGAGTTTCTGCTGGTCGTAGGTCTCAAAGCTGGCTGCGCCGCTTAGGATTCCGCTGCCGGCCACCACCCGGTAAGCCGGAACGTCTCCCAGCTTTCCTCTATTCAATGCATAGCCTACCTGCCTTGCATTTTGGGGTTTTCCGCAAAGCAGCGCGATCTGTCCATAGGTTGCCACCTTTCCTCTGGGAATACTCTCACAGACTACTCTCGCCCTTCCATAAAAATCCATATTCTCCATCCCTTTCCCAATGCTCTTCTATATAATCTCTGAAACAGGCTTTACAAATCCAAAGCAGACTTGCTATAATACAAACGAAATTAAAATAACAGGAGGTAATCATCATGAAAAAATATGTTTGTGAACCATGTGGATATGTATATGATCCAGAAGTCGGTGATCCGGATAACGGAATCGCTCCTGGAACAGCTTTCGAAGATCTTCCGGATGACTGGGTATGCCCGATCTGCGGAGTCGGAAAAGATGAATTTACAGAAGAGGCGTAATCACGCCTCTTCTTTTTTACCTCTTCCTGCTACTTCTGCATTCTTCGGTATGCCTGATAGATTCTGGAACTTAAGATTCCTTCCAGAACATTTCCAGCGCATCGATGCAGCGCAGATTTATCCAGATTTCCGGCTTTCAAAGCCTGTTTCAATTCCCGGGCCACACTTTTTCCTCCCGGCATCAACAGGTCATTTCCTGCCTCGATGGCCTTTACATGGCTTCCGAGCCCCTTCCCGGTAGCATACCAGTCTGTCATCACAAGTCCTTCAAATCCCCATTCATTCCGCAGGACACGTGTCACCAGATCATAACTGTTATTCGCATAGGTCCCGTTGACCTTATTATAACTGGTCATCACGGCACCGGGACGTCCTTCCTTTACTGCGATCTCAAATCCTTTCAGATAAATCTCCCGGAGTGTTCTTTCATTCACATTCGCATTGGTACGGTTCCTGTTCTCTTCCTGATTGTTACAGCAGAAATGCTTAATGGTCACAAAGCACCCTCTTCTTGACTGTACTCCACGGCTCATAGCAGCAGCCATTTTCCCGGAAAGCAGTGGGTCTTCGGAAAAATACTCAAAATTTCGTCCACACAACGGATTTCGGTGGATATTCATTCCTGGCGCCAGCCAGTATGTGACGCCGTATGCCTCCATCTCCTTCCCTACTGCCTCTCCGATTCTCTCGATCAGTTCTGTATTCCAGGACTGTGCCAGTGCAAGCCCTACCGGGAATGAAGTAGTAAACTGATACACGCAGGGCTGTTTCTTTGGATCGCCCATCATGACCTTTTTCACCGCGCCCGGCAGATATCCGATCACAGAGATGTACGGCTCAGTAGCTTTCAGCCTCCCTCTCCTGGTCACGGCCGAGACTTTCTGCAGACGAAGCCCTGCCGGGCCGTCAGCCATGCAGACATTGGGGATTCCTTTTTCAATCAATTCTGAAGTTGTACATCCTGCCGATCCAGGCGCCTCAAAAAACTTCTTTCCGCCAGCTCCCCCGTCCCCGGCTACCAGATCACACATTTCTTCTGCTGACAGTCTGTTTATCAACGTCTCTGTCCGCGGATGTAGTGTTCTGTCCTGTTCTTCATAGCTGTGAATCTTCGTTTCTATCGCATCCTCTTCGATGACCAGATGCTCCAGATCTCCATCCGGGTATTCAGTGGTATCCATGCCCATCGGCGGGACGATCTCCTCCACTTTTTCCTTCTGTCCGCAGATATGGCGGCAGGTCTGCGTCACTACTTCCTTCTTAAGCTCCAGCACTGCCATCGCCTGAGTATTTCGGCTGGAGTTTCCAAGCCGCAGCATATAATCTCCCGCCTCCAGTACATAAGAAGCGTCCTCTTCCCGGAAAGATGCCAGATCCCTTACATCGAACTCCAGGAAAAGCTCCTGGCTTTCCCCCGGATTCAATTCCTTTGTCTTCGCAAATGCCGCCAGCTTCTGATATTCCTTTTTCATTCCGGTCTGCGGACAGCTGGCATAAAGCTGTACAACCTCTTTCCCTGCATACTTTTCACCGGTGTTGGTCACTGTCACCGCCGCTGTAACCGAAGTCCCTTCTACCCGGATCTGTTTTTTCTCTATCGAAAATGTCGTATAAGAAAGACCATATCCAAAAGGATATCTGGGCTCCACTCCATAGCTGTCAAAATACCGGTATCCCACATAGATACCTTCCCGGTAATATTCTTCGTCTACATTTCCATTCAGATAACTATAGTCCATCGCACCCGGAATGTCTTCATATTTATTCGGCCAGGTGTCTGACGTCTTTCCCGATGGTGATTCTTTTCCGCAGAGCAGATCAGCAAAAGCCTGTCCCCCCATCATCCCCTGCTGGGCATAATAGACAACAGCATTGATCCCTGGAATCTCATCTAAAAAGCTCAGGTCAAACACTGATCCTACGTTGATCACCACGATCATTTTCTCATAATTCGCCGCACACATGGTCAGATTGGCCTTTTCTTCACCGGACAGCTGGTATTCTTTTTTCTCAAGCTTACGATCTGTTCCTTCACCAGCCTGTCTCGCCACCACATAGATACAGGTATCCGTATCCGAATCCTGCACATCCTGTTTTGTTACCGGCTGTCCATACGGATACTGGTAGAGTGTACTCATAAAATTAATCATGTCCAGTTTCCATGGCTTTAAGAACCGGCGCTGAAACTCTTTCGCAAAGGCCTCCTCGCCTTTTTCATACTCTTCGGCATATTCCCTGATCCACCGCTTCGTTGTCACCGTAAATCCCGCATTTTCCAGCCCTTCCAGGATGGATACCACATGTCGCTCGTGTACTTCTCCTGATCCGGTTCCTCCTTTAATGGTCATGTCCGCTCCAGCCCCATAAAGCGCAATCTTTCCAGGCTCCAACGGCAAAATCCCATCATTTTCCAACAGCACGATCCCCTCCAGTGCCGCCTCATAGGATACTTTCTTGTTTTCCTTCTCCAGGAATGTCTCGGCATCGGTAAATGCCGCTTTGTTTCTGACCTTCATTTTCATGGCTTTTAACCTCCTTGATTTATCTGCATACCTTCAGAATCTGTTTTTCGCCAGACTCCGGATATAATTCTTTTACACGTTCCAGAATCCTCTGCCGCGATCTTTCCGGCGCTTCCTGGTACGCTGCAGACACCAGTTCATATCCCCACAGGTTCTCAGGTTCAGCGTAGATAGAAACCGCCATCCCATAGGTCTGCCCTTTTCGGTTCCGCTTCTGCCGGAAATCCTTCGTCACCAGGTAAGTCTGCATCTGCAGCTCTGTTATGATACCGCCGAAATTCTTTTCGCCGCCCTTCCCGAATCCTCCTTCTTTCTTAAGTTCGTGGGAGGCATACTCTTCTCTCTCCTCAAAAAGATCCATGATCTTTTTACTCCGGTATCCGGCCAGTCCGTCTTCCCATCTGGCATCAAAATCGTAACCATCTCTCCGGTAATTGGCAAAATACGGGAGCCACTTAAGGGAAATAAAACCGGCCTTTTTATTGAAAAACTTCCCATAGGCCACCTTTTTACTTCTGGCAATAATAGCACGCCATTCCCAGGGGTCCTGCTCAGGATCCCCGGTCCACCAGAACAGTGGAGAAGTCTTTTCCTCCACGGAAAATCCCTTCACTTCATTCTGGAACAGGGGAAGAAAACCAGTTTTATCCACATAATCTATCAGCTCTCTCCAGGACCGGATGCGTTCTGGGCTGTCCCAGTCCGCACCGTGGAGGACCCACTCGCCGTTTTCCACTGCCATGGCTGTCATCTCCTTCTTGTCATCTGGTATTTCTCAATAAATCTTTTTTATCTCCTGATTTTCGCTGATCCCGTATTCATCCCGGAAGGCCTTGAGATCTCTCTCATCCCGGATCAGGCAGATATCTGTAAACTTTCCTGTAGCCATTTCCTGGAATCCGGCCACCTGCTCCCCGGTACAGATGCTGCACCGTATGGCCGGAATGTGGGTAGCCGAATTATACGTTGATGTGTTTTTCTTTTTTCCCCGAAACATAGCTCCCTCCTAAAATCCGGCTCTTTTTCATAACAAAAGATTTATTGTCAACATTTTCAGGTGTCTCATAGAGCCGCGGGTCGCCCAGCAGCAAGATTTGTCGATCCATAACCAATACCTCTCCTTCAGTCAGATCTATCTCTTTTCATACATCACATTCCAATTATAGTATTCCGTACAAATAATTGTATCATATATCCGCCGTTTTTCCATGCGTTTCTTCTCAAAACTCCCATTCGTCCCGTTTCCTCATCTGTTTTTCTATCTTTTTCTCCAGTTCCTCCTTCTTTCCTTCTTCCACCTTACAGATGATCTGGTTGCTGCAGATATAGAGCACTTTTACATAGAATTTCTTTTTCACTTGGTCATATGCTCTTCCTGCGCTCAATGTTCCCTTCGCCACCGTATAAGGGCTGTTTGCAATATAGCCTACTTTTCCATACAGAGGAAGAAGCACCTGTATCGCCTCTTCATCATATGGATTGTCCGGTTCTTTTCTGCATCTCAGGATATCTCCCACACGGAAAATCCCGTTTCCGTAATAATGTCTCATGCCTGTCACCGTCAAACTGATTTCTTTCATAACACTCACCCTTTCTGCCGGAAATTCCGACCTCTCTTTATCACACAAAAAGACCCACTTTTTGTTATTTCCATTTTAACAAAAAGCGAGTCCAATAAAACGGACTTCCACGTCCTCTATCCGCTTATTATTTGTAAAATCTTATTTCCCCCTCACCGGGAAATACACCTCCGTCTCCCAGTCCTCCGGGGAAAGGGTGTCGAACTGTGTCCTGATATAGAGCTCAAAGGGCTCCCCCGCCATCTCATATCCATTCTCAATGATCCAGGAGACCACTGCGCCGTAGGCCTCCGAGAGGGTGGAGTAGCTGCCTCTGTGGAGCGTCATGGCGCACAGGCAGGGCTCCATCACCTCATCCGCCTTGTCCTTCTCCTTGATCCCGATAAAGAGCTCAATGTCCGAGGACTCCCGGTCAAACTCCTTATCGTAATACCTGGCCCCGTTCATTCCGGTGGGGGTCACCCGCTCCTTTGGCACCCGCTCAAAGAGGGGGCTGTAGTACTTTCCGAATTCATCCACGCCCATCACGGCCCGGTTTGTCAGCACATTCATGGCCGGCGAATTCTTTACTTCAACCTTGTAGCCTTTCTGGTATGTCATCATGTCACCTGTCCTTTCAAATACAGAAATATGTGTCTGGAGCTCGTTCAGGATGAGGGCCCTCTCCTGCTGCTCCCACTTGATCTTTTCTTTCTGCTGCCGCAGCATGGTCAAAATCTCTCTGTCCTCCGAAAGGGTGAGCAGCTTCTGTATCTCCTCCAGCGAAAACCCGTAGCGCTTCAGGCGCTGGATATAGTTCATGACATCGATCTGCTCCGCCTCATAGTAGCGGTACCCTGTCAGGGCGTCCACCTTTGCAGGTGCCAGGAGCCCGATCCTGTCATAGTGGTGCAGCGTCTTGACGCTCACCTGGCATATTCTTGAAAATTCACCAATCTGAAGCATATTCTCTTCCCCTTTCCGCAGCTTTGTGATCCGGATCTGATACCAGTGTAGGCCCTGCCCCAGGAGGAGGGTCAATCCCTTTTTGCAAATTTCCTTTTATTTTTAGCAGATCACATCACAGCTCCCCGAAGCCGCCTCTCAAAGGCAGCTGCCAGCTCCCCCTCGTTCTCATATCCGCTCACCAGCAGGTAGCTCCTCTTCCCCTGCTTTTTATTGGGGTATTCCACCAGGCATCGCACCCGCAGGCCGTCTCCTGCAGGCCGTATCTTCTCTACAGACAGGATCTGGGTCTCCACACCTGTGAGGCTGGGGCTCTGGCGCAGATACCGTTCCAGGATGTGATTTTTCTTCATATTGGTCTTTGCCTTCTGCATCTGAAAGAGCATCTGGATAAACCCGGGCAGGCCCCTCTGGTATCCCACAAATTTCCGGATATCCACTGCAAAGAGTCTTCCCTCATCGTCCTGGCAGAAGACCGTGCAGTATTGATGAACCTTCCTCCCGATCTGCCTTGCGAAAAACAGCGCCAGGGCCACCCCGCCCAGACAGGCCGCCATGGACACCTCCGCCACAGGCCAGTCCAGGATCAGGGCAAGCAGGACGATGCCGCAGGGCAGGGCGATGACGGCAGCCACCAGCCCCACCAGGGACAGTGTGATTTTTGCCGCAAAATGATCCCTCTCCCCCGCCTGCTCTTCCATCCAAATCCTCATAACCAATACTCCTTTCTCTACTCCACAGCCCGTATCCGCTCCACAATGCTGCCGCCCCGTATCAGGGCCCGGCCACAGGCCAGGGGCACCATCACACAGATGAGGACCGCAAAGACGACCATGCCGGCCACGGGCCAGAGAGGCACATAGAAATCTGCTCCCATATAGTTCATAGACTGATAAATTACGTAGGTGACCCCAAGTCCCAGTGTGCCCACGAGAAGGAGGGAGCCCGCCGCCACCAGAAGCCCTTCCATGACCAGCATCCGCCTCATCTGCCGGTCCGTCATGCCGATACTCTCCAGGGCCGCCAGCTCTCTCTTCCGGCTCTGGATATTGCCAATTACTGTATTGACGTAGTTGAGGATGCCGATGAAGGCCAGGACGGCCGCCACGCCGATGCCCACCTCCATCATATTCCCCTGGGCGCTCTTGACAGTTTCCGCCTCGCGGATCCTGGACGTATAGGAAAAGTCCTTTAAGTCCGGGCTCTCGTCCATGAGAGACAGAACTGCGCTCTCCGTCTCTTCGTCGTAGCTCTCCTTATACTGCACCGCCGCCTTGGACACGTAGCAGTGGTCTGTAAACTCCCGCACCGCCTGCTCGCTCACAATGACCACGGGCGGGCAGCCCAGCATGGGGCCGGTAAAATAGCTCTCATCCGTCAGGCCGACGATCTCAAAGCTGTGGGTGTTTCCAAGGGCATCCTCGTTCAGGACAGCGTCCGCCTCCCCGGCAAGGCCCTCCACTGGGTATTCCCCGCAGGTTACCTTCCTTCCTTTCACATCCTCATTGGTGAGTTCCAGACTGTTCCGGTACAGAACGCAGGTCTTTCCTGCCAGGAAATCCTCCTTGTCAAGTTCTGCGTCCACAAAGTCCGTCAGATAGTCAAAGTCCGACTCCGTGATGCCCACCAGGAAAGAGCCGAAGTTTTCCGGGTGGTCCTTGTACTCCTGCAGGTCATCCTCGTAGGGTATATACATCCACATGTCGTAGAACTCGCGCATCCACATGTCTGCAAAATCCGGCTCCCAGGGCACTGTAATCTGCCCGTATATGAGCGGATAGACCTGCGACACTCCGCTGACATCCTCCAGGCTTCTGAGAAAATCTTCTGTCAGCATGATATGCAGATAGGGGAGATTCGTACAGATTTAAAGACTGACTTCCGGATAGC
>USDK01000063.1 GCA_900553355.1 uncultured Lachnospiraceae bacterium
CAAAAAGATGCTGCCGCATCTATGATTTCCTAATCATTGATGCGACAGCCCCTTTTCACTTGGTTCAAAACTTTTACCACTCAAACTTCTTTTCAAAATAGCTTTCCAGATCTTCGATCTTGATTCTCTCCTGCTCCATGGTATCTCTGTCACGCACTGTAACAGCTCCATCCTCCTCAGACTCAAAATCATAGGTAATGCAGAACGGAGTTCCGATCTCATCCTGACGGCGGTAACGCTTTCCGATATTTCCTCTCTCGTCAAATTCACAATTATATTTCTTGCTCAGGCGTGTATAAATCTTCTCCGCCCCCTCGCTCAGCTTTTTGGAAAGAGGAAGGATTCCAATCTTTACAGGTGCGATAGCCGGGTGGAAATGCATCACAGTCCTTACGTCGCCGCCCTCCAGTTCTTCTTCGTCATATGCACTGCACAGGAACGCCAGCACCATACGGTCTGCTCCCAGAGACGGTTCGATTACATATGGGATATATTTGATCTTCTTTTCATCATCAAAATATGACAGATCCTGTTTGGAAACATTCTGATGCTGGGTCAGGTCAAAATCAGTACGATCTGCAATGCCCCAGAGTTCGCCCCATCCGAAGGGGAATAAAAATTCCACATCTGTTGTCGCTTTGCTGTAATGGCTGAGTTCCTCCGGAGAATGGTCGCGATAACGCATTTCCTCATCTTTGATTCCCAATGTTTTCAGCCAGTTCAGGCAGAACTGTTTCCAATATGCATGCCACTCAAGGTCTGTATCCGGTTCACAGAAGAATTCCATCTCCATCTGTTCAAACTCTCTGGTACGGAAAATAAAGTTTCCAGGAGTGATCTCATTCCGGAAGGACTTTCCTATCTGGCAGATCCCAAACGGAATCTTCTTTCTGGATGTTCTCTGTACGTTTTTAAAATTCACAAAGATTCCCTGTGCCGTCTCAGGGCGGAGATATACCACATTTTTCGCATCTTCTGTTACTCCCTGGAACGTCTTGAACATCAGGTTAAACTCACGGATCTCCGTAAAATTATGCTTTCCACAGGTCGGGCAGGGGATCTGGTGCTCTTCGATGTATGCCTCCATCTTTTCATGACTCCAGCCGTCAATACTGTCGCCAATATCCAGTCCATGCTCTTTCGCATAATCTTCGATCATCTTATCGGCGCGGAAACGCTCATGACATTCCTTACAGTCCATCAAAGGGTCACTGAATCCGCCCAGATGTCCGCTGGCTACCCAGGTCTGAGGATTCATTAAGATTGCGCAATCGACGCCGACATTATAAGGAGACTCCTGTACAAATTTCTGCCACCAGGCTCTTTTTACATTATTTTTCAGTTCTACTCCCAGATTTCCATAGTCCCATGTATTTGCAAGACCGCCGTAGATCTCTGATCCCGGATACACAAATCCTCTTGATTTTGCCAGTGCAACGATCTTATCCATCGTCTTTTCTACCATTCCCTCTACCTCACCTTCTATAAGTTCTATGTGTTTTTTCTATAAACACAATAATTGTTAATAATTATACAGGCTGCCCTGCAGGTTTTCAAGTCTTATCGCACAATTGTTTCCAGTATTTCCAATGATTTGAAGCGTTTTTCCACGTATTTTCCAAGATAGTCTCTGGTGATCTGACCAAGCTGATCCAACACTTCATCAGTCACCACAAAGGTGTATAGTTTCTCGATCGGCGATGCCATTATGTACTGTAGTGTATATGCGGTAGACGGAAGCAGCGAGATTCCGTCCTTTTCATATTTCCCACATCCTTCACACAGCACGCCGCCGCGACGTATGCTGAAATACCAGGGGCCTTCTGCTTTTCCGCAGGACATGCATGCAAACACCTGGGGCCCCTCTCCATTCACTGTTACCGTCTTTATCTCATATATATATCGGATCAAAAGATTAGGGATATGTGGATTCAGGAGGGCGCGGAACGTCTGGTATAAAAGCTTTAGCAGCTGCGTTTCATCATTTCCCTCTCTTGCATAATAACCGGCCAGATCCATGAAATAAAATCCATAATATGCGCCTTCAATATCCATGCGAAGCTCAGAAAAATAATTGGAAATAGAGGCCGACATCAATGTATACGATGTCCGCCCCTCATAAATCGCAAACGTCCCGAAGGCAAAAGGTTCTGTCACTCCCATCAGTGCATTTCCTGCTCTTCTGGCTCCTCTGGCAAAGGCGGATATTTTTCCTCTCTCCTTTGTCAGGATCACGATCCGTTTATCATATTCTCCGATCGGCGCCGCTGTCAGCACCATCCCAGTTACCGTAATCTGATTCAACGCAAGCTTCTCCTTCACAGCGTTCCATGATCTCTTTGCAGGTCATCATCCCACGGTAGTACAGATAATCCACAATCTTTCCCGTTTTCAGAAATCTTTTCCAGTATCGTGTCTCCACAAATATCACCTCATCCTCTGTTTATTTTCTTAAGGATAGGTTCTCCCATGGATCCGCTATTTTATTCTTCTTCCCGATATCCAAAATTTTTCATCAGAAATTCACTGTCTCTCCAGTCCTTCTTCACCTTGACCCAAAGCTTCAGATTTACCTGGCATCCCAGCATTTTTTCAATCTCATACCGGGCTGTGCTCCCGATTTTTTTCAACATATTTCCTTGTTTACCAATAATTATCCCCTTGTGAGAATCTCTTTCGCAGATAATGGTCGCATCAATGTGCATCACCTTATTTTTTTTCTGCATTCGCTCAATAGCAACCGCAATCCCATGGGGAATTTCTTCCTGCAGACAGTGCAGCGCCTTTTCCCGGATCAGTTCCGCTACGATCTGACGCTCCGGCTGGTCTGTCACAGTGTCTTCATCATAAAACTGGGGTCCATAGGGCAGGTACTTCATGATCTCCTTCACCAGCACATCCGTATTATCGCCATTTCGTGCTGATACCGGAACAATCTCTGCAAAATCACAGACATCCTTATAGGCCGCTATCACCGGAAGAATCTCTTCCTTCTTCACACTATCGATCTTATTAATCACCAGAATCACCGGTGTCTTCACCTTTTTAAGCTGCGCGGCAATATGCTGCTCCCCGGCGCCGATAAATGTCGTCGGTTCCACCAGCCACAGCACCACGTCCACTTCCTTAAGCGTACGCTCCGCCACATTCACCATATATTCGCCCAGCTTATTCTTTGCCTTATGTATGCCAGGCGTGTCCACAAAAACAATCTGCCCCTCCTCCGTAGTCAGGATCGTCTGGATCCGGTTTCTGGTAGTCTGAGGCTTATTAGACGTAATCGCAATCTTCTGACCAATCAGATAATTCATCAGCGTAGATTTTCCAACATTCGGCCGTCCGATCAACGTAACAAAGCCAGATTTATAGTCTTGTTTCATATTTCCCTCCAGGGGGACGTACACTTTTGCAAAAGGGGACAGGCACCAACGCCAAAAGTGTACGTCCCTCGTTAAAAACTTGTCAACGTGTCAAACATTTCTTTCTCTGCATCGATTTTTTCTTCGCTGCCGATCACGCACAGCTGATCCGCCGCCAGCACGGCCTCGACTACGTCAGCCAGAGCCCGGATATCTTCCTGCCCGGCCTCCAGGATCTCCATGCGTTCTTTGCGGATCATCTCAGGGCTTACATGATTCATGTAAAGGTTCATGGACCGGTCTCCCTTGGCCGCAGGCGTCATCGGATGATCAATATTACTGATGGTTCCAATGATATATTTCGTCATATCCCTCGGACTTACGGTAAAGTTCTTTAAATAGTCCGTAATGCCTTCATAGACTTCCATGGTCCGCTTCAGATTTGGATCCCGGTATGATACAAAATATCCCTCTCCGATCCGGTTAAAATTGCTCATGCATCCATATGCTCCGCCCTTAACCCGGATATTCTGCCACAGATAGTCATAACTTAAGATTACTTTCAAAATCTGCAGCGCCCCGGTATAAGACGCACCGTGATCGATAAAATTGCCGGCCCTTGCCACATACTGCACCTTGGACGCCGTCTTAAATGCTTCATTCTTTTTCTCGCAATGAAGGATACAGGTGCTTTCTTCTACCTTATCGGTAAACAGCTTCTGTTTCAAATTATCTACAAGCTTCTCCAGATCCTTCAGTCCCTCCTGGGATGCGGTATAGCTGATCATCATATTGTCCGCCCTGAACAGACGGACTGTAAGTGCTTTCAGCTTCTGGATCAGATCTTCCTTTTCTTCTTCAAAATGTTCTGTAATCCGATTGACTACTCTGTAAAATTCGATGCCTCCGGTCAGGTCTTTAAGCCTTGCTGACGGAGAAGCATACGCCAGGGCCCGCAGCACTGCTGTCGTATGTCCCGACGACTGAAACCGCATCAGAAGCCTGGATTTTGCCATCTCCAGAATTTCCAGAAGACGTCGGTCATCAGAAAGTTTTGACTCTGTCAGAATCTCGCCTATCATATCAAAAGCCACCGGCAGCTTATCATACAAGGCCTTTGCCTTGATCTCAAACGTAGCCTTGAACTCTTTTTCCCTGGCCTTTGTCACATCCGGATATAACTCCAGCGAAGTCCCGATACCTCCTGTATGAACATTGATCTCGTTAAATAATTCTCCATATTCAAAATGTGTGGTGTCAATTACACCCAGCGTCGCCTGCAGGATCCCCACATAGGGAAGCAGTTCCTCTGAAACGCCGGACATATCAAAAAGAAGATCCAGGTACCCAATGCCATTGGTCTCAATCTCATGGAATACCATTGGAATACCGTCTACAGTTCTTTCTTCGTTATAAACAGGCGCAATTTCGCGAGAGATATCTTCCCTTTCCAGCACCGGAATCTTTTCCAGATCCTCAGGGCTGTCCTCTGCGGTCTGATAATCCTCCAGCGCTTTGGTCCGGGAAACCATCTCTTCTCTCTCTTCTTCACTTAAGCTTTCCTTATATTCCTCCAGCTTCTTCGAAAGCTCACGGTCCATCCGGGCCGTCCGCCCTTTTTCCGGGCACACCGACACAATAGCTCCGTGAGGATTCTCCAGGATATAGCGCCGGATCAAATCTTCATAATACCCGGTTCCCACCTGTTTCTTTAAAAACTCAAAGGTATCCAGTGCCTCAATATGAATAAACGGCTTTTCATCATCATACAGCCAGCTGTCCAGGATCTGGAGTCCATACATCAGCCCCTTGGGATAGCTGCCAAAATCTGCCTCCCGATAGCGGAACTCATGATAATTAATCCCTGCTTCCAGCGCTTTTTTATCCATTCCGTTTTCGACAATACCTCTTAGTACTTCCTCGATCTTTTCCACGAACGCTTCCTTCTGATCCAGATTTGCATTCTTGGAAATCACAGAAAATACAGGCTGCAGAATTCCGTTATCATAGGATCCCATGATATCCTTTCCAATGCCTGCTTCTGTCAACGCTTTCTTAAGCGGCGCTCCCGGTGCTGACAAAAGCGCATAGTCCAGAACCTGAAACGCCAGATAGAGCTCCCGGTCCAGGCTTGTACCGATTACTTTGTTATAAGAAAGATAGGTATTATCCTCTTCAGATTCATCGCTTGCTATGGAATATGGCAGCTCTTTTTCTACCATTTCCTGAAATGGTTCCTGCATACGGATCCTGGAATCCACCTCTGCTTTTTCAAAATGGATTAAGTACTCCTGATCCAGCCACTCAAGCTTCTCTTCCATGTCCATATCTCCATACAGATAGATATAGCTGTTCGACGGATGATAATATTTCCGATGGAAATCCAGAAACTGTTCATAAGTCAGATCAGGAATGCGTTCCGGATCCCCTCCTGATTCATTGGCATAGGATGTGTCCGGAAACAATGTATTTAACACCACCCGGTCCAGAACACTCTCCGGAGAGGAAAACGCCCCCTTCATCTCATTATAGACAACGCCATTATACTGAAGTTCTCCGTCCGGAGAATCCAGCTTATAGCTCCACCCTTCCTGACGGAAGATCTCCTCATGCTCATAAATGTTCGGATACAGAACCGCATCCATATAGACATGCATCAGATTCTGAAAATCCTTATCATTGCAGCTGGCTACCGGATACACGGTCTTATCCGGATAGGTCATCGCGTTCAAAAATGTATTTAACGATCCTTTTACCAGTTCTACGAAAGGATCCTTCGCCGGAAAGTTTTTTGATCCGCAGAGCACGGAATGCTCCATAATATGTGGAACTCCTGTGCTATCTGCCGGCGGCGTCCGAAACCCGATGCTGAACACCTTA
Organism: uncultured Lachnospiraceae bacterium; assembly: GCA_900553355.1. Taxonomy (GTDB): domain Bacteria; phylum Bacillota; class Clostridia; order Lachnospirales; family Lachnospiraceae; genus Merdimonas. The sequence goes on from USDK01000063.1 coordinate 6,240, forward strand.
TTGTTATCATCATTTTCTATCAAAAGAACCCGGGCTCCGCTCTTCTTATGTCTGAGCAGATATCCCCGGGAACGGATCCCTCTTAACTCCTCCTGCTGAATAATCTCATAAGCCTTGATATTCTTTACATTCATAGCCTTCCTGTAGACTCCTTTCTCCTCCTAAGCGGCTCACCCATTTCCACATATTATAACGCTTTTCAATCCTGCCTGCAATAAAAAGAACGGCACGGCTTTATCCATGTCGTTCTTTTTGTTTCTGGTATTATTTTTCACAGCTTTTTTCGTTGTTATGCATTCATTTTTTTGATTACTGCCAGCGTTCCCACCATCAGAACAATTCCTATCGGCAGACAGATAAACGCGTTCTGCACAAACCCGGCAATCACATAAGTAACAAACGATACGACTGCACAAGTGATTGCATACGGAAGCTGCGTCGTCACATGATTGACGTGATTACACTGGGCACCCGCTGATGACATGATCGTCGTATCAGAAATCGGAGAACAATGATCCCCGCAGACAGCGCCTGCCATACATGCTGAGATAGAAATGATCATCATCGTCTCATTGCTCCCCTGGAATACCGCTACTACAATCGGAATCAGGATCCCGAAGGTTCCCCATGAGGTACCTGTCGCAAATGCCAGCAGACAGCCTACCACAAAGATGATTGCAGGCAGAAGATGAAGAAATCCACCAGCCGCAGACTCCACGATCCCGGCTACATATTCTGCTGCACCCAGGCTGTCTGTCATAGCCTTGAGCGTCCAGGCAAATGTAAGGATCAGAATCGCAGGCACCATGGCTTTGAAGCCTTCCGGTACACAGGACATTGTCTCTCCAAAGCTCAGTACCCTGCGCACCGCAAAGAAGACCGTCGTGATCACAAATGCGAAGAAGCTTCCAAACATCAGGCCGACTGAAGCGTCACTGTTGGAAAATGCTTCGATGATCCCCACTCCGGAGAAAAAGCCACCCGTATAGATCATCCCGATAATACAGCATACGATCAGCACCAGGATCGGAAATACCAGATCTATCACCCCACCTTTGGACTCATCGATTTCCTCTTCCATATCTGCATACGGACGATCCGGAGTGGTATATAAATCTCCTTTTTTCGCATTGTCTTCATGCAGCTTCATCGGACCGTAGTCTACCTTTAAGAGTACCAGAGCCAGCATCATCGTAATCGTCAGAAGCGCATAATAGTTATAGGGAATCGCGCGAATAAAAATAGAAAATCCGTCTTCCCCCTCTACAAATCCGGTTACGGCTGCTGCCCAGGAAGAGATCGGTGCGATGATACAGACAGGCGCTGCCGTCGCATCGATCAGATAAGAAAGTTTCGCCCGGGATACGTTATGCTTATCCGTCACCGGACGCATGACACTCCCTACTGTCAGACAGTTAAAATAATCATCAATAAAAATCAGAACACCCAGCAGGATCGTGGCAAGCTGCGCTCCCGTACGGCTTTTGATATGCTCACTGGCCCACCGTCCAAACGCCGCAGAGCCCCCCGCCTTGTTCATCATACAGACCATGATTCCCAGAATAACCAGGAATACCAGGATTCCTACGTTGTAGCTGTCTGAAAGCACACCTACAATCCCATCCTGGAATACATGGGTGATTGTCCTTTCAAAATTAAATCCAGAATAAAACACTCCTCCGATCAGAATCCCGATAAATAAAGAACTGTATACCTCCTTTGTGATCAGCGCCAGCACAATGGCAACTACCGGCGGAACCAGCGACCAGAAGGTGGCATACATGTCCGGTACATACTCCTCAGCTCCATCCGCCGCAAATGCCGTCATGGTGCTGCAGGCCAGAATCAGCAGAAGGACACTCATCCCCCATATCACAGCTTTCTTTTTCCCTCTCATAAACACTTTCCTCTCCTTGCTTAATAAAATTAATAATGCCATGAACAACACCCCCGGGTGCGCTCACGGCATAATCATCTTTTCTGGTCTTTTTCTTTTGTCTTTCTTAGATTCTTATCCCTGATAGCGCTCCACAAATGTGACAGTCCGCAGCATCTTCTGACTGCGTCCCAGAAAAACAGGGCCCGGAAATCCCCTTTCTCTTCGGCGGCCTTCCCTTTCCTTAAAAGCAGTCTTTCCGGGACTTGCGCTTTTTCGTACTGATGAAACCCGCACCTCTATCTGGTTCTTCATGATGTATTTAACCTATTCTTACACTTTTCGTTTAAAAAGTCAATACGGAACCGCAAATCTCTCCATATTAAAATCATCCAAGGCAGGGCCGAACACATCCGGAAATAGAAGTCCAGGCACTCTTGTATCCCCGGCCTCCATCACATTTCACACCAGATCCATGGTGCAGATTCCCAGATAATATCGATTTACGGCACGCAGCTCCGGAATATACCGCGCGGTCTGTCCGAGCTTTGATTCCCCTGGCGGCAATATATATTTATTCAGCTTCATCCCGCTCATAAAGGAAACGGACATAATCATAGATCGATGCAAAGTCCACTCTGCACTCTCCTCCAAAAATTCTCCCTGAGACTTCAAACCATCTGCCATATACGTCAGACTTTCCGCCACCCCGGCAAAGATTTTCTGCACCGTTGCAAGCGGAACCCCGATATAATCGGAAATCTGCTCATTGGTAAAACCATATTCCCTCTTCTTTTTCCGCATCTCCTCAAGCGTCATGGAAACAGCCTTCTTTTTGAACCATTTAATTCGCCGTTTTATTTCCATTGTCATACCATATTATTCCATTACTGGCAATGCGAAAAACTATTCTCTTGTATCATCTACATACGCACAAAAAGAGCAAAACGTTTTTCGATTTCACCTTTTCGTTTCAGTTTTATTCATTTTTTTCTCAAATCGAAACACTCCCTCGTTACCGTCACCAATAAAGTCATCCGGCATATCTGGCATGGGATGCTTCTCGTTGAAAAACTCTGTAACGTGAAAACCGCAGACATTTACATAAAAATGGATGTTCCGTCTTTCAAAATACGGTGTACAAGTTTCCCATACTTTCGTGTTCGGATATAGCTGTTCTAGCTCAAACCAAATCTTTTTGCCAATCCCTTTGCTTTGTATCCCATATTTTACGAAAAGTAAGTCAAGATGGTTTTGCTGCGTTTTTTCATTTATGACCACAATCGCACCGCCTGCCATTTCACCGTCAACAACAGCTTTATAAGCAGCTGCTCCCTCGGTATTCAAGGACTGGTCAATGTCCTTTTCTGGCAAAACCACTTTATCTGTTTTGCCATACTTATTTTCAAAGCCTTTCTGAAAGGCTTCCTGCATATCCAACTTGTATTGCTCTAACTCCCCAGCTGGTACGGGAGATAATTCGAATCTCATGATATCCTCCATAAAAGAAAATTTATACTCTTACATCTTCAATAACGACTACATCGCCGCCACAAGCGGAAAACACAGATAAAATCTTTTTCATTTCTGCCGTCCGATGACATGATTTGCCTGTAACAGTTCAAGCCGCTGTCTTATGTCCTGAGTCTAAATGTTTTTGGAGCCAAACGATATACCAAAATACTTGCAACTATACTGTAAAGCACACAAAAAACAATCGTCATTATTCCAAATATCATAATCGGCATACGAAGCCGCATAAGAGCAAAGCAGACGACATAAGTTATTGATAAAACAATCTGGTATGTACCGCTTTTTAGCTCTGTTCCTCCATTATAAGGCTGGAGCAGATAGTAAATCGTAAGGTAATGGATCGAGAAGAACAGGCTCATACACAGGATAGAGACAATCAGCACCACATAGTTCAGCGGATTGTCCGTTCCTCCGGTAGCAAACAAAATCAGCGCCAGACCAATACCGATAACCAGCGCCGGAACAGCATTGATTTTCATGATCTCACGCAGGCGGATTTGAAACAGCCGCAGGATAAAGCTCGGCTGCTTATAAAACGAATAGGCCAGCAGGCTGTGATCGCAGTTCATAAAAAGCGCCTGTGTAAAGTTCGTTCCACGGTTAATGGCATACATGATAAATACAAAGTACGGAAGCCAAGTCATCACGATTTCGTTGGTGGCAGATTTTGCTTCAGGCAGCAGGCAGACTCCTGCCAGTACGGCAATGACAATGAAAGCGCACACATAGGAAATCTTCTTTGTCGAGTTCCAGAGTATCTTTTTGTGTCTTTTGATAAACAGCTCATTCAGGTACTCAAAACCCTTGCGGCTGCTGGTAATAGAAGTATCTGCAGATATTTTCTTCTCATTGACCTGCTTTACAAGCTGCGCCTGTGCAGTACTGTCCATTTGATTTGTCAATCCTGCCAATAATTCCTTGTTAATTGCATAATAATCCCGAAAAGTCAGCACCTTTTTTAGACCGATTGCTCCCAATGGGATACAGGCTAAAAAGAGAATCATGGATACCATTGCCGGCACGGCAAATCCGAGGGCAGGCGGAGCATAGGCAATAGCTAAAAGCAGGGCGATACTGCCCCACACATATTTGGACAGTTTGTTTTCGTTGTATCCAAATCCCCTTTTCTCATAGTCCCACAGGGTAACCGCCGCCGCAAACAGTTTCATGCCCACAATACAAAGGGGCAGGAGCAGACAAAACCACAACGGTACGCCTCTATCCATACCGAACAGAAGCGTAAAGGGCAAAAAGCCCACAAAGACCTTCAGTATGGAGTAGAAATAGTTTACCAACGTATATTCCCGTGCGTTCATCCGCATAAGAATCATTGCATAATATTTATCTTTGGTCGGATTAAAAATGTGTGTTTTTTCAAAGCTGCCGATTACCGTGAGAATCAGCAGGATATGCAGGAACACCACATTCTCCGGCAGTCCTTTATAAAGGATACCTACGCCGCATACTATCGTGATAAAGTAAAGGAACTTGCCAAGAAATGCAGATACGATTTCCCACAGTACGGACAAAATATTCGCAAAAACTTTTAGTCCCTTCACTTGATACAGCGTTGCCGGAAGCAGCCGCTTTAAAAGCGGTATCTGCTTTAAGGAAAATAAGATACCGTTGACACGGTATGTATTTTTCAGGGAAAAAGATATTTTGAGTGTCTTATTCATTTTCTTCCTCCCTGAGTGCCGCAATGATTTTATCCTTAAATTCTCTGCTGTCCAGATTGGTTTTCTCCACAACCTCCAGCTCGCCGTGATTGAGCAGTACAATCTCATCGCAGAGGTCGAGTGCTAAATCCATAATATGGGTGGAGAAGATGGTAATGCGGTCTTGCTTCAGCGTGCGAAGCAACTGTTTCATTTCTTCCGCCACAACTACATCAAGGGAGGTCAAAGGCTCATCAAGCAGCAGAATATTGGGCTGGGCGATGATGTTAATGAGCATTTGCATTTTGTTTTTCATACCGTGGGAATAGTCTTTGAGCAGCTTATCTCTGTCCTCCGGTTCAATGCTCATATAGTCAAAATACTCGTCAATACTTTTTGGATTTTTAATGGATTTCTCATTGATGTCCATAAAAAACTTCAGAAACTCTCTGCCGGTAAGAAACTCCGGTACGGTCGGGGTAGATAATACATACCCCATATCATCTGCCACTACCTCACGGCGGACTCCGTCTGTATCTATATAGAAGTTGCCGCTATCTACCTTCAGATCACGATTCAGACAGTTAAAAAGCGTTGTTTTACCAGCGCCGTTCCTGCCAAGCAATCCGTAAATTTTCCCTTCTTCAAATGTGAAGTTAATGTCTCTGAGAACTTCCTTTTTCTCAAACCTCTTTGATAAATGCTCAATAACAAATTTCATAAGGATTTTCATTGCTTTTCCTCCTCATAAATGAAAACATCTTCAATGCTCATATCAAAATACCGTGCAAGCATAAACGCTAATGTAATAGATGGATTGTCCCAACTTTCCATACGCTTATTATAGCAAAGAGCGAAAAAGCGTCAAGCGAACTTTCCACAAAGATGAAACCCCAATAGTAATAAGCCGCCTGCATTTCTTCTGATCAGTTGCGGCTTTATTTGTGCAGAAAATACAGAAAAAGAGTACGAACCGCTCGGTCCGTACTCTCGTTTCTACTGTACAATGCCAGTTTTTGCGTGTCTTTTCGCTTTTTCAAGCTTCCTGATCTCTTTATTCTTCTCCGTACAGAGTAACCAGCTTCTTCAGATATGCATATCTGTCCATAGCTTCTTTCTCGTTCTTTGCAAAGAGTTTTGCTGCTCTTTCCGGATCTGCTCTCTTCAGAGCGTTGTAACGAACTTCTCCGTCCAGGAATCCCTGGTACTCTTCCTGTTTTGGCTCCTTGCTGTCCAGCGTGAATTTCGCGCCTTCTGCTGCAGGATTGAAGCGGAAGTTGTTCCAGTATCCACATTCTACTGCCAGCTGCTCCTCGGTCTGAGCCTTGCTCATACCCTTCTTGATACCATGGTTGATACATGGAGCGTATGCAATAATCAGTGACGGTCCCGGATATGCCTCTGCCTCTGCGATTGCCTTTACAGTCTGATTGAAGTCAGCACCCATAGCGATCTGAGCTACATATACATAACCATAGCTCATAGCGATGCCCGCCAGGTCTTTCTTCTTAGTCTCTTTACCGTTCGCTGCAAACTGAGCGGTAGCACCTGTCTTAGTAGCCTTGGAAGACTGTCCGCCGGTATTAGAATAAACCTCTGTATCAAATACCATGATGTTGATATCCTCGCCGCTTGCAAGTACATGGTCAACACCGCCAAATCCGATATCGTAAGCCCATCCGTCACCACCGAAGATCCACTGGGACTTCTTAGCCAGGAAATCTTTGTTCTTTTCTACATCCTTGCACAGATCACAGTCGCATCCTTCCAGAGCGGCAACTAATTTATCAGTAGCATCTCCATTGCTTGCACCGCAGTTAAAGGTATCCAGGTACTCCTGGCATGCTTCTTTTACTTCTGCAGAAGCCTTGTCAGATGCCGCAATATTCTCTACTTCTTCTTTCAGTCTCTTTCTGATTGCTTTCTGAGCAAGCAGCATACCATAACCAAACTCTGCATTATCCTCAAACAGAGAGTTGGACCATGCCGGACCCTGTCCCTTTGGATTTACAGTATATGGTGTAGACGGTGAAGAGTTACCCCAGATAGAAGAACATCCTGTTGCATTTGCAATATACATTCTATCACCAAACAGCTGTGTTACCAGTTTTGCATATGGAGTCTCTCCACATCCTGCACATGCGCCTGAGAACTCAAGCAGCGGCTGTTTGAACTGGCTTCCCTTTACAGTCTCCGGTTTGAATTTTGCAACAACTTCCGGTTTTACCTCGATCTCTCTTCCATAATCGAAGAAATCCTGTTTTCCTGCATTCTCTTCCATGTTGCCCATAACGAGAGCTTTTTCGCCCTTCTTTCCAGGACATACATTTGCACAGGATCCACATCCGGTACAGTCATATGCAGATACCGTCATGGAGAACTTCATTCCCGGCATACCGATCATATCAATAGCTGCCATTCCTTCTGGTGCATTTGCATACTCTTCTTCTGTCAGAGCTACCGGACGGATAACAGCATGCGGACAAACGTATGCACAGCGGTTACACTGGATACAGTTCTCCGGCTTCCATACCGGGATATCTACAGCGATGCCACGTTTCTCATATGCGGAAGATCCAGACGGTGTAGAGCCATCTACATAATCCTTAAACGCAGATACCGGCAGGCTGTTTCCTTCCTGGGAATTAACCTTAGTCTGAATATTTTTAACAAAATCTACAACGTCTTTTCTGCCGCCTTTTACTTCCGGTGAAAACAGGCCTTCATCCTGGCAGGATTTCCAGGACTCCGGAACTTCTACTTCGTGTACCTGTTTTGCTCCGGCATCAATGGCGTCATAGTTCATCTGTACGATCTTGTCGCCTTTTCTTCCGTAAGTAGCCTTTGCAGCCTTCTTCATCAGGTCAATTGCTTCTTCTTCCGGAATGATATCAGCCAGTTTGAAGAATGCAGACTGAAGTACTGTATTGATACGTCCGCCAAGTCCGATCTCTTTACCAATCTTGATACCATCGATTGTGTAGAATTTAATTCCGTGGTTAGCGATATAAGCTTTTACCTGTCCTGGAAGATGCTCCTCAAGTCCTTCCATATCCCATGGGCAGTTCAGAAGGAATGTTCCTCCATCAACAAGTTCCTGAACCATGTTGTATTTGTCAACATAAGACGGGTTATGACATGCAACAAAGTTAGCCTGATGGATCAGGTATGTTGATTTAATTGGCTTCTTACCAAAACGAAGGTGAGACATTGTAACACCACCGGACTTCTTAGAGTCATAATCAAAGTAAGCCTGTGCATACATGTCTGTGTTATCACCAATGATCTTGATGGAGTTCTTGTTTGCTCCAACAGTACCATCTGCTCCAAGTCCCCAGAACTTACAGTTGATTGTTCCTTCTGGTGTTGTAACAAGTGGCTTACCAGCATCAAGTGAAAGATGTGTAACATCATCTTCAATACCGATTGTGAATTTAGCTTTCTCATCGTTGTGGTATACAGCAACGATCTGAGCAGGTGTTGTATCTTTAGAACCAAGTCCATAACGTCCTGTGTAAACCGGAACTGCATCGAACTTAGATCCTTTAAGTGCTGCAACAACATCCAGGTACAGTGGCTCGCCAAGTGCTCCTGGCTCTTTTGTTCTGTCAAGAACAGAAATCTTCTTAACTGTATCCGGGATAGCATCGATCAGAGCTTCTGCGCTGAATGGTCTATAAAGACGAACTTTAACAACTCCGACTTTCTCTCCTGCAGCTGTCAGGTAATCGATTGTCTCCTCGATTGTGTCACAAACAGATCCCATAGCTACGATCACGTGCTCTGCATCTGCTGCTCCATAGTAGTTGAACAGTTTGTAGTCTGTTCCGATCTTCTCATTAACCTTATCCATGTACTTCTGAACGATTCCCGGAAGTGCATCATAGAATGGGTTACAAGCCTCTCTTGCCTGGAAGAAGATATCCGGGTTCTGAGCTGAACCTCTCTGGCACGGGTGGTTCGGGTTAAGTGCATGTGCACGGAACTCGTCGATTGCTTCCATGCTTACCATGTCTTTCAGATCTTCATAATCCCATGTCTCGATCTTCTGAATCTCGTGTGATGTTCTAAATCCATCA
>USDK01000064.1 GCA_900553355.1 uncultured Lachnospiraceae bacterium
GCAACGCCTTGCGGAGCTGCTCAGTCTCGTAATCGGTAAAAGCCAAGGTCGCACCTCCTTAAATATGACCGTTTCGGTTCTTCTGGTCATATTATACCGCGCTTTTTTCTGGTTTGCAATGGGTGTGGAGAAAAAATCGCTAATCAAAAGGAGTGCAGTGTTGCAGAAAGAGACGACGGAATTCCGGTAATCGTTGTCGCCACTGTAAAAGAAACCATATCGTAAAAAGGCATCAGAACGAAGCATTGAAATTGAGTTTATCCGAAAACTCCATGCATTCCACAAAGATGACCGCATCCAGAAGATCATCGCTGAAACCGGGAAAACAGAAGGCCTGGTTCACATTTTCTCTGCCATGGAGTGCTGTAATACTTACAAGCCATGGCATGATAAGACAACCGGAAAGACTTTCCTGAAGTTTGACCAGAGCAAGTGCCTTCATTACTATTTCTATTTTATCGACAGGGAACTCGGTCTCTGCTATCTCCGCGTTCCTACATGGCCGCCTTTCCGGCTTCAGTTTTACATGAACGGCCATAACCTGCTTGCCTATAAGCTGGATAAAAAACAGATTGCTTACCGGATGCAGGATAATGCGTTCCTTGAAATTTCCGATATAGAGGCGGCCCAGAAACTTTCTGACCGTATCAACCCGGAAGGACTCCACAAAGTTCTTGATGCTTTCGCCAGACGCTACAGTCCTGTTCCAGAATCTCTTGGGCTCGGTTATACATGGACCGCACTTTATCGGCAAATGATGATCTTCCTTTATAATCTGCAATAAAATCCCCTCAGTCCCGGCAATACTGCCATTGGGGATTGTTCTGAAACTGATCGCGGAGCAGATGGTAGAAGGATGCTAATTCTGTTTTTCCGAGTTCTTTTTTCTGAGACAATTTTAACCGGAACATAATTGGGGAACTCCCTCTGCAGGATCCTCATGGCCTCCGGGAACGGAATCCCGTCTACCTCCTGTAAAAATTTCAAGGCATATTTCCCGCCCATATCCTGTGATTTCCAGTGCCAGATACTGCTGATTTCATTGATCTTAAAGCTGTCATGGTCAATCAGTTCATACTCATGCTGAAGGTATTTACATTTTTTCAGCCTTCCTGGTTCACACCGCCTCAGGTAATCGATAGTCAGGATCTGGCCGGCAGCCTTGATCTCTTCCTGTGTATACCATGCCATCAGATAATTGCGGAGCGAAGCTGGTCCGCCTTATCTGTCCGCTCCCATGGGAACTCCTTCCTGCCGAAATGCCCGTACACCGCTGTCTGCGCATAGATCGGGCGTTTCAGGCGGAGCTGCTGGATGATCTGAAAAGGCGTCAATCCGAACACCAGCGGAATTGCCGCGGCAAGGCAGTCATCTTCACACACGGTTCCGGTTCCGTAAGTGTCTACCTGTATCATCACCGGTTCTGCCATGCCGATGGCATAGGCCAGGGTTATCAGACACTTTTCCGCCAGTCCTGCGGCTACGATATTCTTTGAGATATACCGTGCCATGTATGCCCCGGAACGGTCTACCTTGCTGGCATCCTTCCCGGAAAATGCTCCGCCGCCATGAGGAACCACACTTCCATATGCATCCACCATCAGCTTTCTCCCGGTCAGCCCGGTGTCCGCTTCCATGCCTCCCACAATAAACCTGCCGGATGGGTTAATGATGATCTTTGTATCCGGATCCGCTGGCAGGGGACGCAGAGCCGGGAGCAGCACTTTCTGCCGGATCTCACGCTCCAGATCTTTCAAGTCTTTTTCTTCTACATGCTGGCACGACACGATCACCGTATCCAGACGGACAGGTTCAAGGCCGTCATATTCCACTGTCACCTGCGCTTTCCCATCCGGCAGGATTCCCCGGATATACCCGCTTTTTCTTGCCGCATCCAGTTCCCGGACAATCCGGTTGGCAAGCAGGACCGGCATGGAGATCATCTGGGGATTCTCCCTGCAGGCGTAGCCCGTCATAATCCCCTGATCCCCGGCGCCCATACTCCATTCCTCTTCTGTCCCGGAATTATTTCTCTTCTCTCTGGAAGTTTGAACCCCCTGTGCGATATCCGGACTCTGCCTGTGGATCAGGGCGTCAAACAAAAAGTCTTTCGGATCATATCCAATCCGCTCTACTACACCCTCTGCCAGCCCCAGCACATCCGGCTCATACCTGCTTGTGATCTCCCCGGCAAGGAGCACCGTTCCCTTGGTTGCCAGCACTTCGCAGGCAACACGGGCATCCGGATCCTCTTTCAGACAGGCATCCAGAATGGTGTCTGCGATCTGATCGCATACCTTATCTGGATGGCCTTCTGTTACGGATTCTGCTGTATAAAATCTCTTCATTGTATTTTCCTTTCTTTCAAGCATAGAAAAAGGACGCATCCACTTTTGGACACGTCCTCATATTTCTACGATTCTCATTCTATCTGTTTTGCATATGTTTCATTTCTTTTTTCTGTTTTTCCCGGTCTTTGGATAGTTTCAAAGCCAAACTGCGGACTCTGTCAAAAGATTCCAGTTCGCTTTTCAACAAAACATAGACCATTTCTGAGAGGTCTTCCCTTTTGTCATACCTTCTGAATGCTTCCCGGTACTTCCCAGTCGGCGGGATTGAGACAGGCAGAAAACCGCTATTGATCAACTGCTGATTTATGATCATCCTCCCGGTCCTGCCATTCCCATCTGAAAAAGGATGGATCCGTTCAAACCGGACATGACTGGCTGCAATCTTTTCAAAAATCTCTTTCACTGTTGCCGCCTCTATATTTGTCTCCCTGAGCCAGTTTTCCATAAGCGTCGGGACATCCTGTGGATCCGGCGGATAGTACACAGCCTCAGACAGGTTTCCGATGTACACCGAGGTCTCTCTGTATTCGCCCTGCATATGTCTGATATAGCCATTTGCCTGCTTAATCCACTCTTCATCAATTGTTTTTTTCGCAAATGGGAGCAGCATTTTCCGAATCGCATAGTAGGCATTTTTCGCATCTGTGTATTCAGAATAGGTATGGTTTGATCTTACTTCATCATAATCAATTACTGCAATTGTTTCTTCCAGTGACAGGGTATTCCCTTCGATTGCGTTCGTACTCCATGAAAACCTCTTGGCAAAGTCTTCCGTAAATGGCTGACTAATCAGTGGGTTTTCCATATGTTGAAAAATTTCTTCTTTTTCTGTTTCAATCTGTAAGATCCGATTTTCGTTGTCAAATAGTGGCATGATATCTGTCTCTCCATATATATATTCAAGTCTTGACGCAGAATCCGGATTTTCTGCAGCTAGCATAATATTTTTCCAGATCCGATTTTCTCTCCTATTCTTCATCAGGAAGGTCTTCTGCCATTTTCTTTTTTCCCTTTTTCTTAGAAATGTATGCCTCCACAGCTTTTATAAATGCTTCTGCATGCTCTATCTGGAAAGCAGATTCTTCTTTTGAGGCGAGGAAAAAATCGCTATAGTCGCACTTCTCCCTGATTCGATATGCGCCATCAATAATCTTATAAATTCCACGTTCAAATTCACCGGTATGGACATAGTACTGATTAAAATGAGCAATTACGGAACTGTGCTTGGAAGCATCAAAACCGTCTAAGATATTTACAGCCCGGATACTGTGGAAAATCGCATAATAAGAGCGATTGATCGCTGCTTTGAACAATCCGGAATCGTGGTTCACATGGGCTGCCTGCAGATCTTCTTTTGCCCGTTCCAACCGGTATCAGCACAAGGTTTCTCTCTCATGCTGCATAGACTATGACTCCTTCCCGCTTCACGTTCTGATAGAACGGCGATATTGCCTTCCAATCTTGATACTCCTGATATTTTACATCAATGATGGAAAACACCTTCATATACTTCAGTGCGAGATCTGTAGACACATCACTGAGTTTTTCATCGTACTCCCGCAATTGTGCGTCCGTGCCATCTACTAAAACCAAAATATCCACATCGGAATCTTCTGTCTGGGTTCCTCTGGCAACAGAGCCGTACAGGATCACTGCTTTTAAACGCTCCCCATACACATGTTGAAGGAGTTCTGCCATCTCTTGTAATATTTTCCTTAATCTTTCGTCCTTAATCTTATCCATGATGCCGACCTCCTGTCAAATTTAGGATTACCTTTGGGTCAACCTTAGTATACCACACTACTGCCTGCTTATCTATCAGAAAGAATATTCAGTCTTTTCCATGCTGCTGCGATACTACACCCAGACTACACTGTCTTTTTCAAACACTCTTCTCTTTTCCATTTCTGGAAAAGACTCTTCCTGCAGACATAGAGCTGATACACAGCAACAGAACGTTTCCTGAACCCAGGCTTTCAAACACTTCCCGGCTTACCGGACTGCGATCACCACGGTCCTGGCGCCGTCCCACTCATAGGCGCAGGTCACCAGCGTCAACACAGTGTGGCAATCCGCCACATTTTCTCCGGTTTCAAACAGTTCCTGCGACTTTGCCCGTTCCACATACTCTTTCAGGCTTACCTCATCCGGGAAATCCACCTTTGTAAACGGAAACTTCCTGATATCCGTCTTTAATACGGACACTACGGTATACTCTTCCAGCCCTTTTTCCGTCTGGAAGAACACGTTCCTGTGGGCTGCCCAGAACGCTGCGTCTTCATACTGCTCCAGATTCCCGAACATCGCGCCGCTGTTCATGTTATGGCCGTAAATGATCCGGTTTAGGCCGTCCTCTGCCGGACAGTTCCACTGGAGGAACAGGCTGCCGTTTATATTATATTCTCCCCGATAGTTTCGCCTGAGGTAGAATTCCGGGTTCTCTTTCCCGCTCTGCAGTACCGGGTAATCGACATTTGTACCGGGGATGATAAGCCATTCCCGCACATCCGGATACTGCGCCTGCAGTGCAGACAGATTCACCGCCTGCACACCTGCCTCTTTCCCAGCGGATTCCCCTTCCGGGGCAGGGTCCCCGGTTTCTCCCGGGAACCTCTCCTTCAACTCCTCCTTCTGGCTCTGGTTCTCATAGGGCATCCATACCATTTCATAGCAGAATGCTCCAAGGCAAAAGGCACATACCAGCAGCAATAATATCTGCAGGAAACTAATCCTGCGTCTCTTTTTTCTCACCAGATGTTTCCTCTGCCTTTGTTCCGGCCGGCTCAATATCCTGATCCAGCCTCTCTGCTCTCACCTTTTTCCTGCGGTAGACCGTGATTCCCACAAAAGCGCCTGCCGCTGCGATGCAGAGGATCAGCAGAGCCAACGGCCTTCCCGGATTATCTCCGGTCTTGGGAACGGACGGTGTTTCCACCGGCGTCTTCTCATTGGTCACATTCAACTCCACGAGGATCTGCCCGTTCTTTTCCCCATCCAGCTCAAAAATTACTTCATGGGGCGTCTCATCCAACTGATACCCCTCCGGTGCTTTTGTCTCCACCACTTCGTAATGGAAGAGTTCCTTTACACCTGTCTCATCGTAACTTCCAATCAGCAGGTCTTCGCTCTCCGCCTGTCCGTTCTCGTCTGTAACAAGGCTTCCAGCTGTCTCTCCTGTGGTCGTATTGCGGATTTCAAATTCCGCTCCGGCAAGGGCATCTCCTGTCTCAGCGTCTGTCTTTGTAAGGAAGATCCTTCCGTAGACAAACTCGTTCTGCATGGCAACATGCTGGACTTCCCCGGTATCCTCAAGGGTAAACTTCACATCCTCCGCCATGGTATATCCGTCAATAGTCTGGATCTCACGAAGGGTCAGTTCTTCCCCAACCGGAAGATACTCGATCCGGTGCTCTGTTCCATCAGATACCCACTCATCCAGCACTTCTTCCTCGCTGTTCAGCACCTGAAGCTTCACGCCTACAAGTTCTGTATCCCCAGTGATATCCGTCTTGCTGACGTCTACTTTGGAGAAATCATCTTCCATCTCCACTTTTGTGATGCTGCCGTCTTCCTTTACCGTAAACTCCACGTCCTGTGCCGTTACATAACCATCTGCATTGGGTGCTGTCTCTTCGTGCAGGACATAGTTTCCTTCCGGAAGAGCATATTCGATGTGTTCCTCTGTTGTGGTCACCCACTCCCGGATCACAGTTCCCTCTTCATCCAGGATCTGCAGTTTTGCTCCCACAACCGGTTCTCCGGTAACGATATCCGTCTTCGTAAACTGGGTCTCTGTGGGCTGGTTCTCCACCTCTTTCTCAAAGGTGATCACAGTTTCATTCTGGTTCTCATAAACTGCGTCAATCTCCCAGATCTCTTCGTTGGGAAGATATCCCGGAAGCCTCTGTTCCTCTTTCACATAATATTTCTCGTGGATCAGGTCGCTGTCAAAGGTGACCGTGCCATCCTCCCCGGTGGCTTTCGTCTCGATCAGGGCATCTTTTTCAATCAGGACATTTCCCTGTGCATCAGTGATATCCTCTCCTGCATACAGTCCAAAGACAACTCCTTCCAGTGCTTCCCCGGATACTGCATCTTTCTTCTTGGCAGTAATCTGGATCTTCTGTCGTTCATTGTGGTAAGCCACATCTTCATAAACAACTGCCACCGTGTCATCCTCTGCAGTCAGAGTAAACTCCTTCTGCTCCTGATTCAGGACGAATCCGGTTCCGGCTGTTGTCTCTTTCAGGTAATAACTTCCGAGCGGCAGTCCGTCCGCCACTGCTTTTCCTTCTGCATCTGTGGTCAGGGTTGCTACAAGGTCATCCTTTTCATAGCGGATAACCCGGTTGCCGTTCGCATCTACAGCACCATCCGGGGAGTAGATGGTATCTTTCGCATAGAGTTCAAATACTGCTCCCTCCACTCCGGACTCTTCATAAAGGAACTCTCTCTGGATTCCGATATCTGCTGATTCATCCCCCGTCACCGTATCCACCAGGTCTGACAGAAGATCAGCCGCTTTCTCGAGGATGGACTCTCCTTTTACCTCTACCAGCTTCTCGCCAGTCTTGGTCAATGTCAGGCTGCCGGTCTGTTCCTCGTTGTACTGGATCACTTCCACGATATACGCCCCGGTATCCGGATCAATCTGATGAGGCGTATCCGCATTGATCACAAGTTCGATGGGTTCTGTGGGTTCTGTCTCGTATCCCTGTCTTACGAATCCTTCCGGTGCCTGGATCTCTTCGATCCGGTAATGGCCTGCTTTCAGTTCTTCAGGCAGTACCAGATAACCTTCGTCATTGGTAGAAAATTCGGAAATCTTCCCTTTCTCCGGATAGTTGACCACCTGCTCCACAAACTCTTCTTTCTCGCAGTCATAAATCTTGTATGTAGCGGAATTCTTCAGTACATTCTGGTTGGTCTGGGTATCCTTCTTGATGATCTTCAGCAGGAACTCAAAGGGACGGTCATCAAATACCCGCCACTGCTGGGGCTCCCGGCTGTCCTCGTTCACCGTTACGATAAATGGATTGACCTGCTTTAAGTTCTCCGGAGTCTTTGTCTCCACAACGACATACTGTCCGTAGGGCAGCTCCACGCTCTTTGCATAGCCGGATTCATCGGTTACCAGAACCGGGACTTCCACTGCTTCTCCGTTCTCATAGGTTACCGCCGGATCTTCCTCTGAAAAATCATAAGCGGTAAAATCTTCTGCTGTAAAAGCAGAACCGTTGGACGGCTGTAACGTGCCGTTTTTCACCTGCGACAGCTCGCTGATCAGATAAACCGTGAACTCCGCGCCTGCTACAAGGTCTGTCTCTGTCTGTTCTCCGTCCTCACTGATCTTGATGATCTGGAATGCCTGTTTCATGACCTGTTCTGTCACTGTCTCCGCTGCAGTCACAACTTCAACTTCCTGCCCTTCATAGCTTAAAGTCACATCATACTCAGTCTCATCCAGAAGATAGCCTTCCGGTGCTGTGATCTCTTTAATGTACATCTCGCCCAGATACAGGTTCTCGAACACGATCTCACCGCTTTCCCCAAAGGTCTGCTGTGCGATCAGGCTGCCAGCCTCATAGAGTACGCCTGTGCCGTCCGGGTTCTGGATATCTGCCCTTGCATAAAGACCATATACCGCTCCGGCAAGCTGTGCATCGCCTTGTGACAGGAACTCTTCCGTGTCAACATCCTGTTTCTCCACGGTGATCTTCCCTTTGACTCTGGTATCCACAGCGCTGATCTCTACAGTCTGTCCGACAGATACATGGACCGGATAAACAGTTTTATTGATCACATATCCTTCCGGCGCTGTGATCTCTTTCACATACACTGTCTCCAGCCCTGCGTCAAAGTAATCACTATAACTAATGCCGTCTTCTCCTGTTGCTGAAATCTTTGTCACCAGATCGGTGCAGGCGCTGTTTTTATAAACGCCATAAACTGCCCCGTCCAGGGGATTGCCTGTTTCTGCATCTGTTTTCGTGATCTGTACCCTTGCCAGGTTCAGCCATTTCACGCCAAAAGACACCGGGCCTGCGGATTCAGAGATGAATGCTCCGATCGCCTGATTCCCGTCGCCTGTGGCAGACAGCACCAGTGTTTTCCAGCTTTCCCGGACGGTCCCGTACAGATTTCCGCTGCTCCAGTTCCCCGTCACCGTCAAAGGCGCCTGCAGATAGAAAGTATCGCCGCCGTAAACGGTCAGGTTCCCACCGGTCACGTTAGTTCCCTGTGTCTGATTGTATCCGGTCACTCCCGATGGGACTGCGATGGTCACAGAGTTCCGGTGGTCTCCGTTTAAGGTGATCTCCGGTGTCTTCTGCACATCCCCGTCACGGACCGCTGTCACATTGGTGGAAGACAGGGACAGCTCTCCCTTCGGCGGATTTTCCAGTCCGAACAGGTAATTGATATAGTTGATCACCCCATCCGACACAAGTGCGCTGTAATCGCATCCTGTAAATGCCGCATCTCCCGCATAGGCATAGGAAGCTGCGATGTGGGTATACACATATTTCTCATTGGTACTCTTTCCGGAAAGATAGCTGCCCGTGATGTCACCGGCTCCGCCGTATCCGTAGTATAAAACTTTCTGCAGGTTGGCGTTGCTGTCAAGAACATCTGCCACATAGTCCCCGGTTGCCGGGGAATTCTTCTGGGATTCCAAGCAGTATGCGATCTTCCCGTTTACTGTAAACCAACAGGTAGAATAGTGGCCCCAATGGGAAGGATACCAGATCCTCTCTCCCTGTACCAGATGTACCGCCTCACTGCTCCTTGCGGCAATCCCGTTTGCCGCAGACAGCATTAAAATTTCCCCATCTTCGATCTCCTGCTCCAGTGTATCCAGTTCTTCCTCTGTCACATCCGCTTCAGAACTTTCCACTTCTACCGGGGCAGGATCCTCCGATTCATCTTCAGACTGGATATCCTCCTTCTGCTTCTCCCCGCCATTGTCCTGGGCATGGGCTTCCCCTTCTGTATCCGTCAGGGTAATGGTCCGGCTGATGGTATAGCATTCGCTCCCGTCTTTCGGGGTTACCAGGTACTGTGCATAGAACACACCGCTTAGCCCTTTCTGGTAGCTGTTTCTATCCTCATCTTCGATGCTGGACAGCACAACGCTCTCCTGCTCCGGATCATAGGTAATCCCCTCCAGGGAAGTCTCCGCATCGAAGCCTGTATCAGAGACATCTTTGGTCAGATCTTCTGCTGTTGCCAGCCGTTTCTGCTCCTGTTCTCCAGCTGTCTCCGCCGTGGTTTCTGCAGTCTCACTCTGTGATTCTGCCATGATCTCTGCCCCTGTGGCCGGTTCCTCTGCCGCATACGCCACAGAAGAAACCACCGGGCTGATCCCCATACACAAAGCCATGACCGCAGCCATGGCTCTCGCTTTCCATTTTCCTTTCATAAATTCTGTTTCTCCTTTATCTTATTTCCAGCACGCTTTACCGGCTGGTATCCTTTCTTACGGCTTTCTGTTTCGGCCGCATTTTTTCTGGCTTTTTTTCTCCCAGTTCCTTCTTTGTCTCTTCCACCGCCCAGTGTACTTCCTTCTGAGTCAGGTGGTTCTGCCTGCATCCGTCCAGAATTCCCTGCAGATAATAATCACTGGGAAGGGCCGGCTGGCTCTGATACGGCTCATTCATGATATAAACCGCCACATTCGCCTGTTCTCCGGTCTTAGTCCGGACTGTAACTTCTTTCTTGCCATACAGGTTTGGATAGCCTTCGTAAAAGTCCAGACTCTTTTCACACTTCGGCGTGATCTTCCAGAGCAGCCCCTGCACTTCTTTCCCCGGTTCCGGCAGGATGCTCGCTACGCCCCAGCCTGTCCGGTTCCCCCGGAATGCCAGACGGTAATCCTTCAGCACACATCTGCCGACCGCCTCCGCATCCGGACAGCGGCGTGCCATCTGTTCCAGGTTCATGTTGCTGCCATAGGCAAAATAATATCTCATTGTCCTCACCTCTTTCCTATCTCGTTCCGGTCTGCCGGGATTCATAGGTGCTCCGGTCATACCGCCACGCCTTGTTCCCTTCCAGATGATCCAGCAGATGTTTCCGCACATTTTTATACTCCGGCCCGATCAGCCCCAGCCGGAGCAGGAAAGTCCGGAAGGTAAAGCACGGATTTTCTGTGATCTCTGTCTTTCTCATGTGGGTACACTTCTGATTGACCGCCTGTGCGGAGATGGCGAGTGCGAGCGTGATATACGCCCGCACCTTCCCGGCATGGAGGGTACTGTTAAAGCACCTCCACTCTATCGTTCCCTTGTCGAACACAGCATGGAGATTCAATGCGTAATACCTTGTCTCATCATAATGGCTGTGGCTTACGCCTCTCTGCCGGTCCTGATACCACCGTCTTCGGAATTCATCCATCCGCATTGTCCCGGAAGGCATCTTTCGGATATCTGCCAGCACATCCTCCCGGACTCTCTGGCACCACCGGTCCACCCTTGCCGGGTTGGTCTGAAGCGCCTTGAACAGGATATCCTCTTTCGAATACATGATAGTCAGAGCATTCTTCAGGCTCCGGGGTGTATGGTTGGAGGCGTCCACATGGACATGCATACCACAGGAGGAATTCACCTTTGCGCCTTTCTTCCGCAGACACCGGACAACCTCCTGAAGCTTTCCCATCTCTTCATAGGTCAGCTTGGGGCTGACCATTTCTGTTTTGTACTCCGAATCTGCCGATACCCACTGCCCGTTCCGGCGTCTCTGGGCGTTGATACTGCTGTCAAAAGTGAACTTCCACTCTTTTCCCTGGGGATCCTTCACACCCCATGTCCCATAATAAGTGCCGATATAGTACGGGATGGATCCGAACAGCACGCCCACTGCTTTCGCCGCCTGTTCTCTTGTCAGGCCGGTCATCTCAATCTCTGTGCCGAAACACTGTTCCTTCAGGTCGATGCGTCCTCACCACCCTCCTGTAATTTTTTGCCGGACATCTGTTTCAGCGCATATGATCCGGTGGTTTTCTGCAATGATCCGCTTGATTTCCACAGACAGTCAGCCGTTTCTCCTTCGAATGATAAAGGAACAGCCCTCTGCTCAAAAAATCCTTTCCCGGCGTCTCCTGCCACATCTGCTTCTGGAAGACACGGATCTGTTCTTCCTTAATGAGCGAACGCTTCCTGACCGCCAGAATCTCATGGACATTCAAGGGAACCACATAATAATCGCCATGCATCTGTCTGCGCAGTTCCTCCTGCACGCCCGGATACAAAAGGGCAGTCGCCCCGTAGGAGCGGTCGAAGGTAGTGACCGACGCCATGGATTCCTGTCCTTTCACCGGGATCGGGTAGATCCTCAGCGGAGAATGTTCTTTGGTATTCGCTAATCCCGCTGCAAGGATCTCCTTTGGGGAGACACCATAGAACTGCTGCATGTGTGTCGGCACTCTGGTCCATTGCCAGTGATCGCCGTCTTTGCCCAGCACACGGTAATAAGCGGAAAGGATCCCCAGCGGGTGCTTTTCATAGACACTCCCTGCGGCTTCTCCCTCTTTTTCAGCAGGCTCCAGCCGGACAGCCAGGTTCCCTTTGACCGTATCGTAATCCGCATAGGAAAACTCTGGGCGTTCCGGCTCCGGGTATCCATAGATCAGATGGACCATCTCCCGGATCTCTCCTGCGATCCTCCCCAGATCCTGATGCTCTTCGTATTGATTAGCGAACACATTGACAGGCAGTTCCACCAGATCCGTATTCCGGTACCGTATCTTCAGGTACTCGGAAGCGTTCACGCTCTCCCCGCTGTAATCTGCCTCATATCCCTGTTCCGATGGCAGTCTGGCTTTCACTTCTGTCAGAAGCTCTTTTTTAAATCTGTTGTAATTCATTCTTTTCTTCCTTTCCTGCACACTTCAGCATCTCATCTACTCCCCGGATCCGCCTCCCGATGGCTTCGATGACATTGACCGTCACCCCGTTCCCAGCCTGCTTATATGCCTGCGCATCGGAGGTCACCGCCAGGATCTTATCGATCTGGTCGTCATGGTATCCCTGCAGACGGAAACATTCCCTTGGCGTCAGCCTGCGGATCCGGCCCTGATAACATACGCCGTGCCGGTCTGTCGCTGTCAGGGTAAACATCGGCTCTTCCGGTTCCTTTATCCGTCGGCCGTTCTGGCGGGTCTCCCTTTTCTCCGGGTTCAGGATCGCTCTTGGGCCGGTTTCTTCCAACGCTCCGGAGCGCTCCCCAAGATGTCTACAGCTGATCTCATTCTGCCGGGTAGTAAGACATCTGGCTTCCTCTGTCACTCTGAGCCGAGAATCCAGATCAACGAAATGAACCGTTCCCTGAGTACTCTCTGTCGTCAGGGTATGGGCAATCCTGTGTCCCACTCTGCCCCGCCTGGTGTTCTGCTCTGCGTAAGCAAGGTCGATGCTGTCACCTTCATAAGCCATCTTGTAGCCTTTCTTCGTATTCTCTTTGATCGGGACACCTACATGATAGAGGCCGGTCTTTCCGCCCATGCCTCCCGCCCCGGAAGTCAGCGTGCAGCTCACTCCTTCGGCGGAGTAGACCCGGCTCCCCTGACTTCCCGGAAGGACTTGTACAAGAGACGCTCGGTTTGTTCCCGTGAAAGGAAATATTTTTCCGGCACATCTTTCATCAAGATATCCGACAAGATACACCCGTTTTCTGGACTGGGGGACTCCGAAATCCTTGCTGTTAAGCACCTGCCATTCCACGTGATACCCCAGGTCTGATAGCGTACAGAGGATGGTATGGAACGTCCCGCCTTTGTTATGCGATAGCAGTCCGGGTACATTTTCAAGTAAAAGATAGTCAGGTCGCTTTGCCCCAGCCACCCGGGCGATCTCAAAGAAGAGAGTTCCTCTCGGGTCTGCGAACCCGGCCCGTTTTCCAGCAACTGAGAAAGCCTGGCAAGGAAATCCTCCGCATAGGAGGTCGAATCCCGGCATGTCGTCCGGCTGCATGTTTCTTGCGTCATCGCAGTACCACTCTCCTTCCGTATCAAACAGCTGGCGGTAGCTCTTCTCCGCATGTTGGTCGATCTCACAATGCCCGACACAGGCAAAACCGCCTGCCCGTGTGAGCCCTTCCCGGAATCCGCCTACGCCGCTGAACATATCAAAAAACCGTATTGTTTTCTCTGCCACCCCTTTCCATCAAAAAAAGTGCGGCATGCCGCACTTTTTCTGCTTTGTATCTGGTTATGCTGTTTCCAGCTCTTCTCCGTAATCTTCTTCCATGTCATGTTCTTCCAGGATCATCTCGTCCGGCTGTTCCTCTTCCGAGTTTTCCAGAGCCTCCGGTTCCTCATCTACATCTTCTGTGTCTTCCGATTCTTCCAGTTCTTCCGTTCCAGCTGCATCCATCTGTCTTTCCAATGTCTCCGGCTCTGCGCCCTCCTCTTCCCCGGTGACAGGTTCCGGTTCAGTCTCTTCCGGAAGTTTCTCTCCCTGTTCGTTCTCATCTGCGGAGTCCAGCGCCTGGGTAATGATCTCGATCAGATAGTCCTTCTGTGTGAACCTTCCCGGTCTCTGTACCTTTTCTTTCTCGTATCTTTCTTTAAATCTCTGGAACAGTTCCTCTGATACCTGTACTGCTAATGTCCTTGCTGCCATCTTTTCCACTCCTTTGCTTTCAAAATGTTCTGTGATCACCTGTGTTAAAAACTGGGGGATGGTCATCTCCGTCCCCTCTAATTCCTGCCGCACTTTTTCGTGCAGCGCAATAGGGATCTTCCCGCATATGTTCTTTGTTTCCATGCTGTATGTCTCCTTTCCTTTTGCTACATACAACATATCCCAAAGCCCATGTGAAAGCTATTCATCAGATCCAACAAATGCATCGTTTCAAAATGCAGCACTTTACATGACATGGAAATTTTCTCCTTTCAGTAGGCATCCCCCCTTTCACGGTTTCCCGTTATCTCAGATTTTCTTTCTGTCTTTCTTTCATATGCCGGATATAGATCCGGATCGCCTTCTTTGCAAGCTGGTCTGCCGTGACTCGCTTTCCCAGCCGCTTTGACTCCCTTTCTGCCATCTGTTCCAGTTCTCGGATCATAGGGTCCGGAACATCCACTGTCAGTATCTTTACGCCGTCCACCTCCGCTTCTTACTCTTCCTGAAGCATTGCCAGGAATTCAAACATCTCTTCCGGGACATTCCCGCCGTCCTCTTCCTTTTCTATGGGAGCAGACGAGATCCGGCTCCCCTTCAGTTCTTCCCGGACAGCCCGCCGGACCATCTCCTCTAATCCTGCCGCCTGATCATAGAACAATACAGCATTGACCAGATATGCCGTCTTCTCCCCTTCCGGTACATGAGACAAAATATCCCACGCTCTCCGGTGGTTTTCTTCTTTCAGGTTCGGCCGGAAGGAGAATACCGGGCGCTTCACCGCTTCATCATCTGCCCTGCAAGCCGTTCAAATCCGGCGGCGTTCAGGTTTACGTCCGGCAGGGTGACAAGCCGGCACAGGCGGTCCTGAGGCGTCACATAGCGCTTAAAAAGCCCTGCCCCGCCGCCAACAAATACAGACGGGACTGCCTGCAGGTCAAACCCGCTCTCCATCACAGCGGATAATATTCTCTGGGTATAGGCTCTCCCTGCCTGCCGGATGATCCGTCCTGCCTCTTCCGAGACACTGCACCGCTTCCCGTTCAGCACCTGCTCCACCTGTGCCTCCGTTACAGACAGCCCGGCATCCCGCCGGACAATTTCCATTGCTTCCTCCTGGCAGCGGATCACGCCCAGCTCCAGGCTGCGGCAGGGTGCGGCGGTTGGGGCAACCGTGTCCCGCCCGGTGCTGGCG
>USDK01000065.1 GCA_900553355.1 uncultured Lachnospiraceae bacterium
AAAGCGCTTCAAAAAGACAGGTACAGGAAAGTTAGTTAGAAATAAAGCTTATAAGAGCCATATCTTAACTAAGAAATCTACCAAGAGAAAAAGAAATCTTAGGAAACCTACGGTTACAGATGCAACAAATGTAAAGAACATGAAGAAGGTATTACCGTATCTGTAAGATATCAGAGAGGATAGAAGGAGGAAAATAAGAGATGGCAAGAATTAAAGGCGGATTAAACGCAAAGAAGAAACATAACAGAACCTTAAAACTGGCAAAGGGATACAGAGGAGCACGCTCCAAACAGTACAGAGTAGCAAAGCAGTCTGTCATGAGAGCTCTGGCTTCTTCTTATGCAGGAAGAAAGCAGCGCAAGCGTCAGATGCGTCAGCTGTGGATCGCACGTATCAATGCGGCTGCAAGAATGAATGGCCTGTCCTACAGCAAATTTATGCACGGACTGAAGCTGGCAAACATTGATATGAACAGAAAGATGCTGGCTGAGATGGCTGTTAATGACAAGGAAGGCTTTACTGCACTGGCAGAGGCTGCAAAAGCAAAGCTTGCTTAATAAAAATAAGATGATTCAAAGAAGCCGGAACGATGTGTTCCGGTTTTTTTGTGTAAATTTTTGCTTGACAGCAGCATATAATAGTGGTAAAGTATCTGTAAATATTTTGAAACCGTTGAAGAAGAGTGAGTATTTGTCAGATTCCCCTCACAGAGAGTCGCAGGCGGTGGGATTGCGGCAGAAAGGAAAGGCAGAGAATGGACTTCTAAGGGCGAACCAAACGGCAGGAGCCAAGTAAGGGAGCCGGAGAGGATTCTCCGTTATCAAGACCGGCGTATGTTGGTACGCGCTAAGTGGGTGCGGGAGAACGCACCAAGCCGGGTGGCACCGCAGGAGTTGTGATCAATGCTCTTGTCCCAGCAGATGTAACTGTATGGGATAAGGGCATTTTATTTTGTCAGAAAGCTCTTATTCCATGAAGATTTCAGGCCAGGGCAATAGAAAGCCCCGGATAGTTCATGAAAGGAGATTAAGACTATGAAAGACGCAAGAGACCAGAAGATTCCCTACAAGATTTATCTGTCAGAAAGCGAGATGCCAAAGACATGGTATAATGTTCGTGCGGACATGAAAAACAAGCCGGCGCCGCTCTTAAATCCAGGGACATTAAAGCCCATGACCGCAGAGGAACTGTCAGCAGTATTCTGTGAGGAGCTGGTAGAGCAGGAGCTGGATAATGATAACCGCTATATCGACATCCCACAGGAGATCCAGGACTTTTATAAGATGTACCGCCCGTCTCCGCTGGTGCGTGCCTACTGCCTGGAAGAGAAGCTCCAGACACCGGCAAAGATTTATTATAAATTTGAAGGAAATAAT
Source organism: uncultured Lachnospiraceae bacterium (assembly GCA_900553355.1). Classification (GTDB taxonomy): domain Bacteria; phylum Bacillota; class Clostridia; order Lachnospirales; family Lachnospiraceae; genus Merdimonas. The sequence continues at coordinate 1,377 of USDK01000065.1, forward strand.
ACCAGCGGAAGCCACAAATTAAATTCTGCCATCGCCCAGGCCTACTATGCGAAGAAACAGGGACTTAAAGGCGTCACCACAGAGACGGGAGCCGGGCAGTGGGGAACAGCGCTTTCCATGGCCTGCTCTTATCTGGGGCTGGACTGCAAGGTCTACATGGTAAAATGTTCCTATGAACAGAAACCATTCCGCCGTGAGGTAATGCGGACTTATGGAGCAAGTGTGACGCCATCGCCGTCTATGGAGACAGAAGTCGGCAGAAAGATCCTTGCGGAGCATCCGGGCACCAGCGGGAGCCTGGGCTGTGCAATCTCGGAAGCTGTAGAGACTGCCACGAAGAACGAAGGATACCGTTATGTGCTGGGAAGTGTGTTGAACCAGGTGCTGCTGCATCAGTCCATTATCGGTATGGAAACGAAGACGGCGCTGGACCAGTACGGGATCGTGCCGGATATGATCATCGGCTGTGCCGGAGGAGGATCGAACTTGGGTGGCCTGATTTCTCCGTTTATGGGAGAAAAGCTGAGAGGAGAGAAGGATTATCAGTTTATCGCTGTGGAACCGGCTTCCTGCCCGAGCCTGACTAGAGGTGTCTATGCCTATGATTTCTGTGATACAGGCATGGTGTGCCCGCTGGCAAAGATGTATACTCTGGGAAGTGGATTCATTCCTTCACCCAACCACGCCGGAGGCCTTCGGTATCATGGTATGAGTTCCATTCTGTCCCAGTTATATGCAGATGGATATATGGAGGCGCGTTCGGTGGAACAGACCGCAGTATTTCAGGCGGCGGAAGCATTTGCAAGAGTGGAAGGCATCCTGCCGGCACCGGAAAGCAGCCACGCTATCAAGGTGGCCATGGATGAAGCGATGAAATGCAAGGAAACCGGAGAAGAGAAAACCATTGTCTTTGGCTTGACCGGCACCGGATATTTCGATATGATGGCTTATGAGAAGTTCCATAATGGAGAAATGACGGACTATATCCCGACGGATGAGGATCTGAAGGCAGGATTTGACGGGATTCCGAAGTTTCCGGGAAATATGGAGTAAGAGATAAGGAGAGATGACGGATGAAGATATTGGTGGTTGTGGATATGCAGAATGATTTTATCGACGGAGCCCTGGGAACCAGAGAGGCTGTAACAATCGTGCCGAAGGTGGTGGAGAAGATCAAAAGCTTTGAGGGAAGGATCCTCTTTACCAGGGATACCCATGAAGCGGATTATCTTGGTACTCAGGAAGGGAAAAACCTGCCGGTAGAGCACTGCATCCGGGGAACCAAAGGATGGGAGCTGGCGCCGGAGATTGAAAAGCTCAGGACGGAGGAACCCATCGATAAGCCTTCCTTTGGGAGCATATCCCTTGGAACGCTTTTGAAAGCGCAGGACGAGGATCTGAAAAAGCAGGGAGAACCGGGGATCGAATCCATTACGCTGATTGGCCTTTGCACCGATATCTGCGTGATCTCCAACGCCATGATCCTGAAGGCGTATCTTCCAGAAGTTCCGGTAATCGTGGATGCTGACTGCTGCGCGGGAGTTACGCCGGAAAGCCATAAAAATGCATTGGAAGCTATGAAAGTCTGCCAGATTAAGATTGAAGATTAAAAGAGGCCGCCCAAAGAGGCGGCCTTATCTTCATTAGGCAGGATAAACAAGTTGTTCTTCCCTGATATCCGTCAAAACTTCATTCAGGTATTTCCGGGCAAGATAATTTGCCATAGGAAGATTCATATCAAGATAGTTTCCGCAGTCTTTGGCGGCTGCGCCCGGCACATCTCCTTCAAAATCTGCCATGAAGGTGAACAGCTCTTTCATCAGCGGCACAATATCCCGGGAAGTATATTCTCCGGCCAGGATCAGGTAGAATCCGGTCCGGCATCCCATGGGGCCAAAGTAGATGGTCTTGTCCGCCCAGGTCTCATGGTTGCGGAGAAATGTGGCGCCCAGATGCTCGATGGTATGTACCTCTGCGGTATTCATCACCGGTTCATCGTTGGGGCTGGTCATGCGGATGTCGAAGGTAGTGACCGGATTGTCATTGACATAATCGATACGGGAGACGTAAAGCCCGGGAACCAGGCGGATATGGTCTACGGTAAAACTTTTTATTTTTTCCATAATCAAACAACTCCTTTTTATACATCTGTTATTACTAGTATACCAGCTTTCTTTTGATTTTACTAATGTAAAATTCCAGAAGATGTGCTATACTACTTCGTGTGTATAGGAGGCAGAAGATGAAGTTATATTTGGTTAGACATGGAATTACAGACTGGAATGTAAGAAAGAAGATTCAGGGACAGGTAGATATCCCTCTGAACGAGCAGGGAAAGCTTCTGGCAAAAAAGACGGCGGAAGGGCTTTCGGATGTTTCGTTTGACCTCTGTATTTCAAGTCCTCTTTGCAGGGCAAAAGAGACGGCAAGGATTATTCTGAGAAATCAACAGGCGCTGATCCTGGATGAGCCAAGGATCATGGAAATGGCCTTTGGGGATTATGAAGGAAAGTGCTGCTCTAAAGAAGGATGGGAGCTGTCAGAAGAGTTTCACCGGTTCTTTGATGATCCGGAAGGGTACCAGCCGCCGAATGGCGGAGAGTCTTTTGCAGATGTCAAGAAGAGAACCGGAGAATTTTTGCAGGAGCTGTACCAGAAAGAGGCATACCAGGCCCTGACAATCCTGATCACTACTCATGGAGCGGCATTGGCAGGACTTCTTAATAATATAAAAGGAGAGCCCTTATCCCGTTACTGGGGAGAAGGGGTACACCGCAACTGTGCAGTGACAGTAGTGGAGGTGACGGACGGCGTGCCGAAGATCCTTTCGGAGAATGTGGTGTATTATCAGAATGTAAAGGATCCCTGGGCAGAAGACGCTTAGAGTAACGAAGGATCAGACAGATAGATGGAGGAAGAAAGATGATAGGTGATAAGAAAGTATTATTCAGCGGAATGCAGGCAACAGGAAATCTGACTCTTGGAAATTATCTGGGGGCTTTGAAGAACTGGGTTTCCTTAAGTGATGAATATGAGTGCTTCTACAGTGTAGTAGATATGCATTCTATTACTGTAAGGCAGGATCCGGCGACCTTAAGGAAACGTGCAAGGGCGCTTCTGACTTTATATATTGCCGCAGGGCTGGATCCGGAGAAGAACTGTATTTACTACCAGTCCCATGTGTCAGGACATGCAGAGCTGGCATGGATCTTGAATTGTTTTACCTACATGGGAGAGCTGAACCGGATGACCCAGTTCAAGGATAAGGCAGCAAAGCACGCAGACAATATCAATGCAGGCCTCTTTACTTATCCAGTACTGATGGCAGCGGATATTCTTCTGTACCAGGCGGATGTGGTACCTGTGGGGATTGACCAGATGCAGCACCTGGAGCTGACGAGGGATATTGCAGAACGGTTTAATAATATTTACGGAGATGTATTCACGATTCCGGAGGCATATATCGGAAAGGTGGGCGCAAAGATCATGAGCCTGCAGGATCCGTCTAAGAAGATGTCCAAATCCGATGAAAATCCTAATGCCAGCATTTATCTGATGGACGATCCGGATACCATTATGAGGAAATGTAAGCGCGCGGTGACAGATTCTGAGGCACAGATCCTGTACCGGGATGAGCAGCCGGGCGTCAAGAACCTGATCAATATCTACAGTGCGTGTACCGGAAAAACGCCGGAGGAGACAGTCAAAGAGTTTGACGGCAAAGGCTACGGCGATTTTAAGGTGGCTGTGGGAGAAGCAGTGTGCGATGTATTAAGGCCGCTGCAGGAAGAAGTAGCCCGTCTGGAGAAAGATAAGGCTTATATCGACGGTATCATTAAGGCGAATGCGGAAAAAGCCGGATATTTTGCGAATAAGACACTGAGAAAAGTGCAGAAGAAGGTAGGATTTCCGGAGAAAGTGCGGTAAATACGAAGCCAAAACAGAAGAATAGAAATTCAATGACAAAAAACTCTGCATGAGAAAGACAATTTCTCATGCAGAGTTTTTTTAATGGGACTAACTTTCGGGATGTCTGATTCGTTGTATATAATAGAAGCTGGCTTCAGATATTAAAATATGCCGAAAGAGGAAGAAAGGAGAAACCAATGGATTCAGATTTTCTGCTGATACAGAAAATGAAAAATGGGGATGGGGAAGCGGTGGAGCGTTTCGTCAGAAAGTATTATCCGAAGATTTTCCAGTATTGTCTGCTTCATATCCGGAACCGGAACGATGCAGAAGATCTGACCCAGGAAACGTTTCTGAAGTTTTTCCAGTCCTTTGCAAAGTACCGTCACCAGGGGAAATGCTCGTCATATCTGTATACGGTGGCTGCGAATACCTGTAAAGATTACTATAAGAAGAAAAAAGAGAGCCAGATAGGTGAGATAGAAGAAGGAGTTTCAGAGAACCCGGGGATGGAGACAGAAGAGATCCGCATGGATGTGGAAAATGCCCTGGCCCGTCTTCCGGTAGAATTGAGAGAAACGGCAGTTCTTTTCTTTTTCCAGGGACTGAAGCAAAGAGAAATCGCCAGGGTATTAAATATAAAAGTATCTCTGGTGAAATACCGGGTGAGCCGGGCAAAGATACTGCTGGCAGAATATTTGAAGGAGGAGAGCTGATGGAATTATATGAGAAAAAGATACAGCGCTATCAAAGACTGGTGAAGGAACAATGTGTCAGAGAGGATGCCGTCCGGATGACTGTCCAAAGATCTAAGGATGCCCTGGAATCGGCAGAAAACGGACTGCTTACCTATGCAGAATTTTTATACCAGCAGCTGCATTTTATCAGGAAGAGGTGGTGGGCTTACCAGAGTATGGTGCTTGTACTGCTCTGGCTGCTGCTTAAGGATGCGGACGGAATCTATGCGCAGCGGACAATGGGAGCAGGGGCGGCGATATTTGTAATTCTGCTTGTGCCGGAGCTTTGGAAAAACAGGAGGACAGCTTCCATGGAGATTGAAGGAGCAGCTTATTATTCCCTCCGGCAGATTTATTCTGCGAGGATGCTTCTGTTTGCCATGGCCGATCTTCTGATGCTTACCGGGTTCTGGCTGACTGCCTCATGGACGGTACAGTTAACGGTGGAAACGTTTCTGATCAATTTTGTCCTGCCGTTCACCGTTTCCTGCTGCGTCTGTTTCCGGCTTCTTGGCAGCCGGATGGCAGACAGCGAATACGCTGTCGTGGTTATCTGCGGATCCTGGGCGGTGGTGTGGATGATGATCCTGGGACAGGACCGTATTTATGAAAATATCGCAGAGCCTGTCTGGGCAGGACTGTTGATCTGCTCACTGGTTTATCTGGGCTGGTGTGTCAGAAAGGCACAGAAAGACTGCGAAGCAATCTGGGAGGTGAACTAATTATGGAATTAAGAATAAAAGGACTGACAAAGGAGTTTCGGGATTTCCGGGCGGTAGACCACGTCTCCTGCACTATGGAGCGAGGAGTCTATGGTCTTCTGGGGGTAAACGGCGCCGGCAAGACGACGCTGATGCGAATGCTGTGTACCCTGCTTTCCCCGACAGAAGGTACGATTACCTGGGATGGAAAGGATATTTTCAAGATGGAAGGAGCCTACCGGAAGCTTCTGGGATATCTTCCCCAGGATTATGGTTTTTACCCGGATCTGACCGTGGAGGACTATATGATGTACATTTCTTCGATCAAGGGACTCCGGCCAATGAAGGCGAGACGGCGGACGGAGCAGCTTCTGGAACAGGTAGGGCTTCGGAAGGCCAGAAAAAAGAAGATGCGGTCGCTGTCCGGGGGCATGCAGCGCAGGGTGGGGATTGCCCAGGCAATCCTGAACGACCCACAGATCCTGATTCTGGATGAGCCCACGGCGGGCTTAGATCCCAATGAACGGATCAGGTTCCGGAATCTGATCAGCGAGCTTTCCGAGGACAGGCTGGTGCTTCTGTCTACCCATATCGTGTCGGATGTGGAGTTTATAGCCGGAGAAATCTTCCTGATGAAAGAAGGGAGGTTTTTCCTTACAGGGACGGCAGAAGAAATCATCTCTGGCATGGATCAGACCGTGTGGAGTTTTGTGGCTCCGAGGAAAGAAGCAGAACGGTGCCTGAGACAATATCTGGTTTCCAATGTAAAAACAGTACCCGGAGGCGTGGAGCTTCGCGTCCTTTCTGACCGTTCCCCTGTGAAGGGGGCAGTGCCTCAGGAAGCGACGCTGGAGGATGCATTTTTACTTTATTTCGGAGAGAAGGCAGGTGGACAGGAATGATAGTGAAGTATGAAATAAAGAGAGTGTTTGCAAAGAGGCTGAACCGTTTCCTTCTTGGGGTGGCTTTTGCAGCAGCGATTGTGATGAGCGTGTTTGCCCTGACCGGGGCCCGGTACGTGGACTCCGCAGGTGTCCGGCATGAGACGCCGGATGCGGTGAGAAAGGTGACGGCAGACAGGAACAAGTGGAAGGGAGAGCTGACCGGTGAGGTACTGGCACAAGTTACAGGTGACTGGCAGGAAACCGTAAACCAGTATGGAATGGATGTGCCAAACGATGTATATGGGCAGAAAATCCAGTCCTATGAGGATATCCAGTATATGATTAATTCGATCCTGTGCGGCGATGGAGGATATGATGATAATGCAATTTTAAATATTTCTCCGGAACAGGCCAAAAATCTTTATGCCGTCCGGGAAGAAAAGATTGGAGAAGTGATCCGGAAATATGGGGATACAAAAGAGAAACAGGAGTTCCTGGAAAGCCAGTATGAAAAGACAAAAACGCCATTTTATTATGAGGCAGCGGATTCCTTTAAAAATATGCTGATTTATGCCACCACCTACGGTCTGATCCTGGTGGTGCTGATTGGCTTCCTGGCGGCGGGGATCTTTGCAGATGAATTTACCTTTCGGGCAGATGCGGTGTTTTTTTCCAGCCGTTATGGGAGGACAAAAGCCCTGCGAAGTAAGATCCTTTCCGGTCTTTTGATGGCTACGGTGATCTACTGGTCCGGAATGGCGCTGCTTTCTTTGATTTGTTTTGCTGTGATGGGAGTCGGCGGATTTGGCACACCATATCAGATCGAGTATCCATATAGCATTTATCAGCTTACCTGTGGGCAGGAGTACCTGATCCTGCTGCTGGGCGGATACGTCGCCAGTCTTTTATCTGCCTCTGTGTCCATGCTGGCAGCTGCAAAGACTCATTCGGCCAATATTGCAGTCTGCCTGCCGTTCCTTTTGTTCTGTGTGTCGCCATTTATCGGCCGGGCCCTGCCTTTCGATACCTTTTTCCTCCTGACACCAGATCAGCTTACGAACATTATGAATGCACTGAAATATACAGAGATCTTTCAGATCGGCGGTATAGTATTCCGGCAGATCCCTTTCATTCTGTTGTTTTATACCATTGTGGCAGCAGTGCTTCTGCCGGTGATCTATCAGTGCTGTCGCCGTTACAGGAAATAAAATGTTGACGGAGTTTGAAGACTGGCTTTGAAATGTCTCTTTCCTGTTATTACTTGAAAAGAAAGAAGTTCCAGCGGTTATCTGAAAAAGGATGGATGCCTGGTCTACAAGGACAAACTGATCCTTGGCGTTTCGGCGCATTCAAATCAGGCAAAAGAAGCAGGGGAATTTATAAAGTATGTCTTGTCAGACGGGACAGAAGAGACGATCCAGGACCTGACCATGCTCGCGGCAAACCGGAAAACACTGGAAACTGCATTGCTTGACACTTCATTAAAAGACGGGAAGAAAATCTACAGCATCAGTTCCTTTGGATATGGGGATGACCCGGAGATGATCAATGTGTACGGAAAAGTCCTGAGTCAGGAACAGTGGGAAAGACTGGAAGAAGAGATCGGCAGGGCAGTAAAGGCAGAGTATACAGAGGCGGAGATCCGGGGAGCTGTCTTTGAGGAAGCCGTTTCTTACTGCGGTGGAACGAAAAATATGGATCAGATCCTGGAGGAGACGCAGCAGCAGATCGGATCATATCTGAAATAATAAGAAACGAGGAGTCAGAGTGATAGAACTTCTGCTCCTCGTTTTTTCTAATCTTCGTCTTCCGTCTGCACGGAGTAGGTCTGGCGTTTTCTCGCCATTTCGTCGCTTTCCAGATATTCATCGTAGGTAGTAATCTTGTCGATCAGCTTTCCGCCGGGGACAATCTCCATGATACGGTTAGCGGTGGTCTGGACAATCTGGTGGTCACGGGAGGTGAAAAGGATCACACCCGGGAACTTGATCATACCGTTGTTGAGTGCTGTGATGGACTCCATATCCAGGTGGTTGGTAGGCTCATCCAGGATCAGCACATTGGCTCCGGAGATCATCATCTTGGACAGCATACAGCGTACCTTCTCTCCTCCGGACAGCACACTGACTCTCTTTACACCGTCATCTCCGGAGAAGAGCATCCGTCCTAAGAAACCGCGGACATAGGTGACATCCTTCTCGTCGGAATACTGAGTCAGCCATTCCACGATGGTGTAGTCGTTGTCAAATTCTGCACCATGGTCCAGTGGAAAATAGGCCTGGGAGGTGGTGATCCCCCATTTGTAGGTACCTTCGTCTGGTTCCATCTCGCCCATCAGGATCTGGAAGAGGGTGGTCTTTGCCAGCTCATTGCTTCCTACGAAAGCGACTTTGTCATCGTGGTTCAAAGTAAAGGAAATATTATCCAGGACTTTGACTCCGTCGATGGTTTTGGAAAGGCCGTCTACAGTCAGCACCTCATTTCCGATCTCACGGTTGGGGCGGAAGTCGATATATGGGTACTTACGGCTGGAGGGCTGGATATCGTCCAGCTGGATTTTTTCCAGGGCTCTCTTTCTGGAGGTCGCCTGTTTGGATTTGGAAGCGTTGGCGCTGAACCTTGAGATAAATTCCTGCAGTTCTTTGATCTTTTCTTCCTTTTTCTTATTGGCCTCCTTCATCTGACGGATCAGAAGCTGGCTGGACTCATACCAGAAATCATAGTTTCCGGCATAGAGCTTGATCTTACCGTAATCGATATCTGCAATCTGGGTGCAGACTTTATTCAGAAAATAACGGTCGTGGGATACCACGATCACGGTGTTGTCGAAGTTGATAAGGAATTCTTCCAGCCAGGCGATGGCGTCCAGATCCAGATGGTTGGTAGGCTCATCGAGAAGCAGGATATCCGGGTTTCCGAAAAGTGCCTGAGCAAGAAGGACTTTGACTTTTTCAGGACCGTTCAGATTCTTCATCATCTCATAGTGAAGTTCCGTGCCGATGCCAAGGCCGTTTAAGAGGGAGGCTGCGTCAGATTCTGCTTCCCAGCCGTCCATGGCGGCAAACTCTGCTTCCAGTTCACTGGCCTTGATTCCGTCTTCATCGGTGAAATCTTCTTTGGCGTAGATGACTTCTTTTTCCTTCATGATTTCATAGAGACGGGCATTTCCCATGATGACGGTATCCAGCACCGGATATTCATCGTATTTAAAATGATCCTGCTGCAGGAAAGAAAGCCGCTCTCCCGGGGTGATGATGACCTCTCCCTTGGAAGGCTCCAGCTGGCCGGACAGGATCTTTAAAAAGGTAGACTTTCCGGCACCGTTGGCACCGATCAGTCCGTAGCAGTTGCCCTCGGTAAATTTAATATTTACATCTTCGAATAAAGCTTTTTTGCCGACGCGCAGCGTCACATTGCTTGTACTGATCATAAGATTAACTCCTTATACTATTCTATAGAAATGTCATACATTGCCTATCTTAGCAAATATATCCCGAAATGGCAAGATTAAGGTTTTCCAAACTGAAAATTCGGTATATAATATCCGGTAGAAAGTGAGGTAGCGCCTATGATCAAAGCAACAATGGTATTAGAAGGAGGAGCCACCCGGGGAGTTTTTACCTCAGGGGTTCTGGATTATCTGATGGAGCAGGATTTCTACACGTCCCATGTGATCGGCGTATCTGCCGGCTCCTGTAATGGTGTGGACTATGTGTCGAAGCAGATTGGCAGGACCAGGGACTGTATGATTCATAAAGAGAAAGAATATGATTATTATTACGGATTCCGGAAATTTATCAAAGAAAAAAGCATCCTGGATATGGACATGGTATTTGATAAATATCCTAATGAAATTTTTCCGTTTGATTATGACACTTATTTTTCTTCGGAGATGGAATGTGAAATTGTCACGACCAACTGTGTGACAGGAGAGGCAGAATATATGACAGAGAGGGCCGATAAGGAACGGCTGATGAAGATCTGCCGGGCGTCCAGCAGTATGCCGCTGGTATCGCCGATTGTCAACGTGGATGGAGTGCCGTATCTGGACGGAGGTCTGGCAGATTCCATACCGGTAAAGCGGGCAATGGAATACGAAAATGATAAGATTATTGTAGTCCTGACCCGTAATCCGGGATACCGGAAAAAACCGACTTCCAGGGGAGTCAAAAGCCTTTACAAGAGGGCTTACCGGAAGTATCCGAATCTGGTGCGTGCGGCGATCCGCCGGAGCATGGTTTACAATCATCAGATGGAACTGGTGGAAAAGCTGGAGGATGAAGGAAAGATCTTTGTACTGCGGCCGCTGATCCCGACAGTGTCAAGGCTTGAGAAAAACTACGATACTCTGATGCATTTTTATGAGCATGGATACCGGCTGATGAAACGGCAGTATCAGGCGCTTCGGGAATATCTGGAGAAAGAATAAGAAGGGAAATAAACAATGACACAGGAAAAGGCACTTGAGTTTCTGAAGTTTGCTGAAAAGCTAAAATGTGCGACACGTCATTCCTGGACATCCAGCGGACGAAGGGAGAGTGTGGCGGAGCATGTGTTCGGGCTGATGATCTTTGCCTGGCTGGTAAGAGATGAGTTTCCGGACTGTGACCCTTACCGGGTGATGGAGCTTTCTCTGTTCCATGATATGGGCGAGGCGCTGACAGGTGATATCCCGGCCTTTGAAAAGACAGAAGAGGACCGGAAAAAGGAGGAGGACACTTATGGACAGATTGTGAATCTTCTTCCGGAGCCGGAGAAAAGCAGGCTTGGAGATATTTTTGAGGAGCTGTCAGAAGGAAAGACACCAGAGGCAAAGCTTATGAAAGCCATGGATAAGCTGGAAGCGGTGATCCAGCATAATGAGGCGGATATATCTACCTGGCTTCCCCTGGAATATGAACTGCAGCTGACTTATGGACAGAAACAGACAGAGAATATTCCGTGGATGGCAAAAATGAGGGAAAGAGTCTGCCAGGATGCAGTGGAGAAGATGGAAAGGGAAGGAGGGAAATCGGATGAGTAAACCAAGAATCGCAGTCCCCATCGGAGATCCGGCAGGGATCGGACCGGAGATCGCGGCAAAGGCAGCAGCTTCAGAAGAAGTCACAAGTACTGCGGAGTATCTTGTGGTGGGCGACAAAAGAATCATGGAACGGGCCATGAGGATCACCGGAGTTGAGAATCTTAAGATTCATTGTGTGACAGACCCGGGCGATGGTGATTACCGTCCGGGGATCCTGAACCTGATCGATCTTGCCAACTTAAGCCCCGAAGCCTACCAGACAGGAACTGTGGACGGGAAGTGTGGAAGGGCTGCCTATGAGTATATTAAAGCCAGTGTGGATCTTGCCATGTCCGGCAAGGTGGACGCAGTGGCCACAACACCCATTAACAAGGAATCATTAAAGGCAGGAAACATTAATTATATCGGACACACAGAGATTTTTGGCGCTTTGACAGATACAAAAGATCCTCTGACTATGTTTGATACAAAGGGGCTCCGGATTTTTTTCCTGACCAGGCATGTTTCTTTAAGAGAAATGCTGGATCTGATCAGAAAAGACAGGATCATAGATTATGTCAGAAGGTGTACAGATATGCTCAGGAAACTGGGCGTTAAAGAAGGGACTATGGCTGTGGCGGGGTTAAATCCCCACAGTGGAGAGCATGGACTGTTTGGATGGGAAGAAGTCCGGGAAATTATGCCGGCTGTGGAGGCATTGAAAAGAGAAGGATATGATGTAGAAGGCCCCATCGGGGCGGACTCTGTTTTCCATCAGGCCGCCTGTGGGAAATACAACAGCGTCCTGTCCCTGTATCATGACCAGGGACACATCGCTGCAAAGACACTGGACTTTGACCGGACGATCGCCGTGACAGGCGGGATGCCGATTTTACGGACTTCCGTAGACCATGGCACGGCTTTTGATATTGCAGGAACTGGAAAAGCGTCTGCGGTCAGTATGATCGAAGCAGTAAAGGTGGCGGCAAAATATGCGCCGGGGTTTACTGCCCGTAAGTAATCTCCTGAAGATACAGGCCTTTGGGATCACAAGGATCGCTGGGATACTGGATGCCGGAGAAGATGTCTTCGATATCTTCTCTTTTTCTGGTACCGAAGCCGATATCCAGAAGGATACTGACGATGAAGCGGGCCATATTATGCAGAAAATCATCTGCATGGATGAGAATCTGCATCTCCTCAGTGTCGCCGTAGATCTGGATGTCGTAGATTTCCCGCTCTGTATTTTTGCTTTTTCTGGCAGATGAGAAGTTACGGAAATCATGCTTTCCAAGCAAAAGGACTGCCGCCTGCTGCATCAGCTTTTTATCTGGAATCTGAAAACAGTGGAAGGTGTACTTCCGGTCAAAGACACTGGGCACATCGTCGATCGTCATCCGATAGATATAGGTCTTGGAGGTGGCGTTCAACTGCGCATGAAAACGCTCCGGCATTTCTTCTACGTCTGTGATGGCAATGTCCATAGGGAGGTAGCGGTTCAGATAATGCTTGATCTCCTGGATGGGCATATCGCTTTCTGTCTTGAAATTGGCTACCTGTGCGTAGGCATGAACACCGGCTTCTGTCCGGCAGCCACAGTTCAGTT
>USDK01000066.1 GCA_900553355.1 uncultured Lachnospiraceae bacterium
GATCCCATTCTGCCCTTTTCCTCCTATGCAATTACTTATTTCCCGATCTCCAACGCTTTCTGCGCCATCATTTTGATCGCATTAAACGCTGTAATATTCGCCTCGTATGATCTTGTCGCAGCCATTCCGTCCACAGTCTCTTTTACAAGATCTACATTCGGCATCATAACATAGCCCTCTTCGTTTGCGTCCGGATGATCCGGATCATATACCGGGATCAGATCTCTTTGATCTTCTGTAATCTGTGAAACACGCACGCCGCCTTTTTCCGTTCCGGAGCGCCGAAGACGGCTATTGAACTCCTCCTGAAAAGAACTCGCCGGTTTCTCCTCAAAAGAAACGATCTTACGTCGGTATGGACCTCCGTCTGCGGTTCTCGTCGTCTGTGCATTTGCTATATTTTCTGCGACAGTATCCAGTCTCTGCCTTTGTGCAGTCAATCCTGAAACACTAATATCAAAAGAATTCAAAAAAGACATTTTTCTTCCTCACTCTCTGATCATCCAAGAATTTTCTTGATCGTTGACAAAATACGTTCCGGTTTGAACGGTTTTACAATAAAGTCTTTCGCCCCCGACTTGATGGAATCCATAACCATTGCTTCCTGTCCCATCGCAGAACACATCACAACCGTTGCCGCCGGATCAAATGCTTTGATATCTTTCAGTGCTTCCAGACCGTCTTTATTCGGCATCGTAATATCCATAAATACCAGATCCGGTTTCTCCGCCTGATACATTTCTACTGCCTGCACGCCGTCTGCCGCCTCGATCACGTCTGTATAACCAGCCTGTCCTAACGTTGTCTTTAACATCATTCTCATAAAAGCTGCATCGTCTACCAATAAAATTTTTGCCATTTTTCATTACCTCCTTGTGGTACTCCCGGGACTTGATATGCCCCTCCCACGTTTTCCTACTACATCTTTACAACTTCTGCGAACCCAATTTCAACCGGGGTCTCGCGGCCGAACAGCTCAACATTGATCGTCAGGCTCTGCTTTTGCATATTGATCGACTGAACTACGCCGACCGTATCTGCCCAGGCGCCTGCAACAACTTTGATGGTATCTCCCACTTCAAAGTCAACGACAATATTTTCCCGTCTGATTCCAAGCGACGCCATCTCTGCATCCGTCAGCGGAACCGGTTTGGATCCCGGACCGACAAATCCTGTCACACCTCTGGTATTGCGCACCACATACCATGTATCATCGTTCATGATCATATGGATCAGCACATACCCTGGGAACATCTTTTTCTGAGACGCTTTCTGTACGCCGTTTTTCATCTCAACGACTTCCTGCATCGGAACCTGGACCTCAAGGATCTGATCTTCCAGATGCCGGTTTTCGATCGTCTTATCGATGTTGGCTTTCACTTTGTTCTCATACCCGGAATAGGTATGAACTACGTACCATTTTGCCTCTGACATATTCTCACCTTTCCTGCCTGGCTGTTTATCAGTTTATTTTACTAATAAATCTACTCCGTACCGGGCAACGAAATCTACAATCGCAATAATGATCCCCAGCACGACAGATACCGAAACAACCGCTGCCGTCTGTTTAGCAATTGTCATTTTGTCTGGCCAAATGATTTTCTTAAATTCTTTGCTAAGACCTTTGAACCAGCTCGTCTTCTGCGTTTTCTCGCTCATGACATTCACTCCTCTTCAGGCGACTACTTTGTTTCTTTGTGCAGTGTGTGTGACTTGCAGAACTTACAGTACTTCTTAGTCTCCATGCGCTCCGGATGAGTTTTCTTATCCTTCGTCATGTTGTAGTTACGATGCTTGCACTCTGTACATTCCAATGTGATTCTTGTACGCACAACTTCCACCTCGCTTTACGTTTTTTTCCGTTTACGTGTTACCTGGCTGTTTGCGAGACAGCCCAATTTTAGGCATAAAAAAAAGACCTACTTCCATTCGCCAGTACAGTTTATCATACAACCGGCATAAAAGCAAGCCTTAGTTTATAAGTTTCTCCTCTTATCTTAACTCTGCTCTTAACTCTGCCCGGTGACGGATCAGTTCCGCCGCAATGCTGACGGCGATCTCTTCCGGCGTCTCGGCTCCGATATCAAGGCCGATGGGGGTGTGTACCCTGGCAATCTCTTCTGGCGGGATCTGATACTCTTCTTCCAGCTTCTTTGCCACTGCAGCCGCTTTCCTCCGGCTTCCGATCACTCCGATATAAGAGGCAGGGGTAGAAAGCACCTGGGCCTGTATCAACATATCGTCCTTGTGGCCTCTGGTCATAATACAGACATAATCTTCCCTGCCGATCCTGATCTCCTCCAGGATCCGGTCATTCCTAATCCTGCGCACATCCCATGCATCCGGGAACAGCTTCCGGTCCAGAAACTCCTGACGGTCTTCCAGCACCACACAGTGAAAATCTACAGACGCCAGCACCGGCACCAGTGCCTGCGCCACATGTCCGCCGCCAAAAATGTACACGACACCAGGCTGCCAGATCTTTTCATAGCAATGCAGAGATCCATCCTCCTCCAGACAGATGACTCGTCCGCTCCCCTTTCCCACTACTTCCTCCGGCAGCTCGCTCCTTTCGCGCACCTCTGGCATCCAGCTTCCGCCGGAAAGCCTGCGGACCAGCCATCCGTCAGTCCCTTCCTCACAGACTTGCTCTACTCTGGCCCCAATGCCTGCAATGGCAGGATCATTCCACGGAAGATATTGAAAATGTACTTTGACACTTCCCCCGCAGACCATACCAAGCTTTGCCGCCTGATCAGAATCCAGGTGGTATTCTTCAAGACAGGACTTTTTCTCCTTCAGGACTCTGCGGCTTCTCTGTATTCCTGCATATTCTACTGCTCCGCCTCCGATCGTCCCGGCATTTCTTCCCTGGTCTGTCACCACCATCCAGGCGCCTGCCTTTCTCGGAACTGACCCTGTGCTCTCAACCACCTCGACCAGCACCATGTCCTGTCCTTCATCTGACAGTTTTTTTAAGATATGAAACAGCTGCCTCATCGCTTTTACTCCTTTACCAAAGATTCAGATTGCGCAGGTCTTTCCTGTCTTCCCGGACGGCCGTTACTTCTCCACTCTTGCCGCCGGTCTTTCTGCACAGATAGATTTCTCCGATCTCCATCGTTTTATCCATCGCCTTGCACATGTCGTAGATCGTAAGCAGCGCTACGCTGACACCTGTAAGAGCCTCCATCTCCACGCCGGTCTTTCCCGTAACCTTTACTGTGCAGTAGCAGTGGACCGCACATTCCTCCGGATCCATCTCGAACTGGACCCGGCAGTGAGTAAGCGGAAGGATATGGCACATAGGGATCAGTTCCGAGGTTCTCTTCGCGCCCATGATGCCAGCTGTTGCAGCTACATTTAATACGTCTCCTTTGCTCACTGTTCCTTCTTCGATGGCACGGTACACCGCAGGACTGACCAGTATTTTTCCAGCTGCCACAGCACAGCGTACCGTCTCCTCTTTTTCAGTCACATCCACCATCAATGCCTTCCCGTTTTTATCAAAATGTGTAAATTCCATGTCCAATTTCCTCCATTTTCCGCCTCGTTTCTCTTCCTCCTATGATACCAGACATTTTTTTACCAAACAATCATCTTTTTTCACTATAATTTCTGCAATTTTTCACAAAAAGAAGTGGAAAGCAGTGCATAAAAATTATATAATAAATACATATTGTAATACTAATTATGGAAAGAGAGGATTCATCATGAAACAGAATAATATGTTAGCGATGATACTGGCCGGCGGCCGGGGCTCCCGTCTCCACGAGCTCACCAACAAAGTTGCCAAGCCAGCCGTCTCATACGGGGGAAGATACAAGATCATCGACTTTCCGCTGAGTAACTGTGCCAACAGTGGAATCGATGTTGTCGGGGTACTCACTCAATATGAATCAATCCTGCTGAACAGCTATGTTGCAGCCGGAAGGCGCTGGGGACTGGACGCAAAAGACAGCGGCGTATTTGTACTCCCGCCCCGTGAAAAAGCGGACACTAATCTGGATGTCTACCGCGGAACCGCAGACGCCATTTCCCAGAACATCGACTTTATCGACAACTACGGCCCTGAGTATCTGCTGGTTCTTTCCGGAGATCATATCTATAAGATGAACTATTCCAAGATGCTGGCAGAGCATAAGGCACAAAATGCCGAAGCTACTATCGCCGTTATCGAGGTTCCCATCCGGGAGGCCAGCCGTTTCGGCATCATGAACACTGACGAGAGCGGACAGATCGTTGAATTCGAAGAAAAGCCGGAGCACCCAAAGAGCAATCTGGCATCTATGGGCATCTACATATTTAACTGGAAAACACTGCGCAAGCTTCTGACCGCAGATATGAAGAACCCTGATTCCAGCCACGATTTTGGAAAAGACATCATTCCTCAGATGCTGGCAGACGGAGACAAACTGTATGCTTACAAATTCAAAGGCTACTGGAAAGATGTAGGGACCATCGATTCTCTCTGGGAAGCCAATATGGACCTGCTGGATAAAAATAATGAACTGGATCTGCATGACCCCACCTGGAAGATCTATACAGAAGATGTTACGGCTCTCCCACAGTACATCGGTCCGGATGCGGATATTAAGCACGCATTCATCACCCAGGGCTGTATCATTGAAGGCGAAGTGAAGAATTCCGTATTATTTACCGACGCGAAGGTCGGCGCCGGCGCAAAGATCATCGACAGCGTACTGATGCCCGGCGTAGTTGTGGAAGAAGGCGCCGTTGTGACCCGCGCCCTTGTAGCCGACAATGTCAAGATCGGAAAAGAAGCCGTTGTCGGTTCCGCAGACAGCGAACACATCGAGCTTGTGTCCAAACGTGTAAAGGGGGTAGAATAATATGGCAAGAGCATTTGGAATCGTAAACTTTGCCGGAAATCATATTCAGGTAGAAGGCATGCAGGCATACCGCCCTGTCGGTGCATTTTCTTTCCTTGGACGTTACCGTGTCATCGACTTTCAGATCTCAAACATGAGTAACAGCGGCATTGACCATATTCAGGTCTACATCCGCAGAAAACCGCAGTCTCTGACTGCCCACTTAGGAACCGGGCGTCACTATAACATCAACTCCAAGCGCGGCAGGCTTCAGATCCTGTATGCAGAGCTTGGAACCGGCCTTACCATTTACAACAATGATATCGCCGCATATATGGAAAACATGGAATACATCGAAAAGGAGCACTATCCCTACGTGATCCTGGCTCCCAGCTATATGATCTATACGGAAAATTACAGCGAGCTTCTCCAGAATCATATCGACTCTGGTGCAGACATCACGCTCTTATATCATTCCGTAGATAATGCAAAAGAGTATTTCCTGAATTGCTATACTTTAAATCTGAACCGCCAGAAAGGAGTCCTTTCCATTGACCAGAATCATGGAAATGCCAAGAACCGCAACATCTTCATGGACACATTTATCATGAAGAAGGAGCTGTTCATCGACCTGGTACACAAGGCAAAGAAGACTTCTTCCATGTATACTCTGACAGATATTGTCAATGCTTCCTGCGAGGAGCTGGATATCCGCGGTGTATCCCACAGAGGTTACTTTGCATCCATTACAGATTTCAAGAGTTACTATGACGCAAATATTTCTCTGATCGACTTTAAGACCGCAAGAAATCTGTTCGACAATGAATGGCCCATCTACACCAGGACTAATGACTCCTGCCCGACCCAGTATTTCGATGATGCAAATGTGAAGAATTCTGTAGTCTCCAATGGATGTCTCATTGAGGGGACCATCGAGAACTCTATCATCGGACGAGGATGCGTCATCAAAAAGGGCAGCGTCATCAAAAACAGCGTCATCCTCCCTGCCGCAACCATCGGCGAGGGTGTCCATATCGAAAACCACGTAGTCGACAAGCATGCCAAGATCATCCACGCCAAGGAACTGACGGCGGATCCGGAGCATCCAGGCTATGTCCGCAGAGGCGATACTCTGTAAAAAGGATTCCAGACGATACACAGGATACAATTGGGGAATACTCATTTGTATCCTGTGATTTTTTCTGAAAGGAGGAATAGATATGAAGCCAGAATTTGCAGTCGTAAGCGATGGTTCCTGCGATCTTCCCGGCGAAGAAGCCGCACGAAACGGCATTGAAATCGTCCACTTTCTTGTCTCTTTTGATGAGGAACATTACCAGAGGGAGGGCGTCGATATTTCCCTGTCTGAATTTTATCAGACAATGGTGGACCACCCGAAACAGTACCCGAAAACAGCCGCTCCTTCCCCGGAGGACTTCTGCCGGGCATTTGAACCTTACGCCAGTCAGGGAACAGACATCCTCTGCATCTGTATCTCCACGAAACTAAGTTCCTCCATGCAGTCAGCCCTGATCGCAAAAAATATGATGGCAGACTCTTACCCCGGCGTCCGGATCGAGGTAGTGGATTCCCTCTGCGCAACTTTGATGCAGAGCGTGTATGTTCTGGAGGCATGCCGCTTAAGAGACGCCGGTTATCCCCTGAGCGAGGCTATAAAAGCCCTGCTTCCTCTGAGACAGACCGCCCGGATTCTCTTTACCGTAGGGAGTTTTGACTATATCCAGCACGGCGGACGTATCGGGAAAATGACCAGTATCGCTGGCACACTTTTGAACGTCAAGCCCCTCATCACTCTTGAAGACGGTGAGATCCACTCTTCCGGAATCCGCAGAGGCAGGAAAAAATCCCTGGAAGGGCTGATCGATCTTCTGTTCCATTATCTGGACACCCAGCACATAAAACCTGAGGACTGCTCCCTTCTTCTGGGATACGGCTATGACTTGGAGGAAGCCCGGAAGTTCCAGGCCATGACCATAAAAGCCGTCGAAGAAAAATACCATTGCCAGATCCAGGTCCCCATCTGCCAGGTAGGAGCTACCATCGGCGTACATGCCGGTCCCACATCCATCGGTTTCGGTGTGATCAGGCGCGCCCAGCTTCCGGCTGCAGGAACAGATTAAGAAATTTCAAAAAAACTATTGCTTTTTTCTGCAAAATTTGTTTACCTATTATATAGAACTTTTTAATCATGACAGATAAAGAGAGGGATACATTATGAAACCAATTAAAGAAGGAAAAGTACGCGAAATCTATGATAACGGCGACAGCCTGATCATGGTCGCAACCGACCGCATCAGCTGTTTCGACGTCATCCTGAAGAATGATGTTACCAAAAAAGGAACTGTTCTGACACAGATGTCTAAGTTCTGGTTTAACATGACTGAGGATATTCTTCCGAACCACATGATTTCTACTGACGTCAAGGACATGCCGGAATTTTTCCAGCAGCCGAAGTTCGACGGCAACAGTATGATGTGCCGCAAGCTCGAGATGCTGCCTATCGAATGTATCGTCCGCGGTTATATCACCGGAAGCGGCTGGGCCAGCTATCAGAAAGACGGCACCGTCTGCGGCATCAGACTGCCGGAGGGCTTAAGGGAATCCGACAAACTGCCGGAGCCGATCTATACCCCGTCTACCAAGGCAGAGATTGGGGAGCACGATGAAAACATCTCTTACGAACAGAGCATCGCTCACCTGGAAAAGTATTTCCCAGGCAAAGGCGAGGAATACGCTTCAAAGCTGCGCGACTACACCATCGCTCTCTATAAAAAATGTGCCGACTACGCATTAAGCCGCGGCATCATCATCGCAGACACCAAGTTTGAATTTGGACTGGATGAAAACGGCAATATCGTTCTGGGCGACGAAATGCTGACTCCGGACAGCTCTCGCTTCTGGCCTGCAGACGGCTATGAGCCGGGACATTCTCAGCCGTCCTTCGACAAACAGTTTGCCCGCGACTGGCTGAAGGCAAATCCGGACAATGACTGGACTCTTCCGGATGATATCGTTCAGAAGACCATCGATAAATATCTTCAGGGCTACGAAATGCTGACAGGCGAAAAATTATAAAATAAAAAAGACTGCTGTATCATATCGATTGACACAGCAGTCTTTTCTTTACCTGTTCAGATGAAAAGCATCCGCTCCAGCTCTATCCCTACGCCATCCTCATCATTGGAACAGGTTACCTTATCCGCATCCTTTCTGCATCCCGGGACTGCATTGGCCACCGCGATGCCGATCCCTGCAGCCTTCAGCAGTTCTCTGTCGTTATCTCCGTCCCCGAAGGCCGCCAGGTTCTGCCACCCAAGATCCAGCCGGTCAAGAAGGAAGCCCACCGCCGCCGCTTTCCCGGCCTCTTTATAGGAGATTTCCAGAAGCTGCGGCACCGAGGAGGTTACATAAACATCCGCCACTTCTGACTCAATTCTTTTCCACAGTTCTTCCTTGCCTTCCCTGATCACCACATCCATGCAATCCAGTTCATCCCTGTTTGCTCTGATGAAGCCCTGTATATCTTCAATCGATCTTCTTGTCCTCTGTATATAGGGAACAGCCATAGCCGAAGCCCCATACCGCACCGGATCTTCCACATAAGAGCTTTCCGCATAGGGAATTCCTCCTTTCAGAACCTCATAAGCCACATCCATTCCGCTGGTCAGCGCCAGGATTTCTTCTACGGATTTACCGGTCAGCTGATATTCCTTAAGCGTCTTTCCCGAGTCCAGATCACAGACTGCCGCCCCGTTTGAAGTCACCGCATAGCGGATTCCCGGGATCCTGACCACCTCCTCTGGCAGTGAAGCAAGGGGACGTCCGCTTGCGATGATCACCTGAATATGATGTTCCAGAGCCCTTTCAATGGCTTTTCTGTTTCTTTCACTCAGTTGTCCCTTACTGTTCAAAGTGGTTCCATCCAGATCCAGGGCGATGCATCTGATCTCATTTTTTCTTGTCATACTGCTCGTCCTCCTTCAAGAACACGTAACATTCTTCTGTAGACCTGGACGCGTCAAACCGATAGCCAAGCCGGTCAAAGCCGCGGATCTCCTTAATATCTTCAATCTGCCTCTCGGCCATAAACCGGACCATCTCACCCCTTGCCATCTTTGCCAGGGTTCCCTTTTGTTTTACCTCCCCATCTATGAGCTGGCCAAACACACAGGTAATAAAGTGGTCTTCCGGATCCAGAAAAGCCTCGATGCATTTCGAATATTCCTTTGAGGCAAGGTTCAGAATCGTCCGGTCTTCGTCCCGGACCTCACGGAAAATTTTATCTCCCCAGAATTCATAAAGGGTCCTGCATCCGTCCGCTCCTCCCTTTGCCTGCATTTCCAGTCGATAGGGAGTCACTCCGTCAAAAGGCTTCAGCACTCCGTAGAACCCGGACAGGATCCGCAGATGATCCTGGATATACCGCATCGCCTCTTCCTCAAATACGGCCGGCGCCATGTATTGATACTGAATCCCCTCATAAGACAGGATGGCCGGCGTCAGTCCTGCTGCCAGGTCCATCGTCCGGATTCTTTGATAATTTTCCTCTGCGATCTTATCACTGCAGGCCCAGAGCGCTTTCGCCTCATCATAAGAAAGGCCTTTCAGCCAGTTCAGCAGTCTTTTCGTCTCTTCTAAAAATACCGGCGTCGTCTTCGGCGCCAGATCATCGGGATGGCACTTCATCTTTTTTGCCGGAGAAATAATAATCTTCATGCCTCACTGTTCCTCTCTATCATCTTCTGCCCCTTGTTTTCCTTTTTCGCTCTTGAGATCCACGCGCCAAAGCTTGCCGCCAGTACCTGCTGAAACAATGTGCCTATCATAACCGGGAACAGGGCTTCTCCCGGAAAATACGCCGTCGCGATCACTGCCCCCGCACTGATATTGCGCATACCAGCCCCGTACATAACAGAAACCGCATTCTCCCGTCCCATCTTAAGCACATGAGCCATCAGCCACCCCAGCATATACCCAAAAGCCGCGAGGAAAAGTATCCCCAGAGCCGCCATCACTCTCTCCCAGGTCAGATGCCGCACATAGGAAGACACCTTTGAAGAATTCGAAGTTACAACAAAGATCAGACAGAGCTTTGAGAAAAAGGCCAATCTGGGAGGCCATGTCTCTTTCACCTTCCCATGACTGAACTGATTCAGACACATTGCCGCCACCGCCGGCAGTGCGATCATAAAGACCAGTTCCTGCATCATCTCTGCCGTATTCATCTCCACCTTTGCTCCTATCAGGATGTGCAGCGTCGCCGGGATCACAAAAGGAGCCAGCACCGTATCAATCACTACCAGCGAGAGAATCATGGAGTTATTTCCCTTGTAGATCGATACCCACATCACCCCGACAACTGCTGTCGGCACGGCAAATTCCAGCACCATTCCCGTGATCATCTCCACATTATCCCGAAACA
Organism: uncultured Lachnospiraceae bacterium; assembly: GCA_900553355.1. Lineage (GTDB taxonomy): Bacteria > Bacillota > Clostridia > Lachnospirales > Lachnospiraceae > Merdimonas. The sequence goes on from USDK01000066.1 coordinate 10,276, forward strand.
GCAGATGCCCCAGGCCACAGGCAGCCGCAGGCATTACTACATGCAGGATAAATATGGACAGAAGCAGCGGAAACGGGTGCTTAAACACAGCCCCGATATCCCGAAAGCTTGACTTCAAAGCTCCGATAAACGTCATGACCGCAAACATCACAGGCACCAGCGGCACGCCTTTTCCGGCGATTTCCGGGAACAACACGCCTAAGATCAGACAGGTAGGCGTAACAAAAGCCATCCTCTTTTCAATTGCTGCATTCCATTTGTTCAACATATCGACTCCACCCTGTTTTCCAAAATAGGACGTAGACCCTTTTGCAAAAGTCTACGTCCTATTTTTATTTTCCACTGTTATTCTCCGGCCACCTGAATGCAGTTATCCACCAGCCAGTCTTTTACCAGATTGCTTAAGGCAATCTCTTTAAGATCATCTTCTTCTGCAGCCTCTTTCAGTGCATCTACATCTTCGTAGCCGTAAGCTTCTGCCATATCTTCAAATTGTTCGTTGTATTCGTCATCACTTGGATTGATCTTTTCTTTCTTCGCAATGGCGTCTGTCACCATGGTCTCTTTGATGCTGCTGCGCACGGCATCATCCACCTGGCTGTTAAACTCATCCATGGACATTCCCATCTGCTGCTCGATGAAGTCTGACATCTCCTGTCCGTAGTAATCCGCCGCGGACTGATACTGCTCGGTCAGAGAATCTGACATCTCTTTGACCTCGTCTTCCGGATACTTCTTCACCTCTGTATTGTCCAGCACGGTCTGCCATACTTCCTGACGGAGAGTGTCTTCATAAGTAGCCTGAGCCTCATCTTCCAGCTGCTTCTTTACTTCTTTTTTATATTCGTCAACGGTTGTAGATTTGTCGGATACGCTCTTTACAAAATCATCTGTCAGCTCCGGCACCTTTTCCACGCTGATCCCTTTCACGGTAATGGTAAAGGTCACATCTTTTCCTGCATAGTCGGCATTGCTATAGTCGTCAGGAAACTTTCCGTTCCAGTCAAAGGTATCGCCGATATTATGGCCGATGATACTGTCTTCAAAACCTTCAATAAAGGAACCTGATCCGATTACCAGCGGATAATCTGTACTGGAACCGCCTTCAAACTCTGTTCCGTCGATCTTGCCGGTGAAATCGATCGTCGCGGTATCCCCTTCTTCCACCGCCCGGTCCGTAACCTCCTCGGTCGTCGCATTGGTCTGCAGATTCGCCTGGATCGCCGCATCCACGTCTTCATCCGTGACTTTCTCCGGCTTGTCCACCTCACTTACTTCTACGCCTTTATACTGTGTGATCTTCAGATCATCTGTCTCAAGTCCTTTGCTTGCCTCGCATCCTGCCAGCATCATGGATGCTGCAAAGATCCCTGTTAACATCATTACTAATTTTTTCTTCATATTACACCTCGTAAGCTAATAAAATTACACTCTTATGTTATAGCATATCTCCTTCTACTTTCCTAGTATTTTTCAGGATATTTCACAAAAGAATCCCATTACAGCACCGGTGACAGCAGACGGCAGAACTGCTCTTTTGCCCGGATCACCAGGCTCCTCTGCTTATATTTCTTTCTTGTCACCAGCGTACTCCTTGGAATATCGTTTTCAAATGCTTCCATCAGCTTTTCTGTCGTCCTTGCGCTGTAGATCACCGCATTGACCTCAAAGTTCAGCGCAAAGCTCCGGATATCCATATTGGCGGTCCCGATACAGCTCACCAGTCCGTCCACGCACAGACATTTCGTATGCAGAAATCCATTGTCATAGGTGTAGCAGCGTGCCCCTGCCTCGATCATCTCTCCCAGATAGGAATAAGTCGCCCAGTATACAAATGGATGATCCGGCTTGCAGGGTACCATGATCCGCACATCAATCCCTGATTTTACTGCGATGATCAATGCATCTTTGATATCATCATCCGGAATGAAATACGGCGTCTGGATATAAATGCTCTTTCTTGCCATATGGATCAGTCGCAGATAATTATTCCGGATCACCTGGCTTCTGGAGTCCGGTCCGCTGGAGATGATCTGCACCGGATCCCTCCCGTTTCTCACATATGTGGGAATTTCAAACAGACGATCTTCCAGAAAAATGTTTTCTCTGGCCGCATAATTCCAGTCCAGCACAAACCGGACTGCAAGTGATGTGACTGCCGAACCTTCGATGCAGATATGGGTGTCTCTCCAGTATCCGAATTTCGGGTCCTTTCCCAGATATTCCCGGCCCACGTTGAAACCGCCCACAAATCCGATCCGTCCATCGATCACCACGATCTTCCGATGATTGCGGTAATTGACACGAAGCTGCAGCTTTCCAAGTACGGCAGGAAAGAACTCCGCCACCTGGATCCCGGCTTTCTTGAGACGGTCCCAGTCTGCCTTATGCATCCCTTTGCGCCCCCGGCAGCCCATGCTGTCAAAAAGGATCCGGATTTCCACGCCCTGCCTGGCCTTTCTTAACAGGATCTCCTCGATTTCCTTCCACAGCTCATCACTGCGGATGATATAATACTGGATATGGATATAGTTTCTTGCATGATCCATCTCATTTAACAGCGCGTTAAATTTTTCTCTTCCATCTGTATAGATCCGGATATCATTATTATCCGTCAGCACAGCCTCTCCTTCATTCAGGTTATAGAGAATCAGGCTTTTAAAACGCTCCAGCTCCGGATCCCTCAGCCTTAGCTTTTTCCGGTAGATGGATTCCTCCTGCCGGCGGACCGCATATTTAATCTCTCCTTCGATCTCTTTCATCTTGAACATCCGCTCTTTCCGGAAGTTCTGTCCCAGGATCAGATACAGGATAAATCCCAGGATTGGTATAAAATAAAGCAGCAGGAGCCAGGCCCAGACCGTTGTGGGATTTCTTCTCTGAAAAAAGATGATCAGAAAAGAAAAAATCACATTGATCAGAAACATATGCTCCCACAGCCACATATATGATGTTGTAAATATTTCTCCGATATGCTCAGGCATGCCATCCTCCTTCCATCCTTATATTATAGCGATTCTGTCAAGAAAAGTAACCCTATAATCTCAAATCTCTTGCACTTGTCCAGAAACAATGATACAATAAGTTGCGTGAAATTTAGTATTTAGGAGGTCTGTCGTGAGCACGTTATCTATCGTATTACTTGTGATTTTAATCGTACTGATTATCGCATGTGTCGTATTATATTTTTTGGGAAAAAGAGCAGAAAAGAAGCAGGCAGAACAGCAGGAACAGATTGATGCTATGGCTCAGACTATTTCCATGCTGATCATCGACAAAGGAAAGATGCGCTTAAAAGACGCTGATTTTCCTCCGATCGTCCTTGAAAGCACTCCGAAATATCTGCGGCGCTCAAAAGTTCCGGTCGTAAAGGCAAAAGTCGGACCTAAGATCATGACTCTTATGTGTGATGCCCAGATTTATCCTCTGATTCCTGTAAAGAAGGAAGTAAAGGCGACCGTCAGCGGAATCTACATCACTGCAGTCAAAGGAATCCGGGGGCCGCTGGATACTCCGCAGAAGAAAAAAGGACTTCTGGCAAGGCTGCGCGGAAAATAATAAGTCAAAAGCACACTGCACCGCCAAGTGCAGCGTGCTTTTTCTTTTCTTCTCCCCGGTATAGAACTTCCACCCCTTCCGGTAAAAAAAGCCGCTCTTCCAGTCCATCTCCCACCGCTCCGGATCATAATCAACCCCTGGATTTCATAAAAAGAGCCCCAACCCCTTTTCCGGGATTGGAGCAATATAAAAGGCGCCAACCAGATTTGAACTGGTGATGAAGGTGTTGCAGACCTCTGCCTTACC